>DAISXI010000077.1:0-9823 GCA_036825935.1 Hydrogenophaga sp.
TTGGTGCAAGGCGTGGCCGATGGCGTGGACATGTTCGACTGCGTCATGCCCACCCGCAACGCCCGCAACGGCACCCTGTTCACCCGCTTCGGCGACCTGAAGATCCGCAACGCACGCCACAAAATGGACCACCGCCCACTGGACACCACCTGCACCTGCACGGCCTGTGCGGGGCGCAGCGGCGTGAGCTGGGACGACGGCGGGCGCGAAGGTTTCTCACGCGCTTACCTGCACCACCTGGACCGCTGCGGCGAAATGCTCGGCCCCATGCTCGCCACCATCCACAACCTGCACTACTACTTGAACCTCATGAGCGAGGTGCGAGCGTCGCTGGAGCAGGGGCGCTTTGCGGCGTTTCAGGCGCAGTTCAAGGCGGATCGGGCCAGGGGCATCGACTGAATCGACAGCGGATTCACTCCCCCACAAACACCGTCAACACCCCGCTGTACCCATGCACCTGCCGGTGGGCGATTTCGCCGGCGCCGAAAAAGCCCACCAAGGGCACGTCGCCCAGCGCGTGACGAACCAGCTGCATTTCGGCGTTGGGCTGACCGAAGTGGGGGCCGCCACGGCCCACGCAGCTGATGTAGACCGCGCCCAAGATGGGGCGGGCGGGTTCGGCTTGGAGGGGGTCGGACCACTGCTCGTCCGACACCGAGGCGGTTTCGAGCTCTTCTCGGATTTCGGCGCACATGCGCATGAGGTCGGCGCGGGCGGCGGCGGCGTGGCGCTCACAAAAGGTCAATCGCGTGCCCACTGGGGCGGTGGCGGCGATGGCCACGCCCCGTCGCTCGGGGTCCAAGCCCACCAAGTGCCGCACCAGCACATCCGAGCCAAATTGCCCTGCCACGTGCAAACCCGATCGGGGCTCAGGCAAGGCATCGGGCAAAACCAAACCCACCAAGCTGCGCCGCACACGGGCAATCGCGGCTTCGGGGTGGTCGAGTGAAATGGCGAGGTCGCGCAACATGACGTCCAAAGCAGGTTCGCCGTCGAGGGCGTAGACGACATTGCGTTCGGCCTCGGTGACGGTGCGGGTGGGCCCCAAAGGCTGTGCGCCTTGGGTGACGCGGGACACCAAGGCCACCTCGGGCGAAAACGCCACGCCACTCAAGCCCCCGCGCAAGACCGCGCTGGAAGCACCTTGCCCAACCAATTGCCCCGCGCTGCTCAAGGCAAACTGCACGACCGAGCCTCGGCCGCTCGACAGGCCACCGAACACGTGTCCACTGGTGGTGCGCTCGGCCATTTCGGTGATCAGTTCGTCGAGCTCGCTGGCATGAGCATCGGCATGAATCAGCGCGGTGTGGGCCACAAAGCCCGCCGCCCCGGCGCGGCCACTGGGCGACAGCGGCGCCACGCCACTGAACACGCGGTATTGGTCCACCGGCACGTCGCAGAGCATGACGGCGAGCGCACCTTCGTCAAAGTACTCGACGTTGTTGGCCACGATGCCGATGCCGGTGGTGCCCACCCAGTCGGTCACCTCGGGCAGTTCGGCGCTGAGGTGGTCGAGCAGGGCTTGCGCATCGGCGGCGTACAGGTCGGTGATGTAAAGGACACCCAGCGGCGGCGCGGCGGCGTGATCGGGCAAGGCCATTTGCGCGCGCAACTGCGCCAGCACCAATGCGGCGGCCATGCGCCACTGCGGGTGCGTGGCGTGGGCGTGAACGAAGCGTTTCATCGACCGGCGGGTTTGCGTTTGGCAGCTGTTTTGGCTGCGGGCTTGCGAGCCGTTTTGGCGGCGGGTTTGGCCTTGGGTTGGGCTTTGCTGGCGCTGGGCGCGGCGTGGGCCTGAGCGTGTTGCCCCATGTCTTGCACGGCTTGGCTGGCGATGTTTTGGAACTGCTGGGTCAAGGCGTTCCACCACTGCGCGGGGTCCACGCCGGGGGCGGCGGGTTCGGCGCCCGCCTGGTCCGCCGCGGCCGTGGGTTTGGCGGCATCGACCATGTCTTGGAAATTCATGTTCATGCTCTTGAGGGTGCTCAGCGTCATGCGCTGCACCTCCATGGCCTGGATGGTCGCTCCCAAGGCTTTGGCGTTTTGCTCCAGCCAAAATTGCACGGTCTTGAGTTCTTGGATGCGCTTGTCCAACTCTTCGGGGTCCATCGTGGGGGCGATCCAAGCGCTGGCGGCGTTGGCAGAGCCACCCGTGCCGGCGCCCAAGTTTTTCAAGAAATCGAACCCGGGAACGAACTGGGTGAAATCAAAGCCGGGGGTGGTGGACATGGTGGCGCTCCTGAGCATGGGACAAACTAAATCCATTAAACCCCAAGCCACCCGACTTGGGGCTGACAGCTGTTGTAAGCTGTTCACCATGAAAAGCCTGTTTCACTTCGCCTTCAACGTGACCGACTTGGACGCCGCTCGCCGCTTTTACGGCGATGTGATGGGTTGCCAAGAAGGCCGCAGCACCGACACCTGGGTGGACTTTGACTTCTTTGGTCACCAAATTTCCATGCACCTGGGTGAGCCCTTCAAAACCCAAAACACCGGCAAGGTGGGCGGTCACCTGGTGCCCATGCCGCACTTTGGTTTGGTGCTGAACCTGCCGGACTGGCGCGCCTTGGCCGACCGCCTCACGGCCGCTGGCATCGACTTCGTGATGAAGCCGCAAATTCGCTTTGAGGGCAAGCCCGGCGAACAGTGGACGATGTTTTTCCTCGACCCGTTCAAGAACCCGATCGAGGTCAAAGGCTTCGCCGACCTGAACCAGATTTACTGAGGCTCAGGCGTGGGCGGCAAACCCTGCTCGAGGGTGCCCCAGACGCTCTGGCCATCGGCGCCTTTGGCTTCAACCGCCACGCGCTCGCCCGGCGCCACCCAATCGGTGCTGACAGCGCCGTCCATGGCCATTTCCATCGCCCGCTTCTCGGCCACGCTGTGGTAACCCTTGGGCCAGCGGTTGGCTCCGCTGTCGGCGGCGGCGGGGTTGCTGACCGGGCCGGTGCCGACCACCGTGCCGGCGCGCACCGGGCGGTGGGCCGCCACCGCCGCGATCAAAGCGCCCATGTGGTAAGTCATGCCCACAGCGGCATCGCACAAACCCACCTTGCGTTCGTTCCAGCGGGTCTGCAGCGTCAGGTGCACGCGCCCGCGCGACCACGCCTCGCCCAACTCGTCGGGCGTGACCGCCACGGGCGAGAAGGCCGCCCAAGGCGCACCGATCTGCTGCGCTTCTGGCACCAGCCAAGCATTCACCAAGGCCAACAAACGCACGCCGTCGATGGCATCGCCCGTCGCCACGCCCTGCGCCACATCACCGGTGATGGCGGCCCAACCGGCCGCGAAGTCCGCACGCGGCGCGTCGCCTGGCAAGACCACGGCGTCGGTGGCGCCCAAGAACGCGGCGCTGCTGCCCCATTGCAGGGTCAAATCTTTGTCGGCGTCTGTGCCGCGCGTCAGGGCGTGGTGGGAAGCGTAGGCGTTGCCTTGCACCCATTGGTGGGCGCGCGGCAACGGCGCCATGCACAAGGCCGGATCGAAGGCAAAGGCGTGGCGAGCTTTGCCTTGGTTGAGGGTGCTGTAGAGGTCTTCCAACTGCGGCGCGATGAAGTTCCAATCGTCCAAGGCTTGTTGCAGCGTGTGGGCGATGCCGGTCGCATAATGGGCCGTGCTCAGGTCTTTGCTGACCACCACCAGTTGTCCATCCCGTGAGCCGTCTTTGTACGTGGCCAGTTTCATGCGCAATTCTCCAGATGGCCAAATTTTAGGCCACCCCAGCACCGGTATCCCGCGACGAGCCTTGTGGTGGCTGATCGCGCTCGTGGTATTGGCCCACGCGGCCCTGTTGCTCGACTTCCCGGCCCTGACCCAAGAGCGCCGAGCCACGACCAGCGTGTCGCCGGCTGCGCTGCTCACACCGCCGACCGACACCAACACCACCGATAACACCACACGAAGGGTGACCGCGGTGCGGTGGGTGGCCAGCCCGCCGCAGGCCCCCAAGCCATCCGCGCCGAGCCCTCCGGTGGCGGCCCAACCCACACCACCAGCGCCTACCCCAGCCGAAGAGCCTCAGCCTCAGCCTCAGCCTCAGCCTCAGCCTCAGCCTCAGCCTCAGCCTCAGCCCGCGCCCACCGAACCACCCGACACACTGGGGGCAGCCAACACCCGTGAGCCCAGCCCACCGACCTCGGATACAACCGAACCCGATAAGCCCAGCACCCCAGCCAAGCCAATTCCCGTACCGCCATCGCAAACGCGGTTGGTGTACGACATCACCGGCGAAGTCAAAGGCCGCAATGTGTTTGCGGAGGGCTTGTTGGAGTGGACCGTCAAGGATGGTCGCTACGACGCGTCTTTGGCGGTGCGCATGGTCTTGTTGGGCACACGAAGCCAAACCAGCGTGGGGCGCATCGGCCCGCAGGGCTTGATGCCCGAACGCTTTGGCGAACGGCAACGCGACGACGCTGCCACCCACTTCGATTACGAGGGCCAGCGTGTGCGCTTCAGTCGCAACCGACCGGATGCCCCTTTGCTGCCCGGCACCCAAGATCGCCTGAGTGTGATCCTGCAATTGGCCGTGCGCATGCAAGCGAATCCACAAGACTTTGAGGTGGGCCAAGGGTTGAGCATGCCCGTGGCCAGTTCGCGCGAGGTGGAAAATTGGCGCTGGCAGGTGGGCGAGCTGGAGACCCTGGCGTTGCCCAAGGCCAGCGTGACTGCGCGCCACCTGACGCGTCCAGCCATGAACGAACGCGACAACACCATTGAGCTGTGGATGGCACCCACGCTGCAACACCTGCCCGTGCGCATTCGCATCACCCAAAGCAACGGCGACTGGCTGGACCAGCGTTTGGTCCTGGCGCCTTGAAAAAACACACCGCCACCCCACTTAATGGCCATGCACCGCCAACCCTTCCGTTTTCCATGTAAGCTGTCCCATAAGAACTCAGCACAAACACAAGGACTTTGGTCATGAACACCGTCTACGACTCAGAATCCTTCGCCGTGGTCCACATCTTGGCCAACGCGGTTGACGCCGCCGACGTCGACGAGGACGCCCCACCCCAGCTGCCGCGCCACGGTTTTGAAATCGTGGACAAGCGCTCGGGCAAAGAGGTCTACCTCGACGGCTCATGGGCCGAAATGTTCCAGCAACACATCAGCGCTTGGCAACAAAACACCCCGTCGCAAGACGAGGTGGAAGACATGCTCGAGCGCTACGCCAGCCTGGCCCAAATGCCCGTCGTGGTGCACTGAAGCGCCCCATGCTGCTTAGGCGCCTTGCGCCATTGGGCGCTGTGCTGTGGCTGAGCGCCTGCGCCACCCCCGATGAACGTTGGCGCTCCCATGTGAACTCGCTGCCCACCCAAGCCCCCATGGTCTTGCTGGGCGAACAACACGATGCCGATGAACACCAAGCACTGGCGCGCAGGGCCGTGCTTCGATTGGCGCAATCCCCCGGTCTGTCGGCCTTGGTGTTGGAGATGGCCGATGACGGCGCCAACACTTCTGGATTGCCCAACGACGCCACCGACGCCCAAGTTCGCGAGCGCTTGCGTTGGAACGACGCAGGCTGGCCTTGGCAACGCTACGGCCCAGTGGTGATGCAAGCGGTGCAATTGGGCGTGCCGGTGGTGGGCGCGAACCTGCCGCGCTCAGCCATGGGTGCGGTCATGCGCGACGGACAATGGGATGCTCGGGTGCCCGCTGGGGTGTTGGTCGATCACCGCAAGCGCATGGTGAGCAGCCACTGTGGGCTCCTCCCCGAATCGCAAGTGCCGGGCATGGCGCGCATCCAAATCGCCCGCGACGCGCGCATGGCCCGAACCGCTGAGCGCTGGTTGCGTCCAGGAAAAACGGTGCTGTTGGTCGCGGGGGCCGAACACGTCAAACGCGACCGTGGCATCCCGCTGTTTTGGCCCGAGGCCTTGGCGCAGCAAGCCCATGTGGTGTGGATGCGCGCTGGCGCACCCCACGCCGGCATTGAAGGTATGACCGATGCGATTTGGGCCACACCGCCCACACCCGAGCGCGACCACTGCGCCGAGTTGGCGCGGCCGCGCTAACGAGATCAGGCGTTGCGTTTGATGGCGTCGGCCAACACGTTCACCATGGTGTCGATGTGCGACTTCTCCACGATGAAAGGCGGCGCAAACACCAAGTTTTCTCCCGCGTGACGCACCAACACACCGCGGTGAAAGCAATCCATGAACACGTCAAATGCCCGTTTGCCCGGCAAGCCAGCAATGGACGAGAGCTCGACCACCGCAGCCAGACCCAAGCTGCGGATGCTGATGACGTTGGGCAAGCCTTTGAGCGCGCTGTGCATGGCGTCGCCCAAGACATGGCCCATCTCGCCAGCACGGGCGAAGAGGTTTTCTTCTTGGAACAACTCCAAAGTGGCGATGGCGGCCGCACACGACACGGGGTGGCCCGAGTAGGTGTAGCCGTGGAAAAACTCGATGGCGTGCTCGGGCGCGCTGCCGTGGGCGCCCATCATGGCGTCGTAAATGTGCTGGCGACAAATCACACCGCCCAGTGGGATGACACCGTTGGTCACACACTTGGCAAAGTTGAGCATGTCGGGCACGACACCGTAGTAGTCGGACGCGAAGTTGGTTCCCATGCGGCCAAAGCCGGTGATGACCTCGTCAAAAATCAACAAGATGCCGTGCTTGTCGCAAATCTCGCGCAAGCGCTTGAGGTAACCCTGGGGTGGGATGTACCAGCCCGCGCTGCCGGCCACGGGCTCGACGATGACGGCTGCGACGTTGCTGGGGTCGTGCAAAGTCAAAATGCGGGTTTCGAGTTCGATCAGCGGGTCCTCCGCCCAGACCGGTTCTTGGTTGTGGATGTAGGCGTGGTTGACCGGGTCGTGAATGAAGCGCATGTGGTCGACGCGCGGCAACAAGCTGGGGCCATACACCTTGCGATTGGCCGGGATGCCGCCCACGCTCATGCCACCAAAGCCCACGCCGTGGTAGCCGCGCTCGCGGCCAATGAAGATGTTGCGGTGGCCTTCGCCACGCGCGCGGTGGTAGGCCAAGGCCACCTTCAAAGAGGTGTCAGCGGCCTCAGAACCGGAGTTGCAGAACAAGACCTTGTTGAGGTCACCGGGCGCCATGCCCGCGATCATGTCGGCGGCGCGAAAGGCTTTGTCGTTGCTGGCGCTGAAGGCGGTGCCGTAGTCCAAGGTGTCGAGTTGTTTTTTGATCGCCTCGTTGATGGGCTTGCGGTTGTGGCCCGCGCCCACGCACCACAGGCTGGAAATACCGTCGATGACCTGACGACCGTCGTGGGTGGTGAAATGCATGCCGTCGGCGGCCACGAAGATGCGCGGGTCACTGGCGAAGCTGCGGTTGGGGGTAAACGGCAGCCAGTGGCTGTCCATGCGGATGTCGTTGAAGGCCATGGGGAAGAGTCTCCTAGAAAAAAGTATTCAACATTTTGACATCTCGCCCATGGGTGCGCCAAGCCGAACAAACCCCACCCCCAGGGCTTCCTGCGACAATGGGTTGACACGGCTCAGTCCCCCCATCACACCATGACCATCCGCATCCCACCCATCCAATGCTTGCTCACGTTTGAGGCATTGGCGCGGTTACGCAGCGTCACGCAAACCAGCGAAGAGCTGTGCGTGACCCCCAGCGCGGTGAGCCACCGCATCAAGCAGCTCGAACAGATCATGGGCGTCAAGCTCTTTGGCCGGGCGGATTTTTCGCTCACCACCGAAGGCAGCGAATACTTGGCGCACGTGCGCGACGGGCTCAACACCCTGCAAAAATTCCCCACCAACGCCATGGCGCCCGGTCGGCGCAAATTGCGCCTGGCGGTCACGCCGACCTTCGCGCGTTCGATCTTGATGCCGCGTCTCAAACAGTTCGGCGAAACCTATCCCGAGATCGACCTGACGCTGCAGGTGAGCATCCCACTGCTCGATGTGGTGGCCGAAGACGCTGACCTCACGGTGCGTTTTGGCACCGGGCGCTACGCCGATGTGGAGCACGTGTGCCTGATCAAGGACGACGTGACGCCCATGGCCTCACCCGCTTTTGTGCGCGAACACGGCCCCTTTGAAAACAGCGACGACCTCAGCTCCTTACCCCTGCTGCGCAGTCCCTTGGAGCCTTGGCGCACCTGGTTCGCCGCCCACGACCTGGACTGGCCCGAGCCAACCGAGGGCTCGCAGTTCAACGACATCGGCCTGATGTGCGACGGCGCAGCCGCCGGCATGGGCGTGGCCCTTTTGCGCTTGAAATTGGCTGCGCCTTGGTTGGACAACGGCACCTTGGTGCCCCTGTTCGACCGCCGCGTGCCCAGCCCCCACGCGCACTACCTGTGCTGGCGCACCGGGGCCATGGAGCGCTGGGAGTGCGCAGCCTTTGCTGAATGGCTCAAAAAAGCCCTGCTTTGAGCCCAGCGGCTTTCATCAAGGCTTGTAAGTTTCTTCACGCCGGCGCCGGGGCTTTGGCCTAAACTGACCGTCATGAACGCGCCCATCCCCGAATTCGCCACCCACGAACGCGCCCGCCGCCTCACCGAGGTGGTGCAAGCCCTGCAAGCGGTTTTGCCCGCGCACGCCTTGCTCTGGCACAACGAAGACACCGTGCCCTATGAGTGCGATGGCCTGACCGCCTACCGCCAGCGGCCCTTGGCCGTGGCCTTGCCCGAGACCGAAACCCAAGTGGCCGCGGTGCTCAAGGCTTGCCACGAGCGCGACATCCCCGTGGTGGCGCGCGGCGCGGGCACTGGATTGTCGGGCGGCGCCATGCCCCACGCCATGGGCGTGACGCTGTCGTTGGCCAAGTTCAACCAAATCGTGCGCATCGACCCCGAGGCGCGAACCGCTGTGGTGCAAGCCGGTGTGCGCAACTTGGCGATTTCCGAGGCCGCTGCGCCGCACGGCCTGTATTACGCGCCCGACCCGTCCAGCCAAATTGCCTGCACCATCGGCGGCAACGTGGCCGAGAACTCGGGCGGTGTGCACTGCCTGAAATACGGCTTGACGCTGCACAACATCTTGCAGGTCAAGGGTTTCACCATGGACGGCCAAGCCGTGACCTTTGGCAGCACCGCCCTGGACGCCCCAGGCTTGGACCTGCTGGCCGTGGTCATTGGCAGCGAGGGCATGCTGGCCGTGGTGACCGAGGTCACCGTCAAGCTCGTGCCCAAGCCCCAATTGGCGCGCTGCATCATGGCCAGTTTTGACGACATGCGCAAAGCCGGTGACGCCGTGGCCTCGGTGATCGCCGCGGGCATCATCCCCGCCGGTTTGGAGATGATGGACAAGCCCATGACCGCCGCCGTGGAGGACTTCGTCAAGGCCGGCTACGACCTGAGCGCCGAGGCAATTTTGCTGTGCGAGAGCGACGGCACGCCCGAAGAGGTGGAAGAAGAAATCGGCCGCATGAGCGATGTGCTGCGCAACGCGGGCGCCACCGCGATCGCGGTCAGCCGCGACGAGGCCGAGCGCCTGCGCTTTTGGAGCGGGCGCAAAAACGCCTTCCCCGCCAGCGGGCGCATCAGCCCCGACTACATGTGCATGGACAGCACCATCCCGCGCAAGCGCTTGGCCGACATCCTGCTGGCCATTGCCGAGATGGAAAAGAAATACCAGCTGCGCTGCGCCAACGTGTTCCACGCCGGCGACGGCAACCTGCACCCGCTGATCTTGTTCGATGCGAACGACCCCGATCAGCTGCGCCGCTGCGAGCTGTTCGGTGCTGAGATTTTGGAAACCAGCGTGGCCATGGGCGGCACCGTCACGGGCGAACACGGCGTGGGCATCGAGAAGCTCAACAGCATGTGCGTGCAGTTTTCAGCCGAAGAAAACGCGCTGATGTTCGGCGTCAAACGCGCCTTCGATCCGCGCGAG
>DAISXI010000078.1:0-9772 GCA_036825935.1 Hydrogenophaga sp.
TGACCAAGTCCAGGTCGGTGGCTTCGGTGATGAACACCGTCACGCCGTCTTCGTCGGCGGGCTCAAAGTCTTGTGCGCCCGCTTCGATGGCCGCGAGTTCTGGATCGGCCCCAGCGGCGGCGGGTTCGGCCTCGATGATGCCCACGTGGTTGAAGTCCCACGACACCGAACCGCTGGTGCCTTGCTGGCCCTTGCGGAACAACACACGCATGTCGGAGGCGCTGCGGTTGACGTTGTCGGTCAGCACCTCGATCATCACCGGCACTTGGTGCGGCGCAAAGCCTTCGTAAATCACGCGGTCAAAGCTCACCGCATCGCCCAAGAGGCCCGCGCCTTTTTTGATGGCGCGCTCCAGCGTTTCCTTGGGCATGGAGACCTTGCGGGCTTGCTCGACCACCAAACGCAGGCGCGAATTGGCCGAGGGGTCGGGGCCGTTGCGGGCCGCGATCATGATGTCTTTGGCCAAGCGACCAAACAATTTGCCTCTGGCGTCTGCGGCTTGTGCCTTGCCTTTGGCTTTCCACTGTGCGCCCATGGGCTGCTCCTTGCGTGTTGGGACTCGCCGCCATGGCGATCCGGGTCTCCAAGTGTAGTGGACGGGGCGGCTCGTTCCCACCTGGCGCCCTCACCAACCAGCGTGCAACACCCCGTCTTGCAAGCGCCAAGCCGCGCTGGCCATGGCTCGGGCCTCGGCTTCGTCGTGTGTGACCAAGACCGCGCGCATGCCGTGCTCGGCGATGCGATGGGCGAATTCGGCGCGCAAATCGGCACGCAAATCGGCGTCGAGTGCAGAGAATGGCTCGTCGAGCAACAAGGCGCTCGGCTGCGTGATCAGGGCACGGGCCAAGGCCACGCGCTGCTGTTCACCGCCCGACAAGGTGCCCACGCGCTCCCGGCCGCGCCCGCCCAGACCAAAGCGTTGCAACAAGCCATCGGCGCGCGAGCGCGCAACGGTACGCGCTACGCCCTGCTCCACCAAACCAAAGGCCACGTTGTCTTGGAGGTTCAGGTGCGGGAACAGCGCGAAGTCTTGGAACATGAGGGCCAAGCGGCGGCGCTCGGGCGGCCAGTCGCTGATGTCTTGGCCGTCCAGCCACACGCTGCCAGTTTCGGGGGTTTCAAGCCCCGTGATGATGTTGAGCAGCGTGCTTTTGCCGCTGCCCGACGCGCCCAGCAGGGCCACGGTTTGGCCGGGTGCCACCGACAGGCTCACGCCGCGCAGCAGGGGCTGGCGCTGGCCGTTCGGGCCGCTCCAGTGGTGGGTGATGTTGCGCAGTTCAAGCATGCTTCGATTCTCGCCGGGGGCGCCCCTCAATCAACACAAACACACACAGCGCCAAGACCATGAGCCCGGCCGAGAGCACCCAAGCCGTGTCCAGGTTGGCCGCACCAGGGCGGCCCAAGCGCTGGTAAATCAAGGTGGTCAAGGTCAACCACTCGGGGCGCGACAAGAGCAGCGAGACCGCAAACTCGCCCAGCATGGTGGCCGCGGCAAAAGCCACACCACGGCGCAGCGCGCTTAAGACCAGTGGCAGCGTCACGCGCCACCAGACCCGCCAAGGCGACGCGCCCAAGCTGGCCGCGGCCTGCGCGTATTGCGCGGGCAAGGCGTCGAGCGCGGCGGCCAAGGCCTTGGCCACAAAGGGGTAGGCGAGCAGCGCGTAGGCCAAGACCAAGAGCGGCAAGCTGGCCAACCACTGTGGGTACAACAGCAAAAAACCAAAAGCCAAAGCCACGGGCGAGACCACCAGCGGCGCGTATGCGCTGGCGCGCCAAGCCAGTGCCGGCGCGGCCCAGCGGCGCATGGCCTGGCCGGCCAAGGCGTGCAACACGCCCAAGACCGTGGCCACCGCCAAGGCCATGGCGGTGAAGCGCAAGGTGTTGCCCAAGGCCAAGCGCACGTCGACATCGGCCCACACCGACGCGCCCTGCCCCCACACCGCCGCGTGCACCCCTTGCACCAAGAGCGCGAGCAAGGGCGCGCCACACAGCAGCAACCAAGTCAACAGCGACAGCGACCACCAGCCCCACGCCGCGCGGCCCGCCAAAGCTTGGCGCGGCACGGGCACCACCCGCCCAGGGCTGGCCAAGCGACGCTCCACCCAGGCATAGGCCCAAGCCACGCCCGCGGTCAGCGCCAGCATGGCCACGGCCAAACGCGCCGCCGGCCCCAAAGCCAGCTCGTGCGCCACCAACGTGTAAATCTCCACCTCCACCGTGGCCCAGCGCTGGCCGCCGAGCACCAGCGCCAAACCAAAACCGGTGAAGCAATACAAAAACACCAAGCACAGCGCCGACGCCAACCACGGCGCCACCACCGGCCACTCCACCCGCCAAAACGCACGCCACGGCGTGGCGCCCAAGGTGCGTGCCGCCGCCAGTTGGCGTGCGCTCACCCGCGCCAAACCGTCCACGCCGGCGCGCACCACCAAACACAGGTTGAAAAACACATTGCCCAAGAGCAGCAGCCAAGGCGTGTCGGCCAAGGACCAACCCATCTGCGCCAAGGGTTCGCCCAGCCAACCGCGTGGCCCCCAGAGCGACAACACGCCCAGCGCCGCCACCAACGTGGGCACCACAAAGGGCAGCATCAACGCACGCTGCCACCACAGCCGCCCACGAAATTCCAGCCGCGCCAAGACCCAAGCCATGGGCAGGCCCAGCACCAAACACAGCACACACGTGGCCAGCGCTTGCACCAGCGTCCAGCCCACGCGAAAGCGCAGGTGCGCGTCCTGCCACCATGGCCCACTGTCGCTCGTGGCCATGCCCGCCACCGGATCGCCCCACAGGCCTTGACCCAGCAAACGCGCCACCGGCGCGGCCAAGGCCAAGACCACCACCAACACAGGCAGTGCCGCCAGCCACAGGGCGTGGCGGCGTTGGCGAATCACTTCAGCACCACCCGCGTCCAGCGCTGCTGCCAAGCACCGGCCTGCTCGGTCAATGTTTTCAGGGGCAGCGATTCAAAACGCGCGGGCGCTTGCGCGTGTTGCATCACCGGGTCGAGGGCCACGCCAGGCTCGGCCGGGTACATCCACATGGTGGTTTGCAAGGCTTGCTGCACCGGGGTCGAACGCAAGAAGGCGATGAACTTCACCCCAGCCTCGCGGGCTTTGCCGCCCTTGAGCAAGGCCGCGCCCTCGACTTGGCGAAACACACCGCCGGCCAAGAACAGGTTGGCCGTGGGTGAGGTGCTGATGTTTTCTTTGCTGTAGAACACCTCGGCCGCTGGGCTGGTGGCGTAGCTCACCACGATGGGGCGGGTGCCACCGTTGCGCGTGAACTCGGTGTAGTAGGCCTCGCTCCAGCCCTTGACCACCTTGACGCCGTTGGCGCGCATCTGGCCCCACCAATCGAAGGCGGCGGTTTCGCCCAAGCCGGCGATGGTGGCCAGCATGAAGGCTTGGCCCGGGCTGGACGTGGCGGGGTTGGGCACCACCAGCAAATCGCGGTAGGCGGGCGTGGCCAAGTCTTGCAAGGTTTTGGGCAAGGCCAAGCCTTTTTTCTCGAACCAAGCCTTGTCGATGTTGAGGTTCACAAAGCCAACGTCGATGGGCACCACGCCGCCGTGCACGCCGCTGCGATCGGCCTGCTCGGACATGGCCGCATCGGCCGCGCGTTGAGCGATGGAGCCGATGTCGCTGTCCACGATGCCCGCGGCCAATGCGCGCGGCAGCAAGGTGTTGTCGATGCCGTAGACCACATCGGCCACGGGCGAGGCTTTGGACAGGATGAGCTTGTTGAGCATCTCGCCGGCGTCGCCGCCCTTGATGATTTGCAGCTTCACGCCCGCGTCTTTTTCGAACTGCGCCAGCAAAGGCTTGGGCAGGTCGAAGGAGCTGTGCGTCATCACGCGCAGCGTGGTTTGCGCGTGGGCCGCGCCGGCCACGCACAGTGCCGCCAAAGCAGTGGAGACCAAAACAAAAAACCGCCGTTGCATACCAAACCGCCTTTCTTTAAAACACGCCCGCTCGGGGCATGAAAGAGAAAGCCGTTGGGCCGCACAGCGGTTGTTGGGCATTCGCATCACGCTCCCTACGCTGGCACAACCCAGATCAGGTGAGAGGGGTATTTCTCAGCCTTGGGCTTTTGCAAGCCCAGGCACCCCCGGTGAAGCCTGCATTCTAAGCGCACGCCGGTCTGGGCCGCACAACACCCGCAGCGCTTGGGGTCTTTGCCTAGGTATGCACAGCCTGCATAACCCAATCCCCACTCGGCCTTGGACAAGCCCAAGCGCCCTGCGTAAGCTTCGCGTCACCTTGACACCTCCCAACAGGAACGACATGAACGAAGCTTTGCTCTCCTACCTTGACCCCCACAAACTCGGCCCTTGGGGCGTTTACCTGCAGCAGGTCGACCGCGTCACGCCCTACCTCGGCAACTTGGCGCGCTGGGTCGACACGCTCAAGCGGCCCAAGCGCGCGCTGATCGTGGACGTGCCGATCCACCTGGACAACGGCACCATCGCCCACTTCGAGGGCTACCGCGTGCAACACAACACCAGCCGCGGCCCCGGCAAAGGCGGCGTGCGCTTTCACCAAGACGTGACGTTGTCCGAGGTGATGGCCTTGTCGGCTTGGATGTCGATCAAGAACGCCGCCGTCAACGTGCCTTACGGTGGCGCCAAGGGCGGCATTCGGGTCGACCCGCGCCAGCTCTCCATGGGCGAGCTCGAGCGCATGACGCGGCGCTACACCAGCGAGATCGGCATCATCATTGGCCCGACCAAAGACATCCCCGCGCCCGATGTGAACACCAACGAGCAAATCATGGCGTGGATGATGGACACCTACTCCATGAACGAAGGCGCCACCGCCACTGGCGTGGTGACCGGCAAACCGATCGACCTCGGCGGCTCACTGGGTCGGCGCGAGGCCACCGGCCGCGGCGTCTTCACCGTGGGCGTGGAAGCGGCCAAGCGCATCGGCATGGACGTCACGCAAGCGCGCGTGGCCGTGCAGGGCTTTGGCAACGTGGGCGGCATCGCGGGCAAATTGTTCGCCCAAGCCGGCGCACGTGTGGTGGCGGTGCAAGACCACGGCGGCACCATTTACCGCGAAGCGGGTCTGGACGTGATGGCCTTGCTCGCGCACGTGGCGCGCACCGGCAGCGTGGGCGGTTTTGAGGGAGCCGAGGTGTTGGCCAAGGACGCGTTTTGGGACGTGCCTTGCGACATCCTGATCCCGGCCGCGCTGGAGCAACAAATCACCCACACCAACGCGGGGCGCATCCAAGCCAAGATGGTGATCGAAGGCGCCAACGGCCCGACCACACCCGAGGCCGACGACATCTTGCACGAGCGCGGTGTCTTGGTGGTGCCCGATGTGATCGCCAACGCCGGTGGCGTGACGGTGAGCTACTTTGAATGGGTGCAGGATTTCTCGAGCTTCTTTTGGAGCGAAGACGAGATCAACGCGCGCTTGGTCAAGATCATGCAAGACGCTTTCCAAGTGGTGGCGCAAGTGGCCGACGAACACCGCGTGAGCCTGCGCACCGCCACCTTCATCGTGGCCTGCAAACGCATCTTGCACGCGCGCGATCTGCGCGGCCTCTACCCCTGAAGCCTCAGGCGCCTTGCCAGTCCAAGGGCCACTGGCCCGAGGCGACTTGTTGCCACCACCAAGCGCCGACCAGCGTCTTGCCGTCGATGACCTGGCCGTCGCGGCACCAGGCGTTGAGCTCGGATTGGGTGGCGGTGAAGACGTCCAAGAACTCACCGTCGTCGAGCGAGCGCTCGCCCAAGCGCAAGCCACGGGCGAACCAAATTTCGATGCGCTCATCGGCGTAGCCGATGGTGGGCGCCATCACACCGGCACGCGCCCACTGCGCGGCTTGGTAGCCGGTTTCTTCGCGCAACTCGCGCTGCGCGCAGTGCAAAGCGCTTTCGCTCGGGTCGAGTTTGCCGGCCGGGAATTCGATCATCACCTGCCCCATGGGGTGGCGGTATTGGCGTTCCATCACAGCGCGGCCGTCGTCGAGCAAGGCGATCACCATCACGGCACCGGGGTGCAGCACGTATTCGCGCGTGGCGGTGTGGCCGTTGGGCAGCTGCACGGTGTCGCGCACCACGTGCAAAAAGTCCCCGCGCAAAACCGTGGTTTGCGACAGGCGCGTTTCGCTCAGGCCGTCGCTGCTCATGGTCCGATCAAGCGTGGCGCTTGAACAGGTAGCGGTAGACGAAGCCGGGGAAAGCGAAGGTCAAAAACAGCGCGGCGGTGGTGGCGTAGAACTCCCAGCCTTGCGGGTAGATTTGGCCTGTGTATTGCTCCAAACCCAAGCCCACCGCGCCCACCACGAAGTACCACACCACCAACTCCATGGCGTGGATGCCGACGTGCTTCGCTTGATGGCGAGGCAAGACCAACAACCAGCGGTTGTTCAAAAACGGGGCATTGGCCGCGGCGAGCGCCAGCAGCAGCACCAACAACACCAGTGCATCGGTGTTCATGGTTTATTTGCCCAAGGTCGACACAGCTTGGGCGCACAAGGTCATCAGGCCACCGGGGAAGATGCCCAGCACCAAGACCATGGCGCCGTTGATGGACAAGACGGTGCGCACCTCGGTGCTGCCGCCCACGGCCTCGGTTTGCGTCGGTGCATCGAAGTACATGACCTTGACCACACGCAAGTAGTAGAAAGCGCCCACCAAAGACATCATCACGGCGAACACGGCGAGCCACAGCGCCCAGCCTTGCGACGAGGCCATCAGGGCTTGCAACACCGAGAGCTTGGCGTAGAAGCCCACCATCGGCGGGACGCCCGCGAGCGAAAACATGCAGATCGCCATGACCGCGGCGAACAGCGGGCTGCGGCGGTTCAGGCCAGCCAAGTCGGACAGGTTCTCGGCCTCAAAGCCGCGGCGAGACAACAACAAGATCACCCCGAAGGTGCCCAGTGTGGTGAGCACGTAGGTGATGACGTAGAACATCGATGCACCGTAGGCATTGGCCGTGTTGTCGGCCGCACCGGGCACCACACCGGCCACCAAGGCCAAGAGCATGAAGCCCATTTGCGCGATGGTGGAAAACGCCAACATGCGCTTGAGGTTGGTTTGGGCGATGGCCGCCAAGTTGCCGATCAGCAAAGACGACACCGCCAAGACACCCAGCATTTGTTGCCAGTCAAAGGCCAGCGGCTGCAGGCCTTCCACCAAGATGCGCAAAACGATGGCCAAGGCCGCCAGTTTGGGCGCGCCACCGATCATCAGGGTCACCGCGGTGGGGGCACCGTGGTAGACGTCGGGCACCCACATGTGGAAGGGCACCACGCCGAGTTTGAAGGCCAAACCAGCGACCACAAACACCAAGCCCAAGACCAGCACCTGGGCCGAGCCTTTGAGGGTGGCTTCGCCACCGGCGATGGCCTTCATGACCTCACCCAACTGCAAAGAGCCGGTGGCGCCGTAGACCAAAGACAAACCGTAGAGCAAGAAGCCGCTGGCCAAAGCACCGAGCACAAAGTACTTCATGGCGGCTTCGCTGGAGTCGGCGTTGTCGCGGCGCAAGGCCACCAAGGCGTAACCCGAGAGCGTCAAGAGTTCCAAGCCCAGGTAGATCACCAAGAAGTGGTTGCCCGAGATCATCACGAACATGCCGAGCAAAGAGAACAAGCCCAGGGTGAAGATCTCACCGCCGCGCAACATGTCGCGATCGGCCGAATAGGCGCGACCGTAGGAGAACGTCACCATCATGGCCAATGCCGCACAGGCCTTGAGCCAATTGCCCATGGGATCGCTCACCACTTGGCCACCAAAACCCGAGAGGGTCTCGCCGGTCATGGCGTAGGTGGCGGTCAAGAGCACCACGGCGGCCAGCGTGAGCTGGGTCAAGCCGTAAGTCAGGCCACGCAGGGGTGTTTTCACGCCCAAGTCCAGCAGCGCGATCACGCACGCCATGCCCAGCAAAAGGATTTCAGGGTAAGCCGTGATCCAGCTGATGTTGTCAATCATGTCGGCACTCTCTTTGTGTCTTGTGCATTCGGTTCTTCAATCGGTCAGGGTCGACCGCTCAGGGCAATTTGGAGATGGCCACGTGGCGCAGCAACTCCAGGACGGAGGCGTCCATCACGTCGGTGAAGGGCTTGGGGTAGACGCCCATGAAGAGCACCGCCACCGCCAAAACCGACATGACCAAGAATTCACGGCCGTTGATGTCGGACAAAGCCTTGACGTGGTCATTGGCAGGCTCGCCAAGGTACACGCGCTTGAACATCCACAGGGAATACGCCGCACCAAAAATCAGGGCCGAGGCGGCCAACGCGCCCACCCAGAAGTTGGCTTTCACAGCCGCCAAGATCACCATCCACTCACCCACAAAACCGGCGGTGCCAGGCAAACCGCAGTTGGCCATGGTGAAGAGCAAGGCAAAGGCCGCGAACTTGGGCATGGTGTTGACCACACCGCCGTAATCGGCGATTTCACGCGAGTGCACGCGGTCGTACAAGACGCCGATCGACAAGAACATGGCCGCCGACACAAAGCCGTGGGCGATCATTTGAACGATGCCGCCCGAGACACCCAGGTCGCTGAAGACGAAGAAGCCCAAGGTCACAAAGCCCATGTGTGCCACCGACGAATAAGCCACCAGCTTTTTCATGTCTTGCTGCACCATGGCCACCAAGCCCACATAAACCACGGCCACCAAAGACAGGGTGATCATGAGCCAAGCCCACTCTTGCGAGGCATCGGGCAGGATGGGCATGGAGAAACGCAAGAAGCCGTAAGCACCGAGCTTGAGCATGATGGCCGCCAACACGGCAGAGCCACCGGTGGGCGCTTCAACGTGCACGTCGGGCAACCAGGTGTGCACCGGCCACATCGGCACCTTCACCGCAAAGGCGGCAAAGAAGGCGAAGAACAACAGGGTTTGCGCGGTATCGCCCAAAGGCAGTTTGTACCAAGTGGCCAAATCGAAGCTGCCGCCCGACTGGTTGTAGAGGTAAATCAAGGCCACCAGCATCAGCAAAGAGCCGAGCAAGGTGTAGAGGAAAAACTTGAACGCGGCGTAGATTTTGTTCGGGCCGCCCCAAATACCGATGATCAGGTACATGGGGATCAGCGTGGCTTCAAAGAAGACGTAGAACAGCATCGCGTCTTGCGCGCTGAATACACCGATCATGAGGCCCGACAAAATCAAGAACGCGCCCATGTACTGGTTCACGCGCTCGCTGATGGTCCAGCTGGCCACCACCACGATCACGGTGATGAAGGCGGTGAGCAAAACCAACCACAAGGAAATACCGTCCACACCCAAGTGGTAATGGATGTTGAAGGCCGGGACCCACAAGACCTTTTCGACGTGCTGCATGGCCGCGCTGCCGATCTCGAACCCGCTGTACAAAGGCAAGGTCACGAGGAAGGCGGCCAAGGCGCCGATCAGCGCCAACCAGCGCACCGGTTGCACATGCTGGTCACGGCCCAAGGCCAACAAGACCGCACCGACGGCAATCGGTGTCCAAATCGCAAGGCTCAGCAAACCCATTTTTTATTCTCCTTATTTGGCGAGCCAGACGAAGTAAGTCATGAACAGGAAGACGCCGACGATCATCATCAAAGCGTAGTGGTAGAGGTAACCGGTCTGGGCGCGGCGCACCCACGACGACACGGCACCGACCAACTTCCAACTCGCATTGACCACGCCGCCCTCAATGACGCCGCGGTCGCCGCCCTTCCAGAAGACGGTACCCAAGGCGCGCGCGCCACGGGCCAAGACGTTCTCATTGAACCAGTCGAGGTAGTACTTGTTTTCCATGACCACGATCAGCGGGCGCA
>DAISXI010000079.1:0-9453 GCA_036825935.1 Hydrogenophaga sp.
ACGCGGTTGGGGCCCAAGCGCACCTGCATGAAGCCCAGCAGCTTGCGTTCCCACAAAGTCAGGTAGGCCACGGCGCCCATCAGCGGGGCCAAGACGGCCACGATTTTGATGAGGATCCACAGCACAGGCCAAGCGGCCTCGGCCCACCACGGCGCGGCGATCAAGCCCAGGCCGGTGTTGTACATCGTGTCGATCATGCGGCCACTCCTGCGCGGGCATCGGCCGTGAGCTGCAGCGAAGACGCGCGGCGCACCAGACCATCGAGTTGGTAAATCGGGGCCACGCAAGGCTCGAGCGTGGCGGCTTGCGTGTCGATGGCCGTGGCCACGGCGTTGGACAAGCGGGCGCTGTCCACCAGCTCACCCACGCGAACACCCGGCAAAGCCGAGGCCAAGACCGCTTGCGACGAGTCGGCGTCAAAACCGCTCAAGCCCAAGAGGTTGCCCAAGACGCGCAAGACTTTCCAGGCCGGACGGGCTTCGCCCAAGGGGCGCACCACGGCGTGGAAGCTTTGCAAACGGCCTTCGGTGTTGACGAAAGAGCCCGAGGTTTCGGTGAACGGGGCGATCGGCAAGAGCACGTCGCTGAGGTCCATATTGGTTTTGAAGGCGCTCAAGGTGACCACCATCTCGGCGCCCACCAAACCTTGACCACCGGCGGCGCTGTCCAAGCCGGGCTCCACGCCCAAGAGGACCGCGGCCTTCAGGCCACCGCGCAGCATTTGGCTGGCGTTTTGACCGCCCTGCCCTGGCACGGCACGCACCAACGGGGCGCCCACGCTGTTGGCGGCTTCGCCCAAGTAGCCGACGCTGGCACCGGTGTGCTCACCGATCCACTGCGCCAAGGCCAAGAGGCTGCTGGCTTTTTCGTGGTGAGCGGCGGCGTTGCCGAGCAAGATGGCTTTGTCTTCTCCGCCCATCAAGGACTTGGCGATGGCGCGATCGGTGTCAGAAGGCGTGCCGCTGACGGGCGCGGCCACACCTTGGGCTTCGGCCACGGCCGCGGCCACACCGGCCAAGGCCATGACCCACTGCGCCGAGGGGGCGACCAAGGTTTGCTGCACGCGCATGGCCCAATCGATGGGCTGAGCCACCAAGGCGCTGAGCTGCGCGCCGTGGCGCACGGCTTGGCGCAAGCGCTGGGCCATCAGGGGTTGGTCTTTGCGCAAATTCGAGCCCACGACCAGCACGCGCTGCACGTTGGACAAAGACGCCAAGGAGCGGCCCAACCAACGCGCGGTGCCGGAGGCACCCACGTTGCTGAAGTCGGCGCTGCGCAAACGCGCATCGATGTTCTCGCTGCCCAAGCCGCGCACCAAAGCGCCGGCCAAAGCCAACTCTTCGATTGTGCTGTGGGGGCTGGCGAGCAAACCGATGGCCGAAGCGCCATGGTCGGCCTTGACCTGCTTCAGGCCGTTGGCCACGTATTCCAGGGCGGTTTGCCAATCGACCGTTTTCCATTCGCCACCCTGCTTGAGCATGGGCTGGGTCAGGCGGTCTTCGCCGTTCAAGGCTTCGTAGGAGTAGCGGTCGCGGTCGGCGATCCAGCACTCATTGACGGCGTCGTTTTCCAAAGGCACCACGCGCATGACGCGGTGGTTCTTGACCTGAACGATCAGGTTGGCGCCGGTGGCGTCGTGCGGGCTCACGCTCTTGCGGCGCGAGAGTTCCCAAGTGCGGGCTTGGTAACGGAAGGGTTTGCTGGTGAGCGCGCCGACGGGGCAGATGTCGATCATGTTGCCCGAGAGTTCAGAGTCCACCGACTGACCGACAAAGGTTTCGATCTCGGCGTGTTCGCCGCGGTGGCTCATGCCGAGCTCCATCACACCGGCGATTTCTTGACCGAAGCGCACGCAGCGGGTGCAGTGGATGCAGCGGCTCATCTCTTCCATCGACACGAGCGGGCCCACGTCTTTGTGGAAGACCACGCGTTTTTCTTCTTCGTAGCGCGACTTCGAGGCACCGTAGCCCACGGCCAAGTCTTGCAACTGGCACTCACCGCCTTGGTCGCAGATGGGGCAATCGAGCGGGTGGTTGATGAGCAAGAACTCCATGACCGACTGCTGGGCCTTGATGGCCTTGTCGCTCTTGGTGCGCACCACCATGCCCGCGGTCACGGGCGTGGCGCAAGCGGGCATGGGTTTGGGCGCTTTTTCAACGTCCACCAAACACATGCGGCAGTTCGCGGCGATCGACAATTTCTTGTGATAGCAAAAGTGGGGGATGTAGGTGCCGGCTTTTTCGGCCGCGTGCATGACCATGCTGCCCGGTGGCACCTCGACCTTTTGGCCATCGAGTTCAATTTCAACCATGTTGTTTTGCCTTTAACCCGCTCAAACGTCTGAAGTCACCAAGCACTGTTTGTGTTCGATGCAGTGCTCGAACTCGTGCCGGAAATGTTTAACCATGGCGCGCACCGGCATGGCCGCTGCGTCGCCCAACGCACAAATGGTGCGGCCCATGATGTTCTCTGCCACGTTGTCGAGCAAGGCCATGTCGCTGGGCTTGCCTTCGCCGCGCTCGATGCGGTCGACCAAGCGCCACAACCAACCCGTGCCCTCGCGGCAAGGGGTGCACTGGCCGCAGCTCTCGTGCATGTAGAAGTAGCTCAGGCGCTTCAAAGACTTGACCATGCAGCGCGTCTCGTCCATCACGATCACCGCACCCGAACCCAACATCGAACCGCCCTCTTTGGCGATGCTGTCGTAGTCCATGGTCAGCTTCATCATCAAGTCGGCGGGAATGACCGGCGAAGACGAGCCACCGGGGATCACGGCCTTGAGTTGGCGACCACCGCGCACACCACCGGCGAGCTCCAAAAGCTTGGCAAACGGCGTGCCCATGGGCACTTCGTAATTGCCGGGGCGCTCCACATCGCCACTGACCGAGAAGATCTTGGTGCCGCCATTGTTGGGCTTGCCACACTCGAGGTAGGCCTGACCACCGTTGCGGATGATCCAAGGCACGGCCGCGAAGGTTTCGGTGTTGTTGATGGTGGTGGGCTTGCCATACAAACCAAAGCTCGCGGGAAACGGCGGCTTGAAACGCGGCTGGCCTTTTTTGCCTTCGAGCGATTCGAGCAAAGCGGTTTCTTCGCCGCAGATGTAAGCGCCAAAACCGTGGTGGGCATGCAGCTCAAAGTTGAAGCCGCTGCCCATGATGCCCTTGCCCAAGAAGCCGGCCGCGCGGGCCTCTTCCAAAGCCTCTTCAAAACGGTCGTAAGCGCTGAAAATTTCACCGTGGATGTAGTTGTACGCCACGCCGATGCCCATGGCGTAAGCGGCAATCGCCATGCCCTCGATCACCACATGGGGGTTGAACATCAAGATGTCGCGGTCTTTGCAGGTACCGGGCTCGCCCTCGTCGGAGTTGCAGACCAAATACTTTTGACCGGGAAATTGGCGCGGCATGAAGCTCCACTTCAAGCCCGTGGGAAAACCCGCACCGCCGCGTCCCCGCAAGCCGGACTCTTTGACGGTGGCGATCACCTCGTCTTGGGTCATGCCCGCCACGCCGGTCTCGGCGTTGGGTGCCGCACCATCGCGGCCCAAAATTTTGCGCAAGGCGGCGTAACCGCCACGCGCCTCGTAGTCTTTGAGGCGCCAGTTCGCACCATTGAGGCCCGCGTAGATTTGCGGGTTGATGTGGCGATCGTGGAAACAGGACTCTTGACCGGTGGCGACAAAGCGTTCGATCACGGCGTTGGCTTGGCTCATGCTTTCCCCTCTGCGGCCTTGAGCCCGTCGACCAAGGCATCGAGTTTGTCGTTGCTCATGAAGCTGCACATGTGGCGATCGTTGACCAGCATCACGGGCGAATCGGCGCAAGCGCCCAAGCACTCGCTTTGCTGCAAGGTGAACAGGCCGTCGGCGGTGGTTTGACCCATGGCCACACCGAGCTTGTGCTCGAGGTGGGCCAAGGCCTTGCCGCCGTCGCGCAATTGGCACGGCAGGTTGGTGCAGACATTGAACTTGTACTTGCCCACGGGCTTGAGGTTGTACATGTTGTAGAAGGTCGATACCTCGTGCACGGCGATGGGCG
Organism: Hydrogenophaga sp.; assembly: GCA_036825935.1. Classification (GTDB taxonomy): domain Bacteria; phylum Pseudomonadota; class Gammaproteobacteria; order Burkholderiales; family Burkholderiaceae_C; genus Hydrogenophaga. Next base: position 4,041 of record DAISXI010000079.1, read on the forward strand.
CCATGTCCAGGTGTTGGCCAATCGCCGCTTCGGCCTCAGGGCTCACGTGGCCCTGCTCTTGTTGCACGATGGCCAAACAGGCCATCACGGCGGACTGTTTTTGGTCCGCGGGGTACTTGGCCACTTCGCGGTCAAAACGCGCCAAGGTGGCGGCCGACAAAGCGGCAACGGGGGTGTTGGGGGTCGAGGTGATCATCGATCAATCTCTCCAAAAACGATGTCCATGGTGCCGATGATGGCCACCGCGTCGGCCAACATGTGGCCGCGGGCCAGCTCGTCCAGGGTGGACAAGTGGGCAAAGCCGGGGGCGCGGATCTTGAGTCGGTAGGGCTTGTTGGCGCCGTCGCTGACCAAGTAAATACCGAACTCGCCCTTGGGGTGTTCCACCGCCGCATAGGCTTCGCCTTCGGGCACGTGGAAGCCTTCGGTGAAGAGCTTGAAGTGGTGGATGAGGTCTTCCATGCTCGACTTCATGCCTTCGCGCGAAGGTGGCGCCACCTTGCGGTTCTCGGTGATGACCGGGCCGGGGTTGACGCGCAACCAGTCCACGCACTGCTTGATGATGCGGTTGGACTGCTTCATCTCTTCCATGCGCACCAAGTAACGGTCGTAGGAGTCGCCAGTTTTGCCCACCGGGATGTCGAAGTCCATGCGGTCGTAGACCTCGTAAGGCTGCTTCTTGCGCAAGTCCCAAGCCACACCGGAGCCGCGCAGCATGGGGCCGGTCATACCGAGGTTGAGCGCGCGCTCGGGCGTGACCACGCCGATACCGACCGTGCGCTGTTTCCAGATGCGGTTGTCGGTGAGCAGCGTGTGGTATTCCTCGAGTAGCTTGGGGAAGCGCTGGGTGAAGTTGTCGATGAAATCCAGCAAAGAGCCTTGGCGGTTCTCGTTCATGCGCGCCATGGCTTTGGCGTTGCGGATCTTGCTCACGGTGTACTGCGGCATGCTGTCGGGCAGGTCGCGGTAGACGCCACCGGGACGGAAGTAGGCCGCGTGCATGCGCGCGCCGGACACCGCTTCGTACATGTCGAAGAGGTCTTCGCGCTCGCGGAAAGCGTAGATCAGGATGGTCGAGCTGCCGCAATCGTTGCCGTGCGAGCCCAGCCACATCAGGTGGTTGAGCAAACGGGTGATTTCGCTGAACATCACACGGATGTATTGGGCGCGAATCGGCACGTCGATGCCCAAGAGCTTTTCGATGGCCAAGCAGTAAGCGTGCTCGTTGCTCATCATGGACACGTAGTCCAAGCGGTCCATGTAGGGCAGCGACTGGATGTAGGTCTTGTGCTCGGCGAGCTTTTCGGTGGCGCGGTGCAGGAGGCCGATGTGCGGATCGGCGCGTTGCACGACCTCGCCGTCGAGCTCGAGCACCAAGCGCAACACGCCGTGCGCGGCCGGGTGCTGAGGACCAAAGTTCAGGGTGTAGTTCTTGATTTCGGCCATGTCAGTTCAGGCCTCCGTAGTTGTCTTCGCGGATGATGCGCGGCGTGATTTCACGGGGCTCGATGCTCACCGGCTCGTAGACCACGCGCTGACGCTCGGCGTCGTAGCGCATCTCCACGTGACCGGACAAGGGGAAGTCCTTGCGGAAGGGGTGGCCGATGAAGCCGTAGTCGGTGAGGATGCGGCGCAGGTCGGTGTGGCCGTCAAAGACGATGCCGAACAAATCGAAGGCTTCGCGCTCGAACCAGTTGGCCGAGGCCCAACGCTGGCTCATCGAGGGCAGAACCGGGAAGTCGTCGTTGGGGCACAGCACCTTGACGCGCACGCGCTGGTTCAAACTCACCGACAAGAGGTGCACCACCACGCCGTAGCGGGGGCCTTCGTTGACGCGGTCGGCGTAGTCGGAGTAGTCCAAGCCGCACAGGTCCACCAACTGCTCAAAGGCGCAGGCGGGGTCTTCGTGCAAGGTGCGCAAGGCCGCGGCATAGTGCTCAGCCGGCACCTCCACGGTGACCATGGCATCGCGGGCGATGAACAAACGGACAGCGAACGAGGCCAAACGCTCATTCAGGGTGTGCATCAACGATTCGGGGGATACGGCAAACTCGGTCATGGGCGTTCTTTGGGGTCCAGATCGTGAGGAAGAGCGCCGGCCTCAGGCCCGAGCGATGGTGTTGGTGCGGCGGATTTTTTGCTGCAGCTGCATGATCCCGTAGATCAGCGCTTCGGCCGTGGGAGGGCAGCCCGGCACGTACACGTCCACCGGCACGATGCGGTCACAGCCGCGCACCACGGAATAGCTGTAGTGGTAGTAACCACCGCCGTTGGCGCACGAACCCATGGACAAGACCCAACGGGGTTCGGCCATTTGGTCGTAAACCTTGCGCAAGGCCGGGGCCATTTTGTTGCACAAGGTGCCGGCGACGATCATCAGGTCGGATTGGCGCGGGCTGGCGCGGAAGACCTCGGCGCCAAAGCGACCCAAGTCGTAACGGGCGGTGGCCGCGTGCATCATTTCGACGGCGCAGCAGGCCAAACCAAACGTCATGGGCCACAGCGAGCCCGTCTTGGCCCAATTCACCACCGCGTCGTAGCTGGTGGTGACGAAACCTTCTTTGAATACACCTTCAATCATGAGCCGCTCCGAAGTGTGTGTGCAGATTCATCCAGGGAAAAAACGAAAGACTCATTCCCAGTCCAGGGCGCCTTTTTTCCATTCGTAGGCGAAGCCCACGACCAAGATGGTCAAGAAAACCACGCCGGCCAGAAAGCCGGTCAGGCCAATGTCGCCAAAGGCCACGGCCCATGGGATGAGGAAAGCGATTTCCAAGTCAAAGAGGATGAACAGGATGGCGACCAGGTAGTAACGCACATCGAACTTCATCCGAGCGTCTTCAAACGCCTCAAAGCCGCATTCGTAGGGGGAGTTTTTGGCCTCGTCGGGCTTGTTGGGACCCAACACATAACCCAGGACCTGAGGGATGATGCCAACAGCAATACCCACCAAAATAAACAACAGCACGGGGAGGTATTGTTCGAGACTCATCTTGGTTGCTTCCATTGCCAACGGCTTTTGACCGTTGACCAAAGATTGGTGCCGACGGCGAGACTCGAACTCGCACAGCTTTCGCCACTACCCCCTCAAGATAGCGTGTCTACCAATTTCACCACGTCGGCTTGTCTGATTGCTGCACCACACCCAGAGGGATAAGGGCTTGGTGTGCAGCCTACGATTTTACCCTGAATCAGCGCCAGTTTCCTGACGGAGCAGGGATTTTTCAATGCTTCAGTAGCCTGGGACTTGCTGACCAACGGGTACGGCCGGTGCTGCGGGTGGGGCCACGGTCGAAGCACCAGGGATTTCTTGCGCGGCCGGTGCGGTGGTGCCTTCGAGCACGCTGCCGCTGCTGCTGGGGGCTGCGCGCAAATTACCGAAATAGGCCAAGGCCAAGGTGCTGGCCAAGAACAAGGTCGCCAGCACCGCGGTTGAGCGCGACAAAAAGTTGGCACTGCCGGAGGCACCGAACAAACTGGCCGAACCACCGCCACCGCCGCCAAAGGCCGCGCCGGCGTCGGCACCTTTGCCGTGCTGCATCAAGATCAGGCCAATCATGGCCAAGGCCGACAACATTTGCACGGCCAACACAATGGTCAAAATCACGTTCATGAAAATTTACTCCGAATAAAACTCAAGCCTTCGCCGAATGGGCGATGCTCAAAAAATCAGCGGGTTTGAGGGAGGCGCCCCCAATGAGGCCCCCATCGATATCGGCTTGCGCCAGCAAAGACGCGGCATTGGCCGCGTTCATGCTGCCACCGTACAAAATGTGCACGCGGTTGGCCTTCTGGCTCGCGGCCATCAACTGCGCACGCAAGACCGCGTGCACCTGCTGCGCTTGCTCGGGCGTGGCGGTCAAGCCCGTGCCGATGGCCCACACGGGCTCATAGGCCACCACCAACTCGCTGGTGCAGTGCCCCACGGTGTGGATCACGGCGGCCAACTGGCGTTTGACCACCGCCTCGGTCTGCCCCGCTTCGCGCTCGGCCAGGGTTTCACCCACGCACACGATCGGCGTGATGCCCGCGGCCAATGCGCGCTGCGCTTTGGTCGCGACCACCTCGTCGGTCTCACCGTGGTACTGGCGTCGCTCCGAATGACCCACGATGGCGTAGCTGCAAGCGAAGTCTTTGAGCATGTGGGCCGACACCTCACCGGTGTAAGCCCCCTGTTCGTGTGCCGACACATCTTGCGAACCCCAAGCCAAAGCCGAGCCCTGCAAACGGGTCTGCGCCTGCGCCAAATACGGCGCGGGCACACACACCGCCAAACGGGCGTGTGACAAATGGGAGATGCCTCCCACGATGGCGCCGAGCAAGGCCTCGTTCGAGGCCAAGCCGCCGTTCATCTTCCAATTGCCAACGATGAGCTTGTTCATGGCAGGGGCCGCAATGGATCAGCCTTGTTGCTCAGCGTCGGCCGCGGGTGCGCGGTCGAGCAAGGCCTTCATGGACAACTTCACGCGGCCTTTTTCGTCGGTCTCGAGCACCTTGACTTTGACGATCTGGCCTTCGCTCAGGTAGTCGGTCACGCGCTCAACACGCTCGTGGGCGATCTGGCTGATGTGCAACAAACCGTCTTTGCCGGGCAGCAAGTTGATCAAAGCACCGAAGTCCAAGATCTTGGTGACCGGGCCTTCATAGACCTTGCCGATTTCGACTTCGGCGGTGATCTCTTCGATGCGCTTTTTGGCGATCTCGGCCTTGGCACCATCGGTGGCAGCGATGGTGATCGTGCCGTCTTCTTCGATGTTGATCTGGCAACCGGTTTCTTCGGTCAGCGCGCGGATGACCGCGCCGCCCTTGCCGATCACGTCACGGATCTTCTCGGGGTTGATCTTCATGGTGAAGAGCTTGGGCGCGAAGTCGGAGACTTCGGTGTTGGCGTGGCTCATGGCGGACTGCATCACACCCAAGATGTGCATGCGCGCTTCTTTGGCTTGTGCCAACGCGACTTGCATGATTTCTTTGGTGATGCCTTGGATCTTGATGTCCATCTGCAAAGCCGAAATACCGTTGGTGGTACCGGCCACTTTGAAGTCCATGTCGCCCAGGTGATCTTCGTCACCCAAGATGTCGGTCAACACCGCAAAGCGGTTGCCTTCTTTGATCAGGCCCATGGCGATGCCGGCCACGTGGGCTTTCATCGGCACACCGGCGTCCATCAAAGCCAGGCAGCCGCCGCAGACCGAGGCCATGGACGAAGAACCGTTGGATTCGGTGATTTCAGAAACCACACGCATGGTGTAGGGGAAGTCTTCTTTGCTCGGCAAAGCGGCGATCAGCGCGCGCTTGGCCAAACGGCCGTGGCCGATTTCGCGGCGCTTGGGCGTGCCAAAACGGCCGGCTTCGCCAGTGGCGAAGGGAGGCATGTTGTAGTGCAGCATGAAGCGGTCTTCGAACTCGCCGG
>DAISXI010000080.1:0-9016 GCA_036825935.1 Hydrogenophaga sp.
ACTCACCGTGAAAGGGTGATGTCCTAGGCCTCTAGACGATAGGGTCAAAACCTTGGAACTTCCGAAGCGGCGGATTCTAGCATGCGCCAAAACCCGAAACTTTTAAATTGTGGTGGAGGTAAGCGGGATCGAACCGCTGACCTCTTGCATGCCATGCAAGCGCTCTCCCAGCTGAGCTATACCCCCACAGGGATGCTTTCAACACACACTTTGTTTTGCAACTGTCTGTGTGTATCAGCAAGACCACGATTATAGACCAGCTTTTAGGCCTTTCGCAAACGCTCGATCACATTTTTTGGGTCGTGGAGTGCGAGCACCGCATCGAGCGACGGCGTGTTGGGTGTGCCCATGACGAGCACGCGCACCGGCATGGCGAGTTGGGGCATTTTGAGGCCAGTGGCCGCCAACACCTCTTTGAGCACAGCCGCGATGCTGGCCTTGTCCCACACACACGCTTGCAACTGGTCGGCGAGCTGCGCCACGGCCGGGCGAACCGCGTCGGTGACGTGTTGGGCCAAGTCGGCTGCGCTGGGGTGAACGTCGGCGTAGAAGGCTTGCACCCAATCGGCCAAGACCAACAAGGTGTCGCAGCGGTCTTTGAACAAGGCACAGAGCGCGGCCAGCCTGGAGTCGGGCGTGATACCGCGCTGGGCCAAGAAGGGTTTGACGCTATCGGCCAGCGCGTCGTCGGCCATGGCTTTGAGGTGTTGGGCATTCACCCACTTGAGTTTGGCTTCGTCGAACTGCGCGGCGCTGCGGCCGAGGTGGTCGAGGTTGAACCACTGCAAGAACTGCTCGCGGCTGAAGATTTCGTCGTCGCCGTGGCTCCAGCCCAAACGCGCCAAGTAGTTGACCATGGCGTCGGGCAAGTAGCCTTCTTCGCGGTACTGCGTGACGGCTTTGGCGCCGTTGCGCTTGGACATTTTCACAACGTGCTTCTCGCCCTGCTCGTCCAACGCTTCTGCCATCACGGTGGGCAGGTGGGCGTAGACCGGTGGCTCTTTGCCCAAGGCCTTGAAGATGTTGATTTGCCGCGGTGTGTTGTTGACGTGATCGTCGCCCCGAATGACGTGGGTGATGTCCATGTCGATGTCGTCGACCACCACACAGAAGTTGTAGGTGGGCGTGCCATCGGGGCGGGCAATCACCAAATCGTCCAGTTCGTCGTTGCTGATCTCGATGCGACCTTTCACCTTGTCGTCCCATGCCACCACACCGCCTTGCGGGTTTTTGAAGCGCAGCACGGGCTGAACACCCTCGGGAATCGCGGGCAGGGTCTTGCCCGGCTCGGGACGCCAGGTGCCGTTGTAACGCGGCTTTTCTTTGTTGGCCATTTGGCGCTCGCGCAGCGCGTCGAGCTCTTCCATGCTCGTGTAGCAGGGGTAGACCAAACCTTGGGCTTGCATCTCGGCGAGCACGGCTTTGTAGCGGTCCATGCGCTGCATCTGAAAAAACGGACCTTCGTCGTGGTGCAGGCCCAGCCAGTCCATGCCTTCGATGATCACGTCCACCGCGGCTTGCGAAGAACGCTCAAGGTCGGTGTCTTCGATGCGCAGGATAAAAACGCCGCCGGTGCTGCGGGCAAAAGCCCATGGGTAGAGCGCCGAGCGGATGTTGCCCAGGTGAATGAAGCCGGTGGGCGAAGGGGCGAAGCGGGTGCGGGTGGGTCGTGTCATGCGTGAGGGACGGTGGACAGGCCACGGTCAAGGTCGGTTTGAATGTCGGGCACGTGCTCCAAGCCCACCGCCACGCGGATGAGGCCTTGAACCACGCCCGCGGCCTGGCGCTGGTCTTCGGTCAAGCGGCCGTGTGAGGTGCTCGCGGGGTGCGCGACCAAGGTTTTGGTGTCGCCCAAATTGGTGGACAGCGAGAGCATGCGCATCTGGTCGAGCACATGGAAGGCGCGGCGACGCGCTTGCACCGGGTCTTGGGCTTTGACTTCAAAGGACAAGACCGCGCCACCCAAACCCGATTGCTGGGCCATGGCCAGCGCGTGCTGGGGGTGGTTGCTCAAGCTGGGGTAATGCACACGCGCCACGGCGGGGTGGTCTTGCAGCCACTTCGCCACGGTCAAGGCGCGGGCCGATTGGGCTTGCATGCGAATGTCGAGTGTTTCCAAGCCTTTGAGGATCACCCAAGCGTTGAAGGGCGACAAGCTCATGCCGCCGCTCTTGAGGATGGGCAAAAACTTCTCGGTGATGAGGGCCTGGCTGGCGCACAAAGCACCGGCCATGACGCGACCTTGGCCGTCGAGGTATTTGGTGCCCGAGTGCATGACGATGTCGGCCCCCAAAGCGATGGGCAGCTGCAGGGCCGGTGTGGCGAAGCAATTGTCCACGCACAGCCAAGCGCCGGCGTTGTGGGCCATGTCGGCCAAGGCGCGGATGTCGCAGACCTCGGTCAGGGGGTTGGTTGGTGTTTCGGCGAACAGCAGCTTGGTGTTGGGGCGGATGGCGGCTTGCCAAGCGGCAACATCGGTTTGCGACACGAAGCTGGACTCCACGCCGAACTTGGCGAGGTCGGAGCCGATGAGCTTGATGGTCGAGCCGAACATGGACTGCGAGCACAGGACGTGGTCACCGGCTTTGAGCAAGCCCAGGCACATCATCAAAATCGAGGACATGCCCGAGGCCGTGCCGATGCAGGCCTCGGCGCCTTCGAGCGCGGCCAAGCGCTGCTCAAAGCTGGAGACCGTGGGGTTGCCGTAGCGGCCGTAGGTGTAACCCTCTTCTTCGCCCGCGAAGCGGCGCGCCGCGGCCTCGGCCGAGGGCTGCACGTAACCGCTGGTCAGGTACAAGGCTTCGGAGTTTTCGCCGTAAGGGCTGCGCGGCACGGCTTGTCGAACGGCCAAGGTGTCGCGGTGCCAAGTGGGATCGTCGTGGTTCATGCGCTGTGACCTCTTGAATTTATTGGGCGTTGGGCAGGGCCAGGCGCGAGTTGTCTTCGGCGCCCTCTTCTGATTGATCTCGGCCTTGGTTCATGCGGGTGATGTCGGCGGCGGTGATGTCGCCGGTGACGTAAATGCCGTCAAACGGCGACGCATCAAAGCCTTTGATCTGGGGGTTGAGCGAGCCCACGGCTTGCTTCATGGCATCCACGTCTTGATAAATGAGGGCGTCGCAGCCGATGATCTCGCGCACCTGCTCAGCCGTGCGGTTGTGCGCCACCAATTCTTCGGGCGTGGGCATGTCGATGCCGTAGACGTTGGGGAACCTGACCGGTGGTGCTGCGCTGGCGAGGTAGACCTTGTTGGCCCCAGCGTCGCGCGCCATTTGCACGATTTCTTTGGAGGTGGTGCCGCGCACGATGGAGTCGTCCACCAAGAGCACGTTGCGGCCCTTGAACTCGCTGTTGATGCAGTTGAGTTTTTGGCGAACCGATTTTTTGCGCACGCTTTGGCCGGGCATGATGAAGGTGCGGCCGACGTAGCGGTTTTTCACAAAACCTTCGCGATAAGGCAAGCCCAACAGTTGCGCGAGCTGCATGGCGCTGGGGCGCGACGATTCGGGGATCGGGATGACCACGTCAATCAGGTTGGGCGGCACCATGGAGATCACACGCTTGGCCAAGGTCTCCCCCATGTTCAATCGGGCTTGGTAGACCGAGATGCCGTCGAGCACCGAGTCAGGGCGGGCCAAGTAGACGTATTCAAAAATGCAGGGGTTGTGGCTGACGTGGTCGGCGCAGGCTTGGGCGTGCACTTGGCCTTTGAGGTCCACGAACACGGCTTCGCCCGGATGAATGTCGCGCTCGAGCGTGTAGCCGTTGCCCTCCAAGGCCACCGATTCGCTGGCCAACATGACGCTGCCTTTGAGTGAGCCCATGCACAAAGGACGGATGCCATACGGGTCGCGAAACGCCAACAAACCATGGCCCGCGATCAGGCAGATCACCGCGTAGGAGCCGCGCACGCGCTGGTGCACGCCGCGCACCGCAGCGAATACATCGGCCGGCTTGAGGTGGATGCCGCGGGTGACTTTTTCCAGCTCGTGCGCCAGCACGTTGAGCAAGACCTCGGAGTCGCTGTCGGTGTTGATGTGGCGGTGATCGGTCTCGAAGATTTCTTGCTTGAGTGCCTGCGCGTTGGTCAGGTTGCCGTTGTGCACCAAAACCAAACCGTAGGGCGCGTTGACGTAGAAGGGCTGGGCCTCTTCTTCGCTGAAGGCGTTGCCGGCCGTGGGGTAGCGCACTTGGCCCAAACCAAAGTTGCCGGGCAAGGCGCGCATGTTGCGGGTGCGAAACACATCGCGCACCATGCCCTTGGCTTTGTGCATGAAAAACTTGTTGCCCTGCTCGGTGACGATGCCCGCCGCATCTTGGCCGCGGTGTTGCAAGAGCAACAAAGCGTCGTAGATCAGCTGGTTCACAGGTGCGCTGTTGACAACCCCGACGATTCCACACATGTTTGAATATCCTCAAAAATTCAGGGGATGTAATCGGCCAAGGCGCCGGGCAACAGAGGTTTGATCTGGGTTAGCGCCTCCGTCAGCGCCACGGCGGTCTCAGACTGGGTCCACACAGGATGCCCATGCACGCCCAAGGCCACGACCACCAGCGTCAGGCCCAACAGCAGCACGCCGCCGCGGGCCAGACCAAAGCCCGCGCCCAAGATGCGGTCGATCGGACGCAGTCCCACGGCCTGCAAAAAACGCTCCAGCATCCACGCCAGCAAAGCACCGGCGACGGCCACACCGATAAAGATCAAAGCAAAGCCCGCGGCCAATCGCACCACGGGCACCGAAACACCCGCGGGTAACCAAGCGGCCACGGTCTCGGCGTGTACCTGGGCCCAGACAAAGGCCAAGACCCAGGCGGCCAAGGAGATGACTTCGCGAACCAAACCGCGCAAAGCCCCCAGCACCACCGAAAACGCCAACACGGCCCAGAGTGTCCAGTCGAGCCAAACGATGTCCATGGGGGCGTCCGGCTCAGAGCGTCAAGATGCTGGGCGTGAGTCCCAGTGACTTGATTTTTTGAGCGGCCCGATCGGCCTCGGCCCGGCTGTTGAAAGGACCTAGGCGCACGCGGGTGCGGTTACCGTCCGAGGTTTTGGCCACCTGGGTATAGGTTTTGAGGCCGGCGCGTTCGATCTTTTGGCGCACGCTGCGCACACTGGCCGCATCGGAATACGCGCCCACTTGAACCACAAAGCGCTCGCCTGCGACATCGGGCTTGCTGGGCGCTTTGGCAGTGGCGGCCGGCGCAGCCGCTTTGACCGGGGGTTTTTCTGCGGGTTTTTCTGCGGGTTTTTCGACAGGCTTGGCCACGGGCTGGACAGGCGCCACGACGGCCGGTGCCGGTGAAGGAGCGGGGGCCGCGGCTTGGACTGGCGGTGCCGCTGGCGCAGCGGCCACGGGCGTCAAGGGCGCAACCGCAGGCTGGGCGGGGATGTGAATGGGCAGGTCCACCGGGATGCGGCGCGGCTGGGTGTCAAACACCATGGGAAAACCGACCACCGCCACCACCACCAACAAGGAGGCGCCGATCAAACGGTGGCGCGAATGGCGGCGAACGTCATCGAGGTTGGGAGCAGGCGTGCCGCTTTTGGGGGATGCTTTTTTAAACATGGTGAGGTTTCAGAGGGGGTCAAGACGCCACATGTTTGGCTGACAAACGGGGGACGCCGTCTTGCAGCACACCGCCCACGGTAAAGAAGGAGCCGAAGACCACGATTCTATCAGCGGGGTCGGCCTCGGCCACGGCGGCGCGCAAGGCTTGCACGGGGTCGGCGTAGGTGCCTGCGACCACCCCCGGCGCGGGTATTTGGGTGGCCAAATCGCGGGCTTTGGCCGCGCGTTCGGTGGGCAGGTCGCACAGGTGCCAGCGTTGGATGATCGGGGCGATGCGCTCCAGCATGGTCTGCAGGTCTTTGTCGGCCATGGCCCCAAAGACGGCGTGGGTGGTCGGGTGGTAGCCCATGGCATCGAGGTTTTCGGTGAGCGCGGCCACCGAATGCGGGTTGTGCGCCACGTCGAGCACCAAGGTCGGCGTGCCCGGCACGATCTGGAAACGCCCGGGCAATTCGACCAAAGCCAGACCGTTGCGCACGGCCTGGGCCGTGACGGGCAGGCGCGAACGCAAGGCCTCGACCGCGCCCAAGACACCGGCGGCGTTGACCAACTGATTGGCGCCGCGCAAGGCCGGGTAGGCCAAACCGCTGTAGCGGCGGCCGCCGCGGTTGGGGTGGGTGGCCCAGCCCCATTGTTGTTGGTCGCCCGCGAAGTGAAAGTCCAGGCCGATGCGCCAGAGGTCGGCGTCGATCTCGCGCGCACGGTCGATCACGCTTTGCGGCGGCATGGGGTCGCTCACGATCACGGGGCGGCCGGTGCGCATGATGCCAGCCTTCTCGCGGCCAATGCTTTCGCGGTCGGGGCCCAGCAAAGCCATGTGGTCCAGGGCGATGCAGGTGATGACGGACACGTCGGGATCGATCACGTTGACCGCGTCCAAACGACCGCCCAGACCAATTTCCAAAATCACGACGTCCAAGGACCGGCGCGCGAGCGTGCGCAAAATGGCCAAGGTGGTGAATTCAAAGTAGGTCAAGCTGATTTCACCTTGGCCATCGGGCGCGGTTTTGCCCAAGCGGGCCTCCTCGACCTCGGCAAAACCGGGCAGCAAATCGGCGGCATTGACCGACTCGCCTTCCACGCGACAGCGCTCTTCAAAGTGCACCAAGTGTGGTGAGGTGTAAACACCGGTGCGAAAACCGCTTTGGCTGTAAATGGCATCGAGCATGGCGCAGGTCGAACCCTTGCCGTTGGTGCCGGCCACCGTGATGACGGGGCAAGGCATGGACAAGGCCATGCGCTGGGCCACCCGGGCCACGCGCTCCACACCCATGTCGATGGTCTGGGGGTGGATGCGTTCGCAATGGGCCAGCCATTCGCTCAGGTTGGTGGGGTATGGGGGCAGTTCGATGGGTTGCATGGGCTGTATTGTCACCCGGGCGCAGCGTTTCTGGCTTGAAGGACAATCCACACATGATCATTGTTCACGGCATCCCCAACTGCGACACCGTCAAAAAAGCCCGCGCCTGGCTCACCGAGCGCGGGGTGGATTACGTTTTTCACGATTTCAAGCGCCAAGGCGTGCCCGAGCAGGCCCTGGACCATTGGCTCGGCGAGCTCGATTGGAGCGTGCTGGTCAACCGCAAAGGCACCACGTGGCGCCAGCTGGACGAAGCCACCCGCGCCGCCGTGGTGGACGCGCCCAGCGCCCGCGCCCTCATGCTGACCCAAGCCAGCGTCATCAAGCGCCCCGTGGTGCAGTGGACCCAAGGGGTGAGCGTGGGCTTTGACGCCGAGGACTGGAGCCGCCGCCTGCCCGCCTAAAATCCGGGATTCTTTGTTTGCAACCGACGCACCCACCATGACCACCACCCACTTCAACGGCGTGACCGTTAACACCCAAGCCAGCGTTTACTTTGACGGCAAATGCGTCAGCCACAGCTTCACCTTGGCCGACGGCACGAAAAAATCCATCGGCGTGGTGCTGCCCGCCACCCTGACCTTCAACACCGGCGCGCCCGAGATCATGGAATGCGTGGCCGGTTCGTGCGAGTACAAATTCACTGGCACCGACGCCTGGCTCAAGTCCACCCCCGGCCACCAGTTCAACGTGCCCGGCAACGCCAGCTTCGAGATCCGCGTGACCGAGCCTTACCACTACATCTGCCACTACGGTTGAACCCCATGAGCACCATCTTGCAACACCTGCCCAAAGGGCAAAAAGTCGGCATCGCTTTCTCTGGCGGCTTGGACACTTCGGCCGCGCTGCTGTGGATGAAGCAAAAAGGCGCGGTGCCTTACGCCTACACCGCCAACTTGGGCCAGCCGGACGAGGCCGACTACAACGAGATTCCCCGCAAGGCCATGGCGTACGGCGCCGAAAAAGCGCGCCTGATCGACTGCCGCTTGCAGCTCGCCCACGAGGGCTTGGCCGCCATCCAAAGCGGCGCGTTCCACATCAGCACCGGTGGCATCACCTACTTCAACACCACGCCCCTGGGCCGCGCCGTGACCGGCACCATGCTGGTGGCCGCGATGAAGGAAGACGACGTCAACATCTGGGGCGACGGCTCGACCTTCAAGGGCAACGACATCGAGCGCTTCTACCGCTACGGTTTGCTGACCAACCCCAGCCTGAAGATTTACAAGCCTTGGCTCGACCAGCTGTTCATCGACGAACTCGGTGGCCGCGCTGAAATGTCCGCCTTCATGACGGCCAACGGCTTTGGCTACAAGATGAGCGCCGAGAAGGCGTACAGCACCGACAGCAACATGCTGGGCGCCACCCATGAGGCCAAAGACCTGGAGCACCTGAACAGTGGCATCCGCATCGTCAACCCCATCATGGGCGTGGCGTTCTGGAAGTCTGAAGTTGAGGTGAAAGCCGAAGAAGTGAGCGTGCGCTTCGAAGAAGGCGTGCCCGTGGCCTTGAACGGCGTGGAATACGCCGACCCCGTGGCCCTGTTCCTCAAGGCCAACGAGATCGGTGGCCGCCACGGTTTGGGCATGAGCGACCAGATCGAGAACCGCATCATCGAAGCCAAGAGCCGCGGCATCTACGAAGCCCCCGGCATGGCGCTGCTGCACATCGCGTACGAGCGTTTGGTCACCGGCATCCACAACGAAGACACGATCGAGCAGTACCGCATCAACGGCCTGCGCCTGGGCCGTTTGTTGTACCAAGGCCGCTGGTTCGACCCACAGGCCATCATGCTGCGCGAAACCGCCCAACGCTGGGTGGCCCGCGCCGTGACGGGCACGGTGACGCTGGAACTGCGCCGTGGCAACGACTACTCGCTGCTCAACACGGAGTCGCCGAACTTGACGTACGCGCCCGAGCGTTTGAGCATGGAAAAGGTGGAAGACGCGCCGTTCAGCCCGCTGGACCGCATCGGCCAGCTGACCATGCGCAACCTGGACATCACCGACACGCGCGCCAAGCTGGGCATTTACGCGCAGACCGGCTTGTTGTCGTCGAGCGAAGGTCCGCACATCTTCAAGCTCGA
>DAISXI010000081.1:0-8945 GCA_036825935.1 Hydrogenophaga sp.
GCGTCTACCCTGGCATTTGCCAAAACCTCACCACCGACCACGGCCCGCTCATCAAGATCTACCGCCGCGCGCGTGCGCTCAAAGGCATCAAAAAGATCTTGATCGGCTCGGGCCTGCGCTACGACTTGGCCATCAAGAGTCCCGAATACGTCAAAGAGCTGGCGCAGCACCACGTGGGTGGCTATTTGAAGATCGCGCCCGAGCACACCGAAGGCGGGCCGCTGTCCAAGATGATGAAGCCCGGTATCGGCAGTTACGACAAGTTCAAACAACTGTTTGAAAAGTTCAGCGAAGAGGCCGGCAAAAAACAGTACCTCATCCCGTACTTCATCGCTGCCCACCCCGGCACCAGCGACGAAGACATGATGAACTTGGCGATTTGGCTGAAGAAAAACGGTTTCCGCGCCGACCAGGTGCAGACCTTCTACCCCAGCCCCATGGCCACGGCCACGGCGATGTACCACACCAACCTCAATCCGCTCAAAGGCATCCACCGCGACGAACGCGCCGAGCGCGTGGACATCGTGCGCGGCGACAAACGCCGCCGGCTGCACAAAGCCTTTTTGCGTTACCACGACCCCAACCACTGGCCGCTGCTGCGCGAAGCGCTCAAGACCATGGGCCGCGCCGACCTGATCGGCAACGGCAAACACCACCTGATCCCGACCTTCCAGCCACTCACCGACGGCGGGTATCAGAGCGCGCGCCGCAAAAACAGCACACCGGTCAAGGCCAGTGAGCGCGCCGCGGCGGTGGTCAAACCCGGCCAGCCCAAGCCTGGCCAAATGCTGACCCAGCACACCGGCTTGCCGCCGCGTGCGGGCACGGCGGGCAAGGGCTCGCGCAAGAAGGCCTGAGCTTCAAGCCAAGGTGTGTAGGGGAATGTCCCGCGCCGCGGCCAAGGCATCGAGCTCGGCGCGGCTGTGCCGGGCCATGAACGCTTGAATCGCTTGGTGGGTGCTGGGCTGATGCAGGGTGCCGTTGTCCGCATAAGGCCAGTCCATGGCCTCGCACAGGGCTTGCGCAAAGTGGGGCTCCAGCGCCGCCAACGCCACACGTCCGTCGCGACAAGCGTAGACCCGATAGCCGGCGTGGTCGCCGCCGAGCACGCCCGTGGGGGCCGTCAAGCCCCAGGCCAAGGGCAAGGCCATCCACTCGGCCGCACTCGACAGGGCCACGGTTTGTAACTGGCCCACACCGTCGCGCTGCTGCGCCAGCACGGCTTGCAAGACCGCCTCGCTGGTCAGGAGCGCACCGGCCATGTCGGCCAAGAGGCTGCTGGGCATGTTCAGGCCTTGGATCAGGCCCGCGTCGGCTTGGTAGGTGAGGTCGTGGCCCGCTTCTTCGGCGCGCTCGCCCGGTGCACCCACCACTGCCACGCAGCTCAGGTACGGGTGCTCGGCGTGCAAGGTGGCCCAGTCCAAACCGAGCTTGCGCAGGGCCGAGGGCCGAAACGAGGTGATGAGCACATCGGTCTGGCTCAGGCGCTCTCGCAGTGCTTTCCGGTCTTGGGGGACTTTGAGGTTCCAGCGCCAGCGCTCGATACCCACGTGTATGGCTTCGCAGGCCTCGGGCTGGTATTGCGCCATGGGATCGCCTAGCGGCGGCTCGATCTTGGAACAGTGCGCGCCCATGGCCTGCAAGCGCATGAGGGCCGCTGGCCCAGGCAGGTTCAGGGCCAGGCTCAACACGCGAACGCCTTGCAGGACCCGCAGGGTGGGTGGAGCGGGCAGGTGTGTGTTCATGTTGTGATGATGGGTAAGTGCAACGAGAATTCGCTGCCTTGGCCCACGGTGGATTCCACGGTCAAGTGCGCCCCGTGCAATTCTGCAATTCGCTTGACCAGGTACAAGCCCAAGCCTGAGCCGCGAATGTTGGCGTCACGTTGGCCTCGGTAGTAGCTGTTGAAAATATGGGGCAGTTGCTCGGGGGCAATGCCGGGCCCGCGGTCTTGAACGCTGAGGCTCCAACCTATTTGAGAAGGGCGCAAGATCAATTTGATGGGCTGGTTGCTTGGGCTGTATTTCAGTGCATTGCTCACCAAGTTGTTGGTTAAGATAGTTAATAGACGTGAATCCCCCAATATGATCACGGGGTTTTGAGGTAACGCCAAGTGGATTCTTTGACGGTCTTCGTTGTCATTGACTGCTGTCCGTATGCACTGCACCAAGTCCAAAGATTTGCGTTCAGGCTTAAATCCTTCGGCCTCGATTTCGTCCTTGCTTAAGAATTGTTCTGACAAGTGATTGATACGTTCAGACGCTGTGATGATCCGCCCTAAGCGTTTGTGCGTTTCCAGTTCAGTTTTGGCTCTGATCAGTTGAAGAGATTGAGCCGAACTTTGGATAATGGCCAACGGGGTTTTGATTTCGTGCGAAAACATGGCCACAAATCGGGTGAGCTCCTGCCGCGATTTTTTTTCCGCTGAAGCTTGTGATTCGGCGGCGATGACCCTTTCACGGTCTTGGCGTGATTCATCAGCTAACTGTCGTGCTCGGGTCACCAGCATCAGCATGAGGAAGACGATGGCCAACAAAATGGCCACTTGAAATCCATGCACAAACCAAAAATTTCCTGGCAAGACACCAATGGCACTCAGCAAAATACTGGTGCTGCCGTAGGCCACACACAGCACCGCCAAAGCGATCAGGAAGCCTCCGACTTGGTGCAGTTGTGTGGGCATCCAACTCAGCGCAACGGCAATCAGCACCGCAATCACAGTCAACAAACCTAATGTGGGCATGATCTCGGTGTAGATACCCAAGGGTATGGCCAGCAAGCCTAATAAAGGTAGCCACATTACCAATCGGTAAAACCAGAATAGCGCGCTGCCGGGCTTGATCTCAAAGATGTGGATGTACAAAGGGCCAATAGACGCGTAAATGAGCAAAGTTGAAACCGAAGTCCAGTGGTCGGATATACCCGTATGGAAGTGGTTCAACACTGGCGCGATCAACTCGTTGAGCCCAAAAGCACCCAAGGCAATCGCAGTGGTGAAACCCATGAAGCTGCGGTGCAAGTCGTTGTACCGCCATTGACCTTGCCAAGCTAACAAGGTCAACAAAGTCAACAACACACCGAAGTAAAGACCCAAGACAGCCGACTCTAGGGACTTGGCTGGTCCAAAATCTTCTGAGCTCCAATGGCGCAGGGCCAAGATCGAGGAGCTGCTCGTTTGCAGGCGAAGGTAAAACGTATGCCCTTCGGGAGGTATAGGGGGAATGGTCAGCGCCAAACCAAAATAGGGCAACTCTCGAGATGCATAGGGCATCCTGTCGCCAGTGCGCTTCTCTAAGTACCCCCCACCAGTTTGCGGTATGTACAGACGAACATCATCCAAAAAGGACGGTCTAATTTCCAACACCGAGGGCGCTTGATCTGTATCCAGTGGGCGTAATTGAAAACGCAGCCAGTGAACGTTACGGGTATACCCTGCTGCGAACCCTTTCGGAGTGGGCTCGAATACCTGCAATGTCGTTGCCACCTCTTCGATCGTTAACTGCTGGGTGGGGTCTGATAAATGCGCTGTGCTGACCCATACCTGGGCCTGAGCCAATGTGGGTATGGCGCAAAAAACCATCCAGATCCAAAAAGCGAATGGGCGCATATTCGGGCGATGCGTTAATCGGTGGCCTACCCGGAGGGACTCGAACCCCCGACCTGCTGCTTAGAAGGCAGCTGCTCTATCCAGTTGAGCTACGGGTAGGCAAAAATAGCTTGTTCATGGCGAAGAATACACAGAAAAAAAGGCCCACGAGTGGGCCTTTTTTAGGGGTGGTCGGAGCGGCGGGATTCGAACTCGCGACCCTCTGCTCCCAAAGCAGATGCGCTACCAGGCTGCGCTACGCTCCGACGAATCAATATTGTAACCGCACAAAAACGCGTTCTTGCCGAGCCATTGAAAAAACCGCAGGGTTCAGGTTTTTGTCGTGGTCGGCGCCCCAAAGAGCACGGCACGGGCGCGGTCATCGGTCAGGGGTTTGCGGGCGCTGGCCAACACCCCCACGCCGCGCTGCACCGCCGGGCGCTCGCCCACGCGGTCGAACCAGTCTTTGAGGTGGGGGTAATCGGCCCAGTCGATGCCTTGGTTTTGCCAGCTGCGCAACCAAGGGAACACCGCGATGTCGGCGATGCTGTATTCGTCGGCTGCGATGAAACGGTGCTGCCGCACCTGTTGGTTGAGCACACCGTACAAGCGCTTGGCTTCTTGGGTGTAGCGGTTCACCGCGTAATCGATTTTTTCGGGGGCGTAGATGCGAAAGTGGTGGGCTTGGCCCAGCATGGGGCCCAAGCCGCCCATTTGGAACATGAGCCACTGCAGCACGTCGTAGCGCTCGCGCACGCCTTGGGGCAAGAAGCGGCCGGTCTTGCTGGCCAAGTACAACAAGATCGCGCCCGATTCAAACAGGGAGATGGGCTGGCCGTCCGGCCCTTCGCTGTCGACGATGGCGGGAATTTTGTTGTTCGGGCTGATGCGCAAGAACTCGGGCTTGAATTGGTCGCCCGTGCCGATGTTGATGGGGTGCGCGCGGTAGGGCAGGCCGCACTCCTCGAGCATGATGTGGATTTTGTGGCCGTTGGGCGTGGGCCAGGTGTACAGGTCGATCATGGTTTTCTCCAGTGGGGGGGTCAGCGGAAATGGGCTGGACGTTTGTCCAAAAAAGCATTGAGGCCCTCTGCGGCGTTGGGGTGCAGCAAGTTGCGCACAAAGTGGTCGCGTTCGGAGCGCAGTTGGGCGGTGAGCGTTTGCCCCGGGGCTTCGTTGACCAGCTCTTTGATGCTGGCCAAGGCCTGTGGGGACCGGGCGTTGAGCCGTTCGCACAGCGCCAGTGCGTCGCTCAGCGCTTCACCGGGGTTGCTCAATTGGGTCACGACGCCCCATTGGTGCAAGCGATCGGCGCTCACGCGTTCGCCGGTCATGAGCAGGTTCGTGGCCGCGGCGCGGGGCAGGGCGGTCAAGAGTTGCCGCGTGGCACCGCCATCGGGTGACAAACCCACGGTGCTGTGCGACATCACGAAGACGCTGTTGTGTGCGGCCACCAGCAGGTCGCAGGCCAAGGCCAGTGAAAACCCCGTGGCGGCACACGCACCTTCCACC
The DNA here is from genome assembly GCA_036825935.1 of Hydrogenophaga sp. Classification (GTDB taxonomy): domain Bacteria; phylum Pseudomonadota; class Gammaproteobacteria; order Burkholderiales; family Burkholderiaceae_C; genus Hydrogenophaga. The sequence goes on from DAISXI010000081.1 coordinate 5,099, forward strand.
GCGGCCACCACCGGCTTGGGAAAGGTGCGGATGGCCTCAATCCAGTTGTGGTGGCTCTCGATCTGTTGGAGGTTGTGTGGTGCGCCGAGTTGGCGGTCTTCGTTGAGGGCGTGCAAATCCAGGCCCGCACAAAAGTGCAAGCCTTCGCCCGCGATCACCACGCTGCGGATGTCTTCGCTGCTCTCGGCCACGCCCAAGGCCTCGACGGCAGCGGCGCACACGGTGGCGTCCAAGGCATTGTGGTGTTCGGGGTTGCTGATGGTCAGCACCAAAGTCTGGCTTTGGCTGTGGCTTTTCAAGCTGGCGCTCATCTTGGGGAGACCTCGGGGTTGACGATGTGGGTGGGCTTGCCATGGATGAAGTTCAACACGTTGTCAAAGGCCGAGCCGAAATACAACTCGTAGCTGTCTTGTTCGACGTAACCCAAGTGCGGTGTGCAGATGCAGTTTTCCAAACGCAGCAAGGGGTGGCCTTGTAAAATCGGTTCGGATTCAAACACATCGACCGCGGCCATGCTAGGGCGACCACGGTTGAGGGCCAGCAACAAAGCGTCGGCGGCCAGCAGTTCGGCGCGTGAGGTGTTCACCAACAAGGCCGTGCGTTTCATGAGCCCCAGATCGTCGGCGGTGATGGTGGCGTGTGTCTTCTCAGACAGGCGCAGGTGCAGGCTGAGGATGTCGGACTCGGTAAACAGCTGCTCTTTGCTGCTGAAGGTGTCGTGGCCATCGTTGCGGGCACGCTCGCGCGACGATTCGCTGCCCCAAATCATCACGCGCATGCCAAAGGCGCGGCCGTACCCGGCCACCAAGGTGCCGATGCGGCCATAGCCCCAAATGCCCAGTGTTCGTCCCTGCAGGGCCACGCCCAAACCAAAATTGGATGGCATGGAAGCGGCTTTGAGCCCGGCTTGTTGCCAAGCCCCATGTTTGAGGTTGCCGATGTATTGGGGCAGGCGGCGCATGGCCGCCATGATCAAGGACCAGGTCAATTCGGCCGGAGCCACTGGCGAGCCCACGCCCTCGGCCACGGCAATGCCCAACTCGGTGCAGGCGGGCACATCGATGTGCAGGCCGACTCGCCCGGTTTGAGCGATCAGTTTGAGGTTGGGCAACTTGCTTAGCAGCAGGCGGTTGAGCGATGTGCGTTCCCGAATCAAGACCAAGACCTCGGCGTCTCGCAGGCGAACCGCCAATTGGCCCATGCCTTTGACGGTGTTGGTGTGCACCTTCAGGTTGTGGCCGTCGAGCTTGCGGGCACAAGCCAGCTTGCGCACCACGTCTTGGTAATCATCGAGAACAAAGATATTCATGACGCCCGATTGTGCCCGGTCTGGGGCACGCAGCGCCGGGCGATGTCAGTGTTTGTCTTCTAGGGCGGCCAAGCGCTCCAGCTCAGCGCAGACGTCGTTGATCCGGCCTGAGAGCACCAAGCGTGCGTCGGCGGCCGAACTGGCGTTGGGTGTGTGGCTGAACCAGCGGCTCAGGCGCTTGCCCATGCCGGTGTGGCTGCGGGATGCGCCGACTTGGGGCTGCCAGCCTTCAATCAAGACCAAAGGGCTGCTCCAAGAGCGTGAGGGGGTGAGCAAATTCATGGCGGTCTCCGGGGTGTTCGATGGGGTTCAGTGTTGGAAGCCGTTGCGGATCAGGCCCACGGCGATGCCTTCGATGGCAAAGGGCTCGCCGGGCTCGACCACGATGGTTTTGTAGTCGGGGTTTTCGGCCAGCAGTTCGATGGCGTGTGCGCGGCGCATGAAGCGTTTGACGGTGACGTCGTCGCCCAAACGCGCCACGACGATTTGACCGTTTTTCACGTCTTGGGTGGCGTGCACAGCCAGCAAGTCCCCGTCCATGATGCCGGCGTCGCGCATCGACATGCCGCGCACCTTGAGCAGATAATCCGGCTGGCGCGTGAACAGGCTGCGCTCGACGTGGTAGGTTTGGTCTACGTGCTCTTGGGCCAAGATGGGCGAGCCCGCGGCCACCCGACCGATGAGGGGCAGCATGAGCTGCGACAAGCCGGCCAGTGGCAAACTGAGTTGGCGGTCTCGGGCGTCGTTGATGATTTGCAGGTCTTGGCTGCGCAAGCGAATGCCGCGCGAGGTGCCGCTGACGAGTTCGATGGCGCCTTTGCGCGCCAAGGCTTGCAGGTGTTCTTCGGCGGCGTTGGCCGACTTGAAGCCCAGCTCTTGGGCAATTTCGGCCCGCGTGGGGGGCGCACCGGTGCGCGCGATGCTCGTTTGGATCAGTTGCAGGATTTGCGACTGTCGGGGAGTCAGTTTGATCGGGCTGTCGGACATGAAGGGCCTCCGGGCTGATGGATCTGTTTGTTTATACAGTAACTGTATTTTTCACCAGTTTTGAGGGTTTGGCAAGTGTTTGATGCAAAAAAAGTGGCCGCACTGGCCCAAGCGCCCCGCAGCACCGTCGTGCTGGGCATGGGCGGCACGATCGCTGGGCGCGCCGCCGCCGCCAGCGACACCGTGGGCTATGTGGCCGGCCAAGTGCCGGTGGCCGAGCTGCTTTCGGGTTTGGGCAGCGACTCCTTACCCCCGCTCGTCTCGGAGCAAGTCGCCCAAATCGACAGCAAAGACATGGGCCACGCGCATTGGCAAGCCCTGGCGCAGCGCTGCACGCACTGGCTGGCGCAAGACGAGGTGTGCAGCGTGGTCATCACCCACGGCACCGACACCTTGGAAGAGACCGCTTGGTTTTTGCAGCAGGTCTTGAACACGCACAAGCCGGTGGTCTTGACTTGCGCCATGCGCCCGGCCAGCGCGGTGCTGCAAGACGGCCCACAAAACCTCTTGGACGCCGTGACCGTCTCGCGCGACCCGCAAGCGAGCGGCGTGTTGGTGGTGGCCGCGGGCACGGTGCACAGCCCAGCCCACGTTCAAAAAGAACACCCCTACCGCTTGGACGCGCTCTCGTCCGGCCCCAGTGGCCCGCTGGCTTGGGTGGAGTCGGGGCGTGTGCGTTGGTCATTCCTACCCAACCCCAACCAGCCTCATGCCCACGCGGCCACGGCCTTGACGCGGCCCGTGGACCAGTGGCCTTGGGTGGCGGTCGTGAGCAGCCACGCGGGGGTGGACCCACGCCAGATCGACGCGTGGGTCAGCGCCGGCGTTCAAGGCCTGGTCGTGGCCGGCACTGGCAACGGCACCCTGCACACGGCCTTGCTCAGCGCCTTGCAAACCGCCGAAAAAGCCGGTGTGGCCTTGCGTTTGTGCACCCGTTGCGCCCACGGCCCCATCGTGGGGGAGAACACGGCTATCGCCTGCGCCCCGCGCGAGCTCAACGCTTTTAAGGCGCGCGTGAGTTTGATGCTCGACTTGATGGTTTAACGGTGGGTCCCTTGCCAACAAAAAAGCCCCGCAGTGCGGGGCTTTTTTGTTGGGCGTCGACGGATCAGGCGCTCAATGCTGCGAAGGCGCGGGCGGTGATGTCCTCCACGCTGCCCGTGCCGCTGATGGCGCGGTATTTGGGGGCGGTGTTGGCGTCGGACTGGGCCCAGTTGGCGTAGTAGTCCACCAAGGGGCGGGTTTGGGCGCTGTAGACCTCCAAGCGCTTGAGCACGGTTTCTTCTTGGTCGTCGGGGCGCTGAACCAAGGGTTCACCGGTGACGTCATCTTGGCCTTGGACCTTGGGGGGGTTGAATTTGACGTGGTAGGTGCGGCCTGAAGCGGGGTGCGAGCGACGACCGCTCATGCGCTCGACGATGGCGTCAAACGGCACGTCGATTTCGAGCACGTAGTCAAGCTTGACGCCAGCGGCCTTCATGGCTTCGGCTTGGGGAATGGTGCGGGGGAAGCCGTCAAACAAAAAGCCTTTGGCGCAATCGCTTTGGGCAA
>DAISXI010000082.1:0-8750 GCA_036825935.1 Hydrogenophaga sp.
GCCATCAAGGCCAAGCTGGCCGTGGACCCCACCTGGTACAGCCGCAAGGGTGCCCAGATCATCGGCGTGACCGAAGAGACCACCACCGGCGTGTTGCGCCTGAACGAGATGGCCGCCAAGGGCAGCCTGATGTTCCGCGCCATCAACGTCAACGACTCGGTGACCAAAAGCAAGTTTGACAACCTGTACGGCTGCCGCGAATCTTTGGTCGATTCGATCAAGCGCGCCACCGACGTGATGATCGCCGGCAAAGTGGCCGTGGTCGCCGGTTACGGTGACGTGGGCAAGGGCTCGGCCCAAGCCCTGCGTGCCCTGAGCGCCCAAGTGTGGGTGACCGAAATCGACCCGATCAACGCCCTGCAAGCCGCGATGGAAGGCTTCAAGGTTGTGACCATGGAATACGCCGCCGACAAGTGCGACATCTTCGTGTCGGCCACCGGCAACAAGAACGTGATCCGCTACGAGCACATGGCCGCCATGAAAGACGAGGCCATCGTTTGCAACATCGGTCACTTCGACAACGAAATCGATGTGGCTTCGTTGGAAAAGTGCCAGTGGGACGAGATCAAGCCCCAAGTCGACCACGTCATCTTCCCCGATGGCAAGAAGATCACCTTGTTGGCCAAAGGCCGCTTGGTGAACTTGGGCTGCGCCACCGGCCACCCCAGCTTCGTGATGTCCTCTTCGTTCGCCAACCAGACCATCGCCCAGATCGAGCTGTTCACCAAGCAAGACCAGTACGAAAACGGCAAGGTCTATGTGTTGCCCAAGCACTTGGACGAAAAAGTGGCCCGCTTGCACCTGAAGAAAGTCGGCGCCCAGCTGACCGAGCTCAGCGACGAGCAAGCCGCCTACATCGGCGTGTCCAAGAACGGCCCTTACAAAGCCGACACCTACCGGTATTGAGTTCCCCCTGAGCCGCCTTCGGCGTCACCCCCCAGGGGGCGGCACCTGCGGACCGGCGAAGCCGGATCCACGGTGCCCTGATGCGGCTCGTCGGTACACACCATGCGCGCAGATCAATTGTTGGTAGAGCGGGGGCTGGCCGCCACCAAATCGCAGGCCCAGCGCTTCATTGCGTCGGGCGTGCGCTGGCGGCTGCACGGTGGGCCTTGGCACACCGTGGCCAAAAACGGCGAAGAGCTGCGCGAGACCGCAGAGCTGGAAGTCCTCAACACCGATGAAACGCGTTTTGTGTCGCGCGGCGGGCTCAAGCTCGAAGGTGCGCTGGCGCGCTGTGGGTTCAACGTGAGCGGCTGGCGCTGCCTCGACGTGGGGCAAAGCACCGGTGGCTTCACCGACGCTTTGCTGCAAGCGGGTGCGGCGCAGGTGGTGGGTGTGGACGTGGGCCAAGGCCAGTTGCACCCGCGTTTGCGCCAAGACCCCCGTGTGGTGTGCATTGAAAAATGCAACGCCCGCGAGCTCACGGCCGATTCCTTGGTTTTGGACAAGGCCTCAGCGGCCGCGCCGTTTGACCTGATCGTGGGCGACCTGTCCTTCATCTCGCAAACCTTGGTGTGGCCGGCCATCGTGCCGCTGCTCCAATCGGGCGGGTCGATGTTGATGCTGGTCAAGCCGCAATTCGAGTTGCAGCCCGAGCACATCGGCAAAGGCGGTTTGGTCAAAGACGCGAGCAGCTACACGCTGGTGCAGCAACGCATGGCACAAGCCTGTGTTGATCATGGTTTGACGCTGCGCGATTATTTTGAAAGTCCCATCACCGGCGGTGATGGCAACCGAGAGTTTTTTGTATGGGCTTGCCACTGAGTTTTGAATTTTTCCCGTCCAAGACGCCCGAGGGCGCCGAGAAGTTGCGCGTCGTGCGCCAAGCGTTGTATGCCCTCAAGCCCGAGTTTTGCTCGGTGACCTGTGGTGCGGGCGGCTCGACACAACAAGGCACCTTCGACACCGTGAGCGAGATCTTGGCTGAGGGCGTGAGCGCAGCCGCTCACTTTTCGTGCATCGGAGCGACCAAGGCCAGCGTGCGCGAACAACTCGCCACACTCAAGGCCATGGGGGTCAAACGTTTGGTGGCCTTGCGCGGTGATTTGCCCAGCGGCTACGGCGCCAGTGGCGAATTTCATTACGCCAGCGATCTGGTGGCCTTCATCCGCGCTGAGACGGGTGACGATTTCCACATTGAGGTGGCGGCCTACCCTGAGGTACACCCTCAGGCCAAATCGGCCGATGCCGATCTGCAGGCCTACGTGGGCAAGGTCAAGGCCGGTGCCGATTCGGCCATCACACAGTACTTCTACAACACCGACGCTTACTTTCGTTTTGTGGATGAGGCCCACAAGCGCGGCGCGGATGTGCCCGTTGTGCCCGGCATCATGCCCATCACCAGCTCCGCCCAATTGCTGCGCTTCTCAGATGCTTGCGGCGCTGAGATCCCGCGTTGGATCCGCTTGCGCTTGCAGGGTTACGGCGACGATGTAGCGTCCATTCAAGCCTTTGGCTTGGAAGTGGTCACCGATTTGTGCGATCAGCTGGTCACCGCTGGCGTACCTGGCTTGCATTTCTATTCCATGAACCAAAGCGCGCCCAGCATGGGTGTTTTGGCAGGCTTAGCCCAGCGCTGAGCGCGGTGTTCAGCCGCCGTGGGTCACGTCCCAGCTGGCCCCCGATGGTTCGCGCAAGGCTTGCATCACCACCGGCAGGCTCTCGCGCAGGGCGGCGGCCAAGGTGAACGGTGGGTTGATGATGTGCATGCCGCTGGCGCGCAGCTGCGTGGCGCGTGGGTTGGTCGGCTCACGGCTGGGTTTGACGCCCACGTTGAGCTCAACCTGTACCCAAGGGCGACTGGCGGTGTTGCTCATGGTTTTGAGCTTGCGCGCCAAGCTGTGCGCCTCGGGGCGTGCGATCACCGGGTACCAAATCGCGTAGGTGCCGGTCGAGAAGCGCTTGAGCGCGTCTTGGATGGTGGCGGCCACGGCAGCGTAATCGGTCTTGATCTCGTAGCTGGGGTCCATCAGCACCAAAGCACGGCGCGAGACCGGTGGCAAGAAAGACTTCAGCGACTCAAAGCTGTTTTTGCGGATCACCTCGACCTGACGGCCTTTGCCCAAACCCGTGACGTGTCGCTCCAGCAATCGCGCGTCCGTGGGATGCACCTCGAACAGCTTGAGCTTGTCTTGGGGGCGGATCAGGCTGTTGGCCACCCAAGGTGAGCCGGGGTAGTGCTTGATCTGCTGGCCGCTGTTAAACGATCGCACCAAATCGAGGTAGGACTGCAGCAGGGCGGGCAGGTCTTTTTTGCCGTTGAGGGCCGCGGCCAACTTGACGACACCGTCCAAAGACTCGCCCGAGGTGCGGGCTTGCTCTTGGTCGAGGCGGTAGGTGCCGATGCCCGCGTGGGTGTCCACGACGGTGAATCCGGTGTCTTTTTGGCCCATGTGGTTCAAGCAAGCGACCAAAGTCATGTGTTTGAGGACATCGGCGTGGTTGCCTGCGTGGTAGGCGTGTCGGTAACTGAACATCCGGGGATGGTACCTGCCCCAACAGGCCGAAACACAAAAAATTGCCCACCTTGCCCAAATTTTGTACAATGGAGGGCTTCGCAGCGATTTTCTGGCTCCGCGGCGAAGCACCAAACCCCACCTAAGAGTGTTCCATCAGAGAACCACCGACCGTGGAAAAGAGCCGACAAACCCCTTCTCAGTGAAGAATCTCATGACCAAAACGTTCAGCGCCAAACCCGCTGACGTGGTGCACGAGTGGTTTGTGATTGACGCGACCGACAAGGTCCTCGGACGAGTTGCCAGTGAAGTGGCTCTCCGACTGCGCGGCAAACACAAGGCCATTTACACGCCCCACGTCGATACCGGTGACTTCATCGTCATCATCAACGCAGCCAAACTGCGCGTCACTGGCACCAAAGCCATTGACAAGGTGTACTACCGCCACTCCGGTTACCCCGGTGGCATCTACGGCACCAACTTCCGCGACATGCAAGCCAAACACCCTGGCCGCGCACTCGAGAAGGCTGTCAAGGGCATGCTGCCCAAAGGCCCTCTTGGTTACGCCATGATCAAGAAACTCAAGGTGTACGGTGGTGCTGAGCACCCCCACACCGCCCAACAGCCTAAAGTGCTGGCCATTTAAGGAGCCTTGAGATGATTGGTGAATGGAACAACGGCACCGGCCGTCGCAAATCGAGCGTCGCCCGTGTGTTTATCAAAAAAGGCAGTGGCAAGATCACGGTCAATGGCAAGGACATTCAGGCCTATTTCGGCCGTGAGACGTCCATCATGATTGCCAAGCAACCCCTGATGTTGACCAACCACGTCGAGACCTTTGACATCCAAGTCAATGTCCACGGCGGCGGTGAATCCGGTCAAGCCGGTGCGGTGCGTCACGGCATCACCCGCGCCCTGATCGATTACGACGCGATGCTCAAGCCCAGCTTGTCGCAAGCAGGCTTCGTCACCCGTGACGCCCGTGAAGTTGAACGTAAAAAGGTCGGCTTGCGCTCCGCTCGCCGCCGCAAACAGTTCAGCAAGCGCTAATCCGCGAGTCGAAACTGCAAAAAACCGCCTTCAGGTGCTGCTTGAAGGCGGTTTTTGCTTTATGGTCGAGGGTTCTCTCAATCCGCACAACGATCTGAACCATGCGAATGCGTCTCCTGCTCCGAAGGCTCACGGTGAGTTCACCGCGCATGAGCGTGCGCAGCTCGCTGCCGTGGCCGCTGCGCTGGGTGGTGGGGGCTTTGGTGCTGGGCTTCTCGGCCGCTTTGGCCCTGTGGGCTTTTGAGTTCGGAAAAGACATTGCCGGCTTGGATCGCCACACCGAGCGAGAATTTTTGGTGTTGCGTACCCAAATCGATGACCTGACGGCACAGTTGGCCAAAGCCCAAGAAGTGGCCAACACCGCTCAAAGTTTGCTGACCACGGAGCAAGTGGCGCAAGAACAACTGGGTTTGCAAATCAAAAAGTTGCAGTCGGACAATGAAATGTTGCGCAGCGATTTGGGCTTTTTTGAGCGCTTGTTGCCCAGTGCGGGCGGCGGAGACCTGAATATCCGGGGTCTGCAGGCAGAGCGCATTTCACCTGCTCAGTACAAATGGCAGGTCCTCATCATCCAAGCCGCCAAGAACTCGCCCGAGTTCGCTGGAAAGATTCAGGTAAGCTTGTCCGGAACGCTCAACGGCAAGCCTTGGTCCATCAATACCAATGCCACCCCAGAACCAGTGGTGGTGCGCAGCTACCTCCGAAAAGAAGGGCTGGTTGAAGTACCGCAGCAAGCGGTGATCAAAAGCATCACGGCCCAGATCGAGCGCGATGGCAGCACCGTGTCGGTGCACACCACGAAACTTTGAAGCGACCTGAACGAACGGACCCGACATGCTTGGCAGCAGCAAAAAACCCCTGATCAAAAGCCTCATTGCCCAAGGCACCCGCGTGGGTGGTGGTATTGGTTTTCAGGAAGGCCTGCGCATCGATGGCGACGTCCAAGGTGATGTGTTCGCGGCCGAAGACCGGCCCAGTATTTTGGTCATCAGCGAGTCGGCCAGCGTGACCGGTCAAGTTCAGGCCGATCACATCATCATCAACGGCACGGTCAAAGGGCCTGTGCTGGCTCGTCATATGCTCGAGTTGCAGCCCAAAGCGCGCATCGTGGGAGATGTGTCCTACCGCACCTTGGAGATGCACCAAGGGGCCTTGATCGCCGGCTTGTTGCGCCCCTTGAGTTTGGAAGAGGTCGATAAACCCACACTGAAATTGGCGTCAAAGAACGGCTGAGCACTGCAACCGTGGCTTTTCCAGTAGCATTCCCATTTTGATCCTGTCACAAGAGGTATTCCCATGACCGCATTGGCCCAAACTCCCGAAACCCAAATGCCCGCGCCCTTGGTGTTCACCGACAGCGCGGCCGCCAAGGTGGCCGAGCTCGTCGCCGAAGAGGGCAACCCCGATTTGAAGCTGCGCGTGTTCGTCCAAGGTGGCGGCTGCTCGGGCTTTCAGTACGGCTTCACCTTCGACGAAGTGGTCAACGAAGACGACACCGAGATGAGCAAAAACGGCGTCTCGCTGTTGATTGACGCCATGAGCTACCAGTACCTGGTGGGCGCTGAGATCGACTACAAGGAAGACTTGGAAGGCGCTCAGTTCGTCATCAAAAACCCCAACGCCACCTCCACGTGTGGCTGTGGCTCAAGCTTCAGCGCCTGAGCTTTCAGCGGGCCTGTGCCAAGGCCTGTTGTAGGGTCTGTGCGGAGTTGAGCAAACGACGCTGCGCACTGGCCACCGCGTCGAACTCGGGACGCATGTCCGGCGCAATGGTCAAGGGTTCGCTTTTGCGCACCATGGCCAGTGGGTCTTGGTGGCGACCGTTGACCCGGAACTCAAAATGCAGGTGCGGACCGGTGGATGCGCCGGTGGAGCCCACCGCGCCAAGGCGATCGCCTTTGCTCAAAGACTGTCCCACACGCACATCGATGCGGCTCAAATGGGCATACACGGTGCTTTGACCGTTGCTGTGCTCCACAAACACCACTTTGCCATAACCGCCTTGCCAGCCGGCAAAACGCACGCGGCCGTCGCCCACGGTGCGCACGGGGGTGCCCGTCGGCGCCGCATAGTCCACACCCAAATGGGCTTTTCGGTTGCCCGAGATGGGGTGAAAGCGCATACCGTAGCCGCTGCTCACGCGTGAAAAAGCCAAGGGAGATCCCAAGAAGGTCTTCTGGGTGCTTTGGCCGTCCAGGGTGAAATAGTCGCCTTTCTTGCCGGGTTGCTCGAACCAGATGGCGTTGAAGGTTTTCTGGTCGTTGACAAACTCGGCGCTCAAGATGCGGCCGTTGCGCAGGGGTAGGCCATCGGCTTCCAAGACTTCATAGACCAAGTGGAAACGGTCGCCTTGGCGCAGGTCGCGGCGAAAGTCGATGTCGCCCGAGAAGATTTCGGCCAACTCCACCGCCACGCTGTCGGGGATCTCAGAGGCGTCGGTGGCCGCGAACAGCGAGCTGTTGATGACGCCACCGCTCAAACGCGTGGAGGCGAGCAAGGGGGCCTGGGCCTCAGTGACGATCCAGTCGGCCGCTGGGCGCGACAGGTCCCAGCGGTTGAAGCTGCGGCCGTCTTCATTGATCCAGCGCGCGGTGAGTTGGCGCAGCTCGCCTTGGTCGGTGGCGGCCACGGTCAGCCAAGGGGCTTGCGTGTTGCCAAACAGGGTCTTGACCACGGCTTGCGTGCGCAAAAACTCGCTGGCGGCGGGGTCGTTGACGCCCATGCGGTGCAAGAAGCCGTCGAGCGTGTCGGTGCGTTTGACGCGGTCGCTTTGGAACAGGACCACGGGTTCGTTGCGAACCGACGCGTTGAGGGAAGGCAGGTCCAAGCTTTCCGTGAGGGTGCCCGAGCGTTGCACATCGCTGCCCACCGGTACCGCCACGCCAAAGGCGGTCACGCCCGTGCCCAGCAAAACCAAGCCCAAACCAGCCATGAACCGACGGGGGTGTTGGGTCCACCAGTGAAACAATTGATCGCGCAAAAGCAGCCTTTGGGTTTGAAGGGGGTGTAGAACACTAAAATCCACACCAAACCATCAAGTATACCGAGCCCCTCCCTCTGCAACAAGCACCATGACCCTCTCGAAAACCCCAGCCACACCCCCCGAATCCAGCCCCCAGGCCCCAGCGGTGTTGTCGGACCAGGTGCAAGAGGCCTTGGCCGTGACTTTGCGCGGTTGCGAGGAACTCATTCCCCAAGCCGATTGGGTCAAGAAATTGGTCAAGTCCGAAGCCACGGGCGTGCCGCTGCGCATCAAGCTCGGCCTGGACCCCACCGCGCCCGACATCCACATCGGCCACACGGTGGTGCTCAACAAAATGCGCCAGTTGCAGGACTTGGGGCACCAGGTCATCTTCTTGATTGGCGACTTCACCAGCTTGATCGGCGACCCCTCGGGGCGCAACAGCACCCGCCCACCGCTGACCCCTGAGCAAATCAAGCTCAACGCCGAGACCTATTACAAACAGGCCAGCATGGTGCTGGACCCGGCCAAAACCGAGATCCGCTACAACAGCGAATGGTCCAACCCCTTGGGCGCGATGGGCATGATCCAGCTCGCGGCCAAGTACACCGTGGCGCGCATGATGGAGCGCAACGACTTCCACGACCGCTTCCACGCTGGCACCCCCATCAGCGTGCACGAGTTTTTGTACCCGCTCATGCAGGGCTACGACTCGGTGGCGCTGAAAAGCGATTTGGAGCTTGGTGGCACCGACCAAAAGTTCAACCTCTTGATGGGCCGCCACCTGCAGGCCGAATACGGCCAAGAGCCGCAGTGCATCTTGACCATGCCACTGCTCGAAGGCTTGGACGGCGTGGACAAAATGTCCAAGTCCAAGAACAACTACATCGGCATCGCCGAAGACGCCAACACCATGTTCGCCAAGGTGCTCTCGATCTCCGACGTGCTCATGTGGCGCTGGTACACGCTCTTGTCCTTCAAGAGCTTGGCCGAGATAGAGGCGCTGAAACAAACCATCGCAGGCGGGCGCAACCCCAAAGACGCCAAGGTCATGTTGGCCAAAGAAATCACGGCACGCTTTCACAGCGCGGCCGCGGCCGAAGCGGCCGAACAAGACTTCATCAACCGCAGCAAAGGTGGCATCCCCGATGAGATCCCCGAGGTGTCGCTCAGTGGCGCGCCCCTGGGCATCGGCGCTTTGCTCAAGGCCGCGGGCTTGGCGCCTTCGGGCAGCGAAGCCAACCGATTGATCGACGGCGGCGGCGTGCGCATCGACGGCG
>DAISXI010000083.1:0-8735 GCA_036825935.1 Hydrogenophaga sp.
GGGTGTAGGTGTTGTAGACCGTGTCGGTTTGCAAATCGACCTTGCGCAAATTGCCGTCAAAGCGCTCGCCCAGGCCATAAATCACCGTGGGGTCGGTTTGCAGTCGCATGCCGATGCGCATGCGGTTGATGAACACGCCGCCGATGTCCGCACGGTCTTGCGGTGCACCGGTTTCTTTTTCGATGATGCTGGCCAAGATCAAAGCCTCTCGGGGCGATTTCAAAGGCAAGCCGTCGTCACGCTCGGCCCAAGCCTGGGCGAGCTTTCGGTCCAAGGCCATGCTGGCAGTACGCAAAATACTGGAGGCTTTGGCGTTTTTGGGGAATCGGTAGGTGTCGGGGAAAAACTGCCCCTCAGGGTGCACACCCGATTTGCCGATCAGGACCATGACCTCAGACACGTCCATGGCGGCCGTGTCTTGCTGCACGTCGCGCGCCGATTCGATGGCTTGGAACACCTGGCGGTAGTTCCAGCCTTCGATCAGGGTGATTTGCCGAAAAGCTTGGTCGCCCCGAACCAATTTGTCGAGCAAGGTCTTGGGGGTCAGGCCCGGCGTGAATTCGTAGCTGCCGGCTTGGATGCGGCGCGAGTCGCCCGAGAGTCGGAAATAGGCAAACAAAGCCCAGTCGGGCGCGTCGATGCCAGCACGGGTGAGTTGCTTGGACAAGGCGCGGGCCGATGTGCCGGGCGCAATGGCCACGTCCAACGGTTGTTGGACCGTCACGGTTGCGGGCATGCCCAAGGGACGGTCCATCCAAAGCCACACGCTGCCGGCCAGCACCAACACCGCCAGCAAGCTCAGGGTCAACAAGCCCATCAGCACACGTTTCACAGGCATCATCCCAGTGAGGTCAAAGGCGTGCCGAGACCCGGCACGAACGACTGATGATCATAATTCAGGCCATGAGCACCGAAACCACACCCCACACGGCATCCCCCCTTCCTCAAAGCCAGAGCCTGAGTGGCGTGGCGGCCCTCCCCGCATGGGGCGTGATCCGAGCCCAAGGTGCCGATGCGCCGAAGTTTTTGCACGGCCAACTCACCCAAGACTTCAGCCTGTTGGGGCAAGACCAGGCCCGGTTGGCCGCGTTTTGCTCGCCCAAAGGCCGCATGCTCAGCAGCTTCGTGGGCCTCAAACTCGCCGCGGACGATGTCTTGCTGCTGTGCCCGGCCGACACTTTGGCTGCCATGCTCAAGCGCCTATCGATGTTTGTCATGCGCGCCCAATGCCGCTTGAGCGATGCCAGCGCCGATTGGTCGGTGTGGGGCGTGACCGGTGAACCGGCCAGCGGCCCCAGCTTGGCCCCCAGCCCTTGGCAGGTGGCCCGCGCCCAAGAACAAACATGGGTGCGTTTGTACCCCGCGGCGGGTGTGGAGCGTGCCTTGGTCGTGACGCCCGCAGGCTCGGTGGCCCCCGCCGGCCCTGCCCTGGCCTTGGCCGTTTGGGATTGGCTGGAGGTGCGCAGCGCCGTGGTGCCCGTGACGGCGGCCTTGACGGAAGCCTTGGTGCCGCAAATGCTCAACTACGAATCGGTGGGCGGTGTGAACTTCAAAAAAGGCTGTTACCCCGGCCAAGAGGTGGTGGCGCGCAGCCAATTTCGCGGCACGCTCAAACGCCGCGCCCACCTGTTCCACAGCGGCAGCGCCCTGGCCGTGGGTTCAGAGGTGTTCCACAGCGACGACGCCGAGCAGCCCTGCGGCACCGTCGCGGCCTGTGCGCCGCACCCCAGCGGCGGCTTCGATGCCTTGGTTTCGCTGCAGCTCAGCGCACTCCAAAGCGGCTCGGTGCACGCCGGTTCGGTGCAAGGCCCGGCCCTGCGCCACGACCCCCTGCCCTACGAACTCTTGGCCGACGTCTGAGCCATGTGTTTGGTGGCGTTTGCCCTGTCCGTGGACCCATCGCTGCCCTTGTGGCTGGCCTCGAACCGCGACGAGCGCTGGGACCGGCCCACCACGCCCTTGCACCGCTGGACCCTCGCCAACGGGGTGTCGGTGATTGGCGGGCGTGACGAACAGGACGGCGGCACTTGGCTGGCCGCGTCGGAACACGGTCGCATCGCTTGGCTGACCAATGTGCGCGAAGCCGATCGGCCCGCCGCCGAGCGCTCACGTGGCGGCTTGGTGACCGACTGGTTGGCCAGCGACGAACCGTGGGCCACATGGCAAACACGCCACGACCCGCGTGCTTTTGGTGGCTTCAACTTGGTGCTGGGTGACCTGCGTCAAGGCGCTTGGGCTTGGCTCAGCAACCGCAACCCCGTGCGGGTGCACCACGATCCGCAGCCCCAATGGCACAGCCAAGCCTTGGGCCCTGGGGTCTACGGCCTGTCCAACGCCAGCCTGAACGTGCCCTGGCCCAAAACCCAGCGCTTGTTGGCCGAGGTGCAAGCGCACCCACCGCGACCGCCGGGCGATTGGCCCGAATCGGTGTTGCAGGCACTGGCCGATCAACAACTGGGTGCGGGACTGGCCGACCCAGCACTGCCCGAGACGGGTTTGCCACTGAGCACCGAACGCGCCTTGGCCAACCCCTTTGTGCATTGGCCCGAGCACCGCTACGGCACCCGCAGCAGCACCCTGCTCGCCCTCAGCGCCACCGAAGGCGCTTGGCAACTGCGCCTGAGCGAGTGGACCCACCCCACCGACCAGCCCCCCTTCAACGCCTCATACCGCCGGGACCTCGAACTGAATTGGGGTCAGATCCCAAATACCTGACGCAAAGCGCGGGCGGCGTCTTGGTGTGCGGTCAAGGCCAAGGGGATGGCGCGGCCAAACTGAATGAAGCCATGCACGACGCCGGCGTACACCTCCAAGTCAACCGCCACCCCAGCCATGCGCAAACGGTCGGCGTAGAGCATGCCCTCGTCGGTCAGCGGGTCGCACTCGGCCAAGCCGACCCACGCGGGCGCCACGCCGTCCAAGTCGCGCACCGCACCCGTTTCGTCCACACCGTTGAGGGGTGCGAATCGCCAATCGTTTCGGTCGTGCGGACCCCGCAGGTAGTGGCCAAAGAAGTAATCGATGTGCGCGTCTTCCAGCAGAAAACCTTTGCCGAAGCGGTGGTGGCTGTCGGTGTTGCCGTGACCGGCGCAGCCGGGGTAGATCAAGAGCTGCAAGGCCAGCGGCCAGCCCGCATCGCGCGCGGCGATCGCCGTGACCGCGGCCAAGGTGCCGCCGGCGCTGTCGCCACCCACCGCGATGCGCTGTGGGTCCAAGCCCCAGTCCGCGGCGTGTTCGCGCAGACCCGCCAAACTGTCCCAAGCGTCAAACACGGCTGTGGGGAATTTCCACTCGGGCGCGAGCCGGTAGTCCACCGACACCACGGCGCACTGCGCCAAATAGGCCAAGTGGCGGCACAGGGGTTCGTGGGTGGCGATGCTGCCCACTGTGAAGCCGCCACCGTGAAAGTAGAGCAAAACCGGCAGGGGCTGCGCCGCGTCCTGAGGCGTTGGCGCGTACAAGCGCACGGAAATCGTGTGGCCATCGCGGGCCCTGAGCGTGTGGTCTTCCACCCGCGCCAGGGCTTGCGGCGCGATGTCCAACACACCCGCACCCGCTTCGTAAAACGCCTTGGCTTGGGCCGCGCTCAGTGCGTGCATGGGCGCGTGACCGGCACGCGCCATGCGGTCGAGTACACCGCGCATCTCGGGCAACAACAGGCATTGGGGGTGACGTGGGTGACTCATGAGGCTTGGTTTTTGTGGGGGTCGCTTTTATAGTGTGCCATGGCCCATATTCAATACATCACCCAAATACAGCTGGACTTTGGTGTGCTCAAGACCTTGGCGGCCGAGTGCGCCAAGGCCAACATCCAGCGCCCGCTCATCGTCAGCGATCCCGGCATCCGAGCCGCAGGGCTGTTGCAACAGGCGCTGGACGTGCTGAAAGACCTGCCCGTTGCGGTCTTTGACCAAACCCCGTCCAACCCCACGGAGGCCGCGGTGCGTGAGGCCGTGGCGATGTACCGAGCCCAAGGCTGTGATGGTTTGGTCGCGGTCGGCGGTGGTTCGGCCATCGATTGCGCCAAAGGGGTGGCCATTGCGGTACACCACCCTGGACCACTGAAAACTTACGCCACCATCGAAGGCGGTGCGGCTCGCATCACAGACCAAGTCCCGCCCTTGATCGCCGTGCCCACCACGGCTGGTACCGGCAGCGAAGTGGCCCGTGGTGCCATCGTCATCGTAGACGACGGGCGCAAGCTCGGCTTTCACTCTTGGCATTTGGTGCCCAAAGTGGCGCTGCTCGACCCTGAGCTCACCCTAGGTTTACCGCCCATGTTGACGGCAGCCACTGGCATGGATGCCATCGCACACTGCATGGAAACTTTCATGGCCGCCCCATTCAACCCACCGGCCGATGGTATTGCCTTGGATGGATTGGCACGAGGTTGGGCCCACATTGAACGGGCCACCCAACAAGGTCAAGACCGCGAGGCCCGTTTGAACATGATGAGCGCCAGCATGCAAGGAGCCATGGCGTTTCAAAAAGGCTTGGGCTGCGTGCACAGCCTGAGTCACAGCTTGGGCGGCGTTAACCCGCGCCTGCACCACGGCACCTTGAACGCGGTGTTCTTACCGGCCGTCGTTCGCTTCAATGCCGAGGCCGAATCGGTGCAGCGCCACGACCGCCTCAACCGCATGGCCCATGCCATGGGTTTGCGCAGCGGCAGTGACATCCCCGAAGCCATCCTGGACATGAACGCGCGTTTGGGGCTGCCCAAAGGCTTGCGCGCCATGGGCGTGGATGAATCGGTGTTTGATCAAGTGATATCGGGGGCCTTGGCCGACCATTGCCACCAGACCAACCCGCGCATAGCCAGTGCTGACGATTACCGAGCGATGTTGCTGAGCGCAGATTGAGCCCGCGCTCAGAGATGTGAGTCGGGCTGGGGCATCTTCGCCCCAACATGCAACTCACCACGCGCCTCGGCCATCTCCACTTGGCGCTGACGCTCGGCGAGTTTCTCTTTTTGCTCGGGTGTGCGCTGATCGTGGCAGTGCGCGCAGCTCACCCCCAAGACGTAATGAGGCGACAACTTGTCTTGCTCACTCAAAGGCCAGCGGCAAGAACGGCACAGCTCGTGGGTGCCCACGCCCAGGCCGTGGCCCACGCTCACGCGCTCGTCGAACACAAAACACTCGCCCTCCCAGAGGCTCTGTTCGGGAGGGATTTCTTCCAAGTACTTGAGGATGCCGCCTTCGAGGTGGTAGACCTCGTCAAAACCGCGCATTTTCATGAGCGCGGTGGACTTCTCACACCGAATGCCGCCCGTGCAAAACATGGCGACCTTGGGTTTTGGGGCCGTGCTGGTTTTCAGCTGGTCTTGCTGCTCCAGCCAGGCCGGCAATTGCACGAAGTTTTTGATGTTCGGGTTGACCGCGCCCTTGAAGGTGCCGATGGCCACTTCGTAGTCGTTGCGCGTGTCGATCACCACCACGTCCGGGTCCGCCAACAAGGCGTTCCAATCGGCCGGTTTCACGTATTGGCCCACGGTTTTGTTCGGGTCCAACTCGGGCACGCGCAAGGTCACGATCTCTTTTTTGAGCTTGACCTTCATGCGGTTGAAGGGCGGCTTGGGGCTCCAAGATTCTTTGCATGGCAGGTTCGCCAAACGCGGGTCGGCGCGCAAAAACGACAGCACCTCGCGCACACCGGCCTCAGGCCCGGCGATCGTGCCGTTGATGCCCTCGTGCGCCAAGAGCAGCGTGCCCTTGACGTCATGGGCGTCGCAACAGGCTTGCAAAGGGGCCTGCAACTCAACATAGTCGGGCAGGTCAACGAATTGGTAAAGGGCTGCGGTGAGGTAAAGACTGTCGTTCTGCATGCCTTGATTATCCACGCGCAAAACAGGGTTATGCGCGGTAGGTCGTCAGCACCACCTCGGCTGCCGATTGGCGCAGGGGCACCAAGGCTTGATAGGCCGCCGACCGGTGCCAGCCATCGGCCTCCTCCAGCGAAGGGAAACGGATCACCACGATGTCGGGGTGTGGGCAAACCCCAGACAAAGCCTGGACCTGCTCGCCGCGAAACACCAGTTCGCCGCCAAAGGGCAGCAAGGTGGCCAACACTTGGCCGCGGTACTCGGCCCACCGTTCGGCGTGCTTGACGGTGATTTGACCGACCACATACGCGTGTGACATGTGAACTCCTTACAAAGCTTGAATCATCGAGGGTTGGGGGTCGTTTAACCAAGCCCCAAACTCATCGGCCAGTTGCTGACTCGCTGTGGCCGCGGCCGTCCACACCTTCACCCGCCCCGCCCAATCGGTGGCGTAGCGCGTGAAATCGCTGCGGTCGGGCAGTTTGCCGTTGGGCAAGGTTTTGGGCCACTCGGGGTTGGGCGCGAGCACGATGGTGTGGTCCAAAAACGCCGTTGCGCCATGCCGCCACTTCAGCGCTTTGTCGAGCCAGCCAGGCACCACGTTTTGTTGGAAATGCGGGTACAGCACGATCGAGCCCGTGCTGCCGGGCGGGGGCGAGCGCCAGTTCAGGTGCAGGTGGTAATCGGTGATGCCGCCGTCCCAGTAAGCGCCGCGCGGCGCGCCGGGGATGTCGTGCACGGCTTGCAGGGCAAACGGGATCGAGCAGCTCGCTTGCAGCGCGAGCATGAAGTTGCCTGCGTTGAGCGCCACAGCGCGGCTGTTCAAGTCGCTGGGGTCAAAGGGCAGCGCAGCGCCCTGCCCCGAAAACACCACCCGCTCAAACCAAGCGCCCAAAGCACGGCGCGAGAGCACGTTGCTCAAAAAGGCCCCGGCATAACCCAACGGTGTGCCCACAGAGTGTTCACGGTGCAGCACATGGCGCCCGCGCGAGGCGACGACGTGCAAGCGGTAACGCGGGTGGCTCAGCAACTCGTCTACGCGCCCGCCGTAAAACGCTTGCAGGCTGTGGCCGAAGGACTCGCTCACCTGTTGCGCCGTCACGCGTTTTTGGCCAGCCAAGGGTTCGTAGCGTTGGGCGATGTAGTCGCGCTCCAGCCGCTTAAAGGCCGCGACCGGGTCGTTCAAACAGGCGGTGGCCATGCGCCACGCACCAATGGAGGCACCCACCAAGTGCACCGGCTGGCTCGACTGCGGCAACCACTGCCCAAAAATAAAACGGTCCAGCGGCCCCAAGATCAAGCCCTTGGGCCCACCGGCCGCACCGGGCATGGCGCCGATGTGTTCGGGCTTCAGGCCATGGGCGCGGATGTGAGCCAGGGCTTTGGGGCCCGCGTGGATGTGCAGGGCCTTCACTTCTTCAAGCCTTGCAGCTTGGCAAACGCACTGGCCATGGCCGAGCCGGTGGCCGCAGGCGCGGCTTGTGGGGCGCGTGCTCTCTGGCCTTGAGCGGCGCCTTCAAAGCGGTTTTCGCGCGGGCCGTCGCGGCGCGCGGGGGCGGCGTCGAGCTTCATGGTCAGGCTGATGCGGTTGCGGCCCAGGTCCACTTCGAGCACCTTGACCTTGACGATGTCGCCGGTCTTGACCACTTCGCGGGCGTCTTCCACGAACTTGTTGGCCAATTGGCTGACGTGGATCAGTCCGTCTTGGTGCACACCCAAATCCACAAACGCGCCGAACTGCGCCACGTTGCTCACCGTGCCTTCGAGCACCATGCCGGGTTGCAGGTCTTTGACGTCTTCCACGCCCTCGTTGAAGCGCGCCACCGCGAAGTCCGGGCGCGGGTCGCGGCCGGGTTTTTCCAGTTCCACAAAAATATCGCGGATGGTGATCGGGCCAAAACGGTCGTTGGCGAACTGTTCGGGCTTGAGGGTTTTGAACAGCTCGGGGCGGCCCATGATCTCTTGGATGGGCTTGGCCGTGCTCACGATGATCTGCTCGACCACCGGGTAGGTTTCGGGGTGCACGCCGGTCATGTCCAGCGGGTTCTCACCACCGCGGATGCGCAAAAAGCCCGCGCTTTGTTCGAAGGTTTTGGCGCCCAGGCCCGTGACCTTCAGCAGGTCTTGGCGGCTCTTGAACGCGCCGTTGGCTTCGCGCCAGCGCACCACCGACTTGGCCACCGTGGCAGACAAACCCGAGACCCGCGAGAGCAGCGGCACGCTGGCGGTGTTCAGGTCCACACCGACCGAGTTCACACAATCCTCCACGACCGTCACCAAGCTGCGCGCCAACTCGCTTTGGTTCACGTCGTGCTGGTACTGGCCCACGCCGATGCTCTTGGGGTCGATCTTGACGAGCTCGGCCAAGGGATCTTGCAAACGCCGCGCGATGCTGGCCGCGCCGCGCAGGCTCACGTCCACATCGGGCATCTCTTGGCTGGCGTATTCGCTGGCGCTGTAGACCGAAGCGCCCGCCTCGCTCACCACCACCTTGGTGATGCTGTGCTCGGGGTGCAGCTTGGCCAGCTGTTTGATCAGCTCGCCGGCGAGCTTGTCGGTTTCCCGGCTGGCCGTGCCGTTGCCGATGGCGATCAGGCTCACGCCGTGTTTCTCGCACAACTTGGCCAAGGTGAAGAGCGAGCCGTCCCAATCGCGGCGCGGCTCATGCGGGTAGACGGTGGCGGTGTCGACCAGCTTGCCGGTGTCGTCGACCACGGCCACTTTCACGCCGGTGCGGATGCCCGGGTCCAAGCCCATCACGGCCTTGGGGCCGGCCGGAGCGGCCAAGAGCAGATCGCGCAGGTTGTCGGCAAACACCTTGATGGCCACGGTCTCGGACTGCTCGCGCAAACGCGAGAACAGGTCGCGCTCGGTGGAGAGGCTGAGCTTGACGCGCCAAGTCCATGCCACG
>DAISXI010000084.1:0-8535 GCA_036825935.1 Hydrogenophaga sp.
GGCAAAACCACCACCATCCGCATGTGCTTGGGCCTGACCGTGCCCGACGAAGGCCAGGTGAGCGCCTTTGGCCTGGAGATGCCGCGCGACGCGCTGGCCATCAAAGCGCGCCTGGGCGTGGTGAGCCAGTTCGACACGCTCGACCCCGATTTCAGCTGCGCCGAAAACCTGCTGGTGTACGGCCGCTACTTTGGCCTGAAAGACGCCGACATCCGCGCGCGCATCCCCGAGCTGTTGGAATTTGCCGCGCTCAGCCACAAGGCCGACGCCAAACCCGGTGAACTCTCGGGCGGCATGAAGCGCCGCTTGAGTTTGGCGCGTTCGCTGGTGGCCAACCCCGACTTGCTGCTGCTCGACGAGCCCACCACCGGCCTGGACCCGCAAGCGCGTCACCTCATGTGGGAACGCCTGCAGCGCTTGCTGCAACAAGGCAAAAGCATTTTGCTCACCACCCACTTCATGGACGAGGCCGAGCGCCTGTGTTCGCGCCTGCTGGTGATCGACCACGGCCGCAAAATCGCCGAAGGCCCGCCGCGCGAACTCATCGCGCAGCACCTGGAACCCGATGTGGTGGAGGTGTACGGCGAAGGCGCCGTGGCCTTGGCCCAAGACGAGGCCCACGCCGCGCTGCGCGCCATGGCCAGCCGCGTGGAAGTCAGCGGCGAGACCGTGTTTTTCTACACCCGCGACGCCCGCCCGCTCTTGGCCGCCTTAGGCGAACACCACCTGCGCACCCTGCACCGCCCGGCCAATTTGGAAGACCTGTTCCTGAAATTGACCGGCCGACAAATTCGAGACGACGCTTAACACCATGAACCCCAACGCCGTATCCCCGTGGTCCGCCCCCCGCCTGTCGCTGCGCTGGTGGCCGGTGTTTTTGCGCAATTGGCTGGTCTGGAAAAAACTCGCCATCCCCAGCTTGGTGGGCAACATCGCCGAGCCGCTGATCTGGCTCGTGGCCTTTGGCTACGGCATGGGCACCTTGGTGGGCGAGATCCAAATGATGGGCCCCGGCGGCGCACAGGCCGTGCCCTACATCGTGTTTTTGGCCAGCGGCAGCATTTGCATGAGCGCCATGAACGCCGCCACCTTCGAGGCGCTGTACTCCGCGTTCTCGCGCATGCACGTGCAAAAAACCTGGGACGGCATCATGAACGCGCCGGTCACGCTCGACGACGTGGTCATGGCCGAAATGCTGTGGGCCGCGTTCAAGTCGCTCTTCACCGTCACGGCCATTTTGTGCGTCATGCTGGCACTCGGCATCAGCCACAGCCCCAAGCTTTTGTTGGCGCTGCCCATCTTGCTGCTCACCGGCATCACCTTCAGCTGCATCGCGCTGATCTTCAACGCGCTGGCCAAAGGCTACGACTTCTTCACCTATTACTTCACGCTCTTCCTCACGCCCATGATGTTTTTGAGCGGCGTGTTCTTCCCGCTGGAGCAACTGCCCAGCACCGTGGCCGCCATCGCCCAAGTGCTGCCCCTGGCCAACGCGGTGGCGCTGGTGCGCCCCCTCTTCCTGGACCAATGGCCCACCCAACCGCTGTTGCACCTGGCGGTGCTGGCGGCGTATGCGGGCGTGGCGTTTTGGGTGGCGTTGGCGTTGACTCGGAAGCGGTTTGCGAAGTGAGTTTGGACCCATGACGAGAGTCTTCCCAGCGCTCGTCTAAGGCAGTCACTACCCAGTTCGAGTGCGGTTTTGAGATCAAAAATCTTCAATGCATGGGACAACTTGTCTCGTCTTTTTCAAAGGTTGTAATTGCCGTTTCGCTGTCACGACAATTGACCCAGTTGTTGCCGAGACCACAGGTTGAACAATGAACTGGCCATGTGTGATCGACTTTGTCTTGCGCATTTCGCCAGCGAAAGCTACAATTGTGGTAAATCACGAAAGGCACACCATGTCCACCGTTTCTATGCGCATTGACGAGTCCTTGGTTGGCGCGGCCCGTGTGGCGGCCAAGGCAGAATTTCGCACCGTGCAGGGGCAGGTGGAGTTCTGGGCGAAAGTGGGACGTGCTGCGCTCGACAACCCCGATCTACCCGCCTCTTTCATTGCAGAAAGCTTGATGAGCCAGTCTGAACCGCGTGAAGACAGCACGCCCTTTAAGCCACGTAGCCGCACCGCCCTCAAACAGGCATGAGCTGGCAAGTCCTGCAAACACGGCGCTTTGCTCGGGTTTACAAAAAATTGACCCAAGCCAAGTTGATTGCCGACACGGATGCTGCTGTGGCAACGGTGGCTGAAAACCCCGATGCTGGCGAACGCAAAAAGGGCGACTTGGCGCAACTGTGGGTCTACAAATTCCGCAGCCAGGGTCAGTTGTACTTGTTGGGCTACACACGCGAAGACACAGTACGACTGATTTACCTAGAAGCCCTGGGGCCGCACGAAAATTTCTATCGCGACCTGAAGCACTGAGATGGGTGCGCCTTAAGGTGATGGCGTCGGCAAGGCCGATTGCGGCAGTCCAAAGACTTTGTCGAAGGCCCAGGTGTAGCCCACGGCATACACAAAGAAGAAAACCAACAGTCCCAGGTTGGCGATCAACGCGGCCAAGAAGGTGGTCTCCAACCAGAAGGCCATGACCGGCACCAACAGGAAGGTCAGGCCACCTTCAAAGCCTGCCCCATGGACGAATCGGCGCACGAAGCTTCTGCCTTTGATGGCTTGACGGGACTCCCAACGCTCAAACAAGGCGTTGAAGACGTAGTTCCAAGCCAGCGCGATGGTGGACAGGACGACGGCCAGCGCGAACGTGGATTCGGCGGGCTTGTCAAACGCGAACCCCAGCACGGGCCCCACAAAAGCGATGGCGCCCACTTCATACAGCACGGCCTGAAGGATGCGTCGGGTTTTGGGTTTCATATGGGATGGTTCACAGCTTGGGGGGTGGGTAAAAACATGGGGCGGTCCTATCAGGGTGACACGCTCAACCAACGAACGGCGGTCATCACATCCACTACCTCAACGCCCTCTTTGGTGGGGTAGCTGTTTTCAACCGGCGCGACCAACAGCTTGCGCGTGGCTCCCACATCGGTGGCGGCTTGATAGAAGCCGCGCGACAGGGTGGGTGCGCTGGAGCGCTTGATCTCAATGGCCCAGGTGGTTTGGTCGGGAAAGGTCAGCACCAGGTCCACCTCGGCACCGTTGCTGGTGCGGTAAAAGCTGGCTTGGGCTTGTGGTGCGGCGTTGGTCAGCTGCTCCAGCACAAAGCCTTCCCAGCTCGAACCCGCCACGGGGTGGCCAAGCACCGCATCGGCATGCGCCAAGCCCAGCAAGGCGTGCACCAATCCGCTGTCGCGCACATAGACTTTGGGTGAGCGAACCAAGCGTTTGCCCACATTGCCATGCCACGCGGGCAAGCGGCACACCAGCATCAAGTCGCACAAGAGGTCGATGTAACGGCCCACGGTTTGACCGCTGATGCCCAAGGCGGCGGCGAGCTTGGACTGATCGAGCAGTTCGCCTTGGTGGTGCGCGAGCATGGTCCACAAACGCCGCAAGGTGGTGGCGGGTATGCGTGGCCCCAGGGCAGGAATGTCTTTTTCCAGATAGGTGGCGATGAATACTTCACGCCACCTCATGCTCCGGGCATCGGTTTTGGCCAACCACGACAGCGGAAAACCGCCGCGCACCCACAGGGCCGTCAGCTCGGCCGCGCTGGGGCGCTGATCAAACACCTCGGCCGCTTGCAGCACAGGCAGCTCGATGGTGGCCACGCGCCCAGCCAGGCTCTCGCTGCATTGTTTGAGCAACACGCCCGAGGCGGAGCCCAGCAACAAGAACTGCCCACTTTCTTGGCCCATGCGGCGGCGTTGGTCGATGACGCCACGCAGCACCGCAAACAACTCGGGCATGCGCTGCACTTCGTCCAAGATGACGAGTCGCTGCGCGTGGGCCATGAGAAAGGCTTCCGGGTCGTCCAACTGCCTTTTCGCGGAGGGCAGCTCAAGGTCCAAGTACAAGGCGTCGGGATAGCTCGTGGTTTGAGCAAACGCCAGGGTGGTTTTGCCCACTTGACGCGGCCCCAGCAGCGCCACGGCGGGAAACTGCGCTAAGCGTTCGATCAGTGGAAATTGGGCTTGTCGGGTAAACATTCATGTATTTTAACCACGACTTGGTAATAATGCATGGTTAAATTCGGTTGTTTTTGTTTTGCACTCAACCCCGAAACGCCCGCACACTGGCCTGCACCACGCCCGGCACTTGGCCGCTTTGCGCGTATTGGCCGCGCAGGTAGGTGGCGTGGTTGCCTTCGCGGGTGGCGCGGGCGATCTCGTCCAAGGCGGCTTCGCTGTTGAGCGCGGCGGCGTGGGG
This sequence comes from Hydrogenophaga sp., assembly GCA_036825935.1. Classification (GTDB taxonomy): domain Bacteria; phylum Pseudomonadota; class Gammaproteobacteria; order Burkholderiales; family Burkholderiaceae_C; genus Hydrogenophaga. Next base: position 4,322 of record DAISXI010000084.1, read on the forward strand.
CTTCAGGCGTTCCAGCGTTTGCTGGATGTCTTCGCGGATGCCGATGGCTTGACGGGTTTTGGGGTGCACCATGGTGCCGTCCAAACCAAAGCGGCAGGCTTGGAAGCGGTTGTAGGTGTAGACCAAGTAGTCGTCTTCGGCGGGGTCTTCTTCGTGGCGCTCCAGCAGGTAGCGGCACAGCGCTTGCAGGTAACACGCGAGGCCCGCGGCGCGCTCGACGGTCAGCGGCGTGTCGCACACGCGCAGTTCGATGGTGCCGTACTCGGGCTTGGGGCGGATGTCCCAATAAAAGTCTTTCATCGACTTGACCACGCCGGTGCTCTCCATCTTGGTGAAGTAGACCTGCGAGAACTCGTCCCAGCTCAGGGTGAAGGGCGCGCGCCCGCTCAAGGGAAAAGCAAACACCGAGTTGAGGCGGGCCGAGTCGAACAAGGTGTCCACGCCCTGTGAATACGGCGACGACGCCGAGAGCGCGATGAAGTGCGGCACGTAGCGGTTGAGCGCGTGCAGCAAAAACAAAGCCTCGTCGGCGGTGCTGCAACCAATGTGCACGTGTTGGCCGAACACGGTGAACTGCTTGGCCAAATAGCCGTAGAGCGTGGACAGCTCTTCAAAACGTGGCTTGGCAAAAATGCGTTGCTCGAACCAGCGCTGAAACGGGTGGGTGCCGCCGCCGGCCAAGGCGATGTTCAGGCGGTCGCCCGCGTTCACCAAGGTGTCGCGCGTCTGGCGCAGCTGGGCCAGCAAGGGCCCGTGTTCGCGCTGGATGTCGGTGGCGATCTCGATCATGCTTTGCGTCATCTCGGGCGTGACCACGCCGGGGAAGGGTTTGCGCCGCAACAGCTCCAGCAGGTCGTTGGCGCTGCTGGAGAGGTCGAAGTCGTGGGTGCTGATGAGTTGGAGCTCCAGCTCCACGCCCATGGTCAGGGCCTCGGATTGTCCAAATGTTTCAAGCGCCATGGCGGGTCTCCTGGGTGACGTGGGTTTCGCGAGCGGCCATCAGGGCGCGCTGGGTGACCACGGGGCCGATCAACTCTTGCAAGACCATCATCGCGGTCATGGCCGCGAGCACCTCGTTGGCCAGTCCGAAGCCTTGGGTGCGGCTGTGTTCGAGCAAAACGATGGCAAACACCGACATGGGCGTGAGCGCCAAACCGGTCAACACGCCTTTTTGCCACGTGATGCCCGAGACGTGCGCGGCCAGTGCGTTGCACGCCACCTTGGACAGCGTGCGCGCGGCGATCACCACCACGGCCAAGCCCACACCGCCCCACACCTGCGACCATTCCATGAGCGAGGCGATGTAGACAAACAAAAACAGCGTGAGCAGATCGCCCACGGCGCCGAAGTCGCGCTGCGCGCTGGTGAGCAAGGTGCGGCGCTCGCGTGCCACGATGCCAAAGGTCAGGGCCGCGAGCAGCGGCGAGAGCTGCAAACCCACCGACAAAGTGGTGAGCAACAAAACCGACAAGGCAAACACCAAGGTCACGCCGCGTTCGTTGGCACGACGCCAGCGCAGCAACCACGGCACGGCCACGCCCAACAGACCGCCAGCCAACACCGAGCTGAAGACCACGTGTACCGAGCCCACCAAGGCCAGCCACACATCGCCCGAGGTGTTGAGCGTCCACTGCGCGACCACCAGCTTCAAGGCCAGCACCGACACCAAACAGTTGATGGCGCACAGGTGCATGACGCGCTCGGTCACTTGGCCCGCGCTGCGCAATTCGTTGACCACGCGCACGATGCCCGCGGGCGAGGCCGAGATGCTGAGTGCGGCCAAGATCGGCGCCACGCCATCGGCCACGCCCCACCACAGCGCCACCTCGTGCACCAAGACAAAGGTGACGAGCGACTCCACCAACCCCAAGCCCAACAACCAAGGGTTGTGTTTGAACCAACGCAGGTGAATGCGGTGGCCCAACTCAAACAGCAAGAGGCCCAGCGCCAGGTTGGCCAAAAACGGCAAGCCGGCGACGTCGGCGGTCCAGCCCGGCAACTGCACCAAGCCAGCAAACAAGCCCACGGCCACGTAAGTGGCCACGCGGGGCAAGCGCCAAAGCTCGTGCACACGCTCGGCCAAAAACCAAGCCAGCAGCAAGACCAGCGGCCATGCGATGGACTGCAAGACAAAAGGGAAATCGGTGACCATGGCGGTTCTCCAAAGTGGGTGCAAACACGGGCTCGTGGCCCGTTTGTTCACTGTGGGGGGAACGGCAGCGCCAGGGGCGCCACCACGAGGTCAGACCGCGAAACGCGATTGCAAGGTTTGCAGGCCCAGCTCGTCGAGCACTTGCTGCAAACGTTCGCGAGAACGGGCACGTTCACCCGGACGATCTGGCTTCATTTTACGCGCCAAAATCAATTCGTTCTTCATCGAATGCTCCCAACCCACCAGTTCGGTGACGGTGACTTGGTAGCCGTGCGCTTCGAGCTGCAAGCAGCGCAAGACGTTGGTGATTTGGCTGCCGAATTCGCGCGTGTGCAGCGGGTGACGCCACAGCTCGGCCAAGGGCGTACGCTGGATGTTGAGCGCTTTGTGTTGGCGCATGACGCTGGCCACTTCGGCTTGGCAACACGGCACCAAGACCATGGCGCGCGCTTGGCGCGCCAAACCAAAAGCGATGGCGTCGTCGGTGGCGGTATCACACGCGTGCAAGGCGGTGACCACGTCGATGGTCTCGGGCAAAGCCGTGTGCGTGAGCGACTCGGCCACGGTGCACGCCAAAAAACCCATGCGCTCAAAGCCCAAGCGCTGCGCCAGTTCGGTGGACTTGGCCACCAGCTCGCTGCGCGACTCCACGCCGTACACCGAGCCTTGGGTGCGCTGTTTGAAAAACAGGTCGTACAAGATGAAGCCGAGGTAGTTTTTGCCCGCGCCGTGGTCGGCCAAGGCGACGTCGCCGCGCGCGTCCAGCGCTTCTTGCAAGAGCGGCTCGATGAACTGCACCAGGTGGTAGACCTGTTTGAGTTTGCGCCGCGTGTCTTGGTTGAGCTTGCCCTCGCGGGTGAGGATGTGCAGCTCTTGGAGCAGCGCCACCGACTGGCCTTCGCGCAATTCGGGCAATTGTTCTTGCAGGGTGGGCGTGGCCTTGGTGGGCTGGTGGCGGCGGTCGTTCGGGGCTTTGGGCATGGGCGCCATCTTAAAGCGACAATCAACCATGACCGACAACGACCTGCACCCCTTTGCCCGCCTCACCCCCGACGTGGTGCAAGACGCCCTGGGCGCCATTGGCGTGTGGGGCGATGGGCGCATGAGCGCGCTCAACAGTTTTGAGAACCGGGTCTATCACATCCATTTGGACGAGGCCATCGAAGGCCACACCCAGGTGGTGGCCAAGTTCTACCGGCCCGAGCGCTGGAGCACCGATGCCATTCTGGAAGAGCACGCGTTTGCGCAGGCCTGCGCAGCCGAGGACGTGCCCTTGGTGCCGCCGCTGGCCCTGCAAGGCCAAACCCTGCACCAGCACGGCGGCTTTGCGTTTTCGCTCACGCCCTACCGCGGCGGACGCCGCCCCGAATACGACGACCTCGATGTGCTGGAGTGGATCGGCCGCTTGCTCGCGCGCATCCACCGCGTGGGCGCGAGCGAACGCTTTGTGCACCGCCCCAGCCTGAACGTGGCCACCTTCGCGCACGAGCCGCGCGACTGGTTGCTGGAACACCGCGCCGTGGCGCCCGAGGTGCAAACCGCGTGGCGTCAAGCGCTGGGCGAAGCCTTGGTGCTGATCGAGGCGCACCCGGTGCTGGGGGCCCAAGCCCCGGTGGCCGCCAACGATGACGACGGCCCGCCACCCATCGGCACGCTGCGCCTGCACGGCGACTGCCACCCCGGCAACATTTTGTGGACGCCCGCCGGCACGGCGCACGAAGGCCCGCACTTCGTGGATTTGGACGACGCGCGCCAAGGCCCGGCCATTCAAGACCTGTGGATGCTGCTCAGCGGCAACCGCCGCCAACAAACACTGCAACTCAGCGCCCTGCTCGACGGCTACGAACAGGTGCGCACCCTCGACCGGCGCGAACTCGATCTGATCGAACCCCTGCGCACATTGCGCCTGATCCACTACAGCGCCTGGCTAGCCCGCCGCTGGGACGACCCCGCCTTCCCCATCAACTTCCCGTGGTTCGGCTCACGCGACTACTGGCAAGGACAAGTGGACATGCTGATCGAGCAGATTGAAGCGATGCAGGAGCCGGCTTTGATGGTGTGA
>DAISXI010000085.1:0-6099 GCA_036825935.1 Hydrogenophaga sp.
CAAAGCAACCTCCAAAGGATCGCTCAACATGACACTGTTCAAAACCATCTCCAGCCTCAGCCTTCTGGGGGCCACATTGGTGACTTTTCACGCCAGCGCGAACGCGCAAACAGAATGGAAATTCAACAACAGCTATGCCGCTTCTCGGCCCGAGTCGGCTCAGATCCGCAACTTTGCGGCCGACGTAGAAAAGCGCACGGGTGGAAAACTCAAGATCTCGGTGTCAGAAGGTGGCGCATTGGGCTTGAAAGACGCGGATGCGATGCGCTTTATGCAAACCGGTACCCCTGAACTTGGTTACATTTGGCCACCCTTTCTGGGCCGTGATGTGCCCGCTTTGGCCAATCTGTACGTCTATGGTTTGGTGGCCAATGCCGACGAGCACCTCAAAGCTCTGCCGGTCTTGAAGACTGTGCTCAAAGAAGGTATTGGCAAATGGAACGTGGAAGTGCCTGGCTTTTTGGGCTTTTCCATCGTGGATGCCTCTTTGTTCTGCCGCGAGCCCGTCAAGAGCTTGGACGAACTCAAAAAGAAAAAGCTGCGCGTGGGCAGTCGCGAACAGGTCGAAACTTTCAAGCGCTTGGGTGTAGCGGCTCAGATCGTGCCGCAAAACGAACTCTATGCTGCGCTGCAAACGGGCGTGGTGGACTGCGCGCTTTACGCCGCACGTTTTGCCAATTCCATTTCTTTGCAAGAGGTGGCCAAACACGTCACACCCACCGGTTTTCCTTTCCCCCCCGCGCCTTACGCACTGCTGGCCAACAAAGCCAAATGGGCGGCACTGCCAACCGACTTGAAAAAAGGATTCAACGAGGCCGTGGTCGAGCTTGAAAAAGTGAGCTTTAACTTTGACGGCGATACATCAGGCGAAAAAGCCGCCCGCGACAAACTCATCAGCCAAGGAAGCACCTTTTACCCAGCCTTGTCGGCCGCCGACCAAAAAGCCCTGCGAGGCTCTGCCTTGGAAACCTGGGATGTCTTGGCCAAAGAAACCGGTGGTGACGCCGTGGCCTACCGTCAGCGTATTCTGCAAGCCCTGCCCAAATGAGCGGTCTGACCCCTGTTGCGGCCACGCACAGGGGCGCTGAGCGGCTATTGCGCGCCATTGCCAGCGCGCTGGCCGCCGTGGGCGCTTTTTCGCTGGCCGCCATTTTTGTGTTGGTGTTCGCCTCGGTGCTGATGCGCTACGTGTTGGGCCGGCCCTTTGACTTCACGGAAGAGCTCTCGGGCCTGTTGATGACATTGGCAGTTTTTACCTTGTTGCCTGCCACAGTACTTAAAGAAGTTCACATTCGAGTGACGGTGTTGTCAGGTCTGACGCACGGGGCTCTGCATCGCATCGTGTTCGTCATAGGGCAGTTGATTTTGCTGGCCTTTTGTGTGCTGTTTGTGCGCGAAGCTTGGGCCATCGCTGAATTCACCTACAACTTGAACCTCAAGTCCGAGCAGTCCCGCCTGCCACTGGCACCTTTTTTGATGCTGGCCACCGCAGGCATGGGTCTGGCTGGCGTAATGGGCCTTTGGCGCACGCTCAGGCCCATCTCCCCGCAAGCCGAAGACGAGGTGCTGCCATGATCTGGTCAACACTCGGGGCCATCTTGAGCCTGACCGTGCTCTCTGGTGCAGTGCTGGGCGCAGCACTCGGTTTGACAGGTTTTGCCATCTTGCATTTTTTTGCAGGTGGCTCCATGCGCCTGGGTGTGCAGGCTGTTTTCAATGTACTCGGCGAGTTCACGCTCACCTCCATTCCGCTGTTTATTTTGTTGGGTGACGTTCTGGTGGCCAGTGGCCTGGCCGGCGGTATCTACAAAGCGCTTTCGCCGCTGTTTGCCCGTTTGCGCGGGGGCTTGCTGCACACCAACATTGCGGTGTCTACGGTGTTTGGCGCGGTCAGTGGATCGTCCATGTCGGTCACGGCCGCGGTGGGTTCGGTGGCCTATCCCGAGCTCGTTGGGCGGGGTTACGACAAGCGAATGGTCGTGGGCTCGCTGGCTGGCGGCGGCAGCTTGGGGCTGCTGATTCCACCCAGCTTGTCGCTCTTGATTTACGGAGCGCTCACCGACACATCCATCGGCAAACTGTTTCTCGCCGGCGTGGTACCTGGCTTGATGATGGCTTTGCTGTTCATGGTTTACATCGAAATCAAGGCGCGCAGCAACCCCGGATTGGTACCCGCCGAGAAGCCTCTGCCATGGGGCCCCACGCTGCGCGCCACGTTGGCGGTGTGGCCGATTTTGGCGCTCATCGTGGCTGTGCTGGGCAGCTTGTTTTTGGGCATTGCCACGCCCACCGAATCGGCCGCCGTGGGCGTGGCAGCAGCCACCTTGCTCGGCTTCACCATGGGCGACTTGACACTGGCCCGGCTGATGAAAACCTTCGTCAACTCGGCCCGTACCTTTGCTGTCATCGCGTTTGTCTTTTTGGGCGCGGTGATTTTGGCGCAATCCATCAGCGTGTTGCAACTGCCGCAAAAATTGCTGGAAGGCATCTCCAGCGCGGGACTGTCGCCTTTGCTCATGCTGGCCGTGGTGGTGTTGATTTACCTGCTGCTGGGCATGGTCTTTGATGGCCTGTCCATGATGGTCATGACATTGCCCGTGGTATTCCCCTTGCTCACCGGCTTGGGTTACGACGCCGTTTGGTTGGGCGTGGTCATCACCCTCATGATTGAAATCGGGATGCTCACACCACCAGTCGGCATGAACTTATTTGTGCTGGTGGGCATCACCAAACACCAAGTGAATTTGTCACAGGCCGCCATTGGCGCTCTGCCTTATTGGCTGCTGCTGATGTTGGGCCTGGTCCTGCTGACGGCCATGCCTGGCATCGCCACTTGGCTGCCGTCGCTGTCTTATCAATGAACACCAGAGGAATACCCTGTGAGTGATATCTTGCGTCCCCGCGCCCAAGCGCTGATGACTGCGCACGGGCTGGACGCCATGGTGGTGGCCAAACCCGAGAGCTATGCGTGGGCCACCGGTGCTGCGCCCGGCGTGGCCTCGTTCTTCAGGCGAGCCGGCTCGGCCTTGGCACTCATCCCAGCCGATGCGGGTCGACCTGTGTCGGCTGTGGCCACCGAGCTTTTTGCTGCGCCCGCGCGCGCCGCCTTGGGTGATTCACAGGTCCTCAGCCACCCCGACTGGGTAGAGACCGCTGACATCCGGCCCTGGCTGGACAGCGAACACAGTGCAGCCGATTTGGCCGAGCGCGGTTGGCAAGTGGCGGGCCGCGCGAAGGGGTTTTCGCGACCCGCTGTGTTTGACGCGCGTCTGGCCTTTGCTCGCTTGGGCGAATTGCTGGCCAAGGAAGGTCTACAAGGCGCACGCGTGGGCCTGGACCTCGACTTTTGGCCTGTTGCCGACTTTGCGCTTTTGCGCGAGCAACTGCCTCAGGTGCAATGGTTCGATGGCAGTGCCGTGTTGGGTGCCATCAAGGCCGTCAAATCCCCACGCGAAATCACCCAGCTGCGCCAAGCCGCGTCTGTGGCCGAGGCCGGCATGCGCACCGCCATCGCTGCAGTTAGGGAGGGTGTGACACGCGACGCCATTGCCGCAGCTTGGAAAGCTGGCGTTGAGGCAGAGGTCCTCCGTACGGGTCAGCGCCTGACTGGCCAGTGGGAGTACACCAGCGTAGGACCTCAACCTTGGCAGGGCGGCGGCGTGGTGCAGCGGGGCGATGTCATCAAGTTTGACGTGGGCTGCTTGGTCGACGGCTACAGCTCAGACAGCGGTCGGACCTTCACTTTCGGCCCTGCCCGGCCACGCACCCGCGAGATCATGCAGGCCCTGTCCGATGCTTTTGCCGCCGGGTTGGAGGTGCTCAAGCCCGGACACCTGCTCAGCGATGTGCACCACCGAGCCACCCAGGCCATGCATCGCGCTGGCTTTGCCAGTTTTTCACGCGGCCACTTTGGACACAGTCTGGGGCACGATACTTTTTGCGAGGTCGCACCCTTCATTGCGGCGCAAGCCCACACCCCGATCGAGCCTGGCATGGTGCTGGCTTTTGAGACGCCGTTTTATGTCGATGGTGAAGGTGGCTTCATCATTGAAGACCAGTTTGTCATCACGGCCGATGGCGCCGATCCTGCCTGGTCGCTTGAGCGTGGCTTGGTCGAGTTGAACTGAAACAAGCCAGCGGCAGCTTCAATCAGCATAGTCCAACGGCAAGGCGGTTGTGAACTTGAGCTCTTCCATGGCAAAGCTGCTGCTCACGTCCGACAAATCGACCGAGCGAATGAGCCGCTTATATACCGCGTCGTAAGCGGCAATGTCGGGGACCACCACCCGCAGCAGGTAATCCACATCGCCGCTCATGCGATAAAACTCCACAATTTCGGGAATATCGCGCACCGCATCGCGAAAACCCTCAAACCACGCTTGGCTGTGCTGGTTGGTGCGCACAGCCACAAAGGCGGTGACGGCCAAGTTGATTTTGCGCGGATCAACCAAGGCCACCTTTCGGGTGATAAAGCCGTGCTCGTGCAGCCTCTGAACGCGACGCCAGCAGGGCGTGCTCGACAGGTTCACGGCCCGGGCCATGTCTGCCAGCGGGGTTTCGGCATCTTGCTGCAAGATCCCCAAAATTTTTCGATCTATCGCATCCAGTTTCTTTTTCATCACTAAAATTAGAAGTTGTTTCTATATTTTGACGATATAAAAGAATAAAAAGCAAGTTGATTCTCAGCCCATTCCATCAAACTGCTCTACTTGTTAACCGACTGGACACATTCATGAAAACCATAGGACTGATCGGCGGTATGAGCTGGGAATCGACCACCTTGTACTACCAGATCATCAACCGCGAGATCGCCAAGCGTTTGGGTGGCTTGAGCAGCGCCAAACTGAATTTGGTCAGTTTGGACTTTGCAGACATTGCTCAGCGACAGCGCGCAGGGGATTGGGATGGGATGGCCGTCATCTTGTGCGAGGCGGCCCGGCAACTGGAAGCCACAGGCGCACAGTGCGTGCTGATTGGCACCAACACCATGCACCTCTTGGCCGAGCAGGTACAGGCCGCTACCAACGTGCCGCTCATACACATCGCCGAGGTGACCTCAGACGCCATTGAAGCTCAGCACCTGGACACGGTGGCCCTACTGGGTACGCGCTTCACCATGGAACAGCCCTTTTACACAGCGCATTTGGCTGGGCGAGGCATCCGCTGTCTGGTGCCTGAAGAGGCTGAACGGGTTGAAATTCACCGCATCATTTTTGAGGAATTGTGCGTCGGCGAAATCAGCGATACTTCTCGGGCTTGGCTGACACAGTGCATTGCAAAGTTAAAGACGCGAGGCGCCCAAGGCGTTGTTCTGGGCTGCACCGAGCTGCCGCTGATTGTGCGTCCCGTCGACAGTGTCCTGCCCACTTTCGACACCACCGCCTTGCATGCGCTGGCGGCGGTTGAGTTTTCTCTGTGTCAGTGAACGGCTATAGATCGGTCGAGCTGCTTTCCTTCATGGTTTGTCAGCCCAACTCAGTTTGTGTTTTTACCTGCGAATCACCATGAGCAAGTCACCCAACACGTTCGAGCGCACCATGGAATCGGCCATTTTTGCCAGCCGCTGGATCTTGGCGCCTTTCTTTTTGGGCCTGATCATCGGCATGCTGGTGCTGTTGGTGAAGTTCGGCAAAGAACTGGTGTCCTTGCTGATGGGCGTGTTGGGCCTGTATGAGCACGACACCATCATCTCCATCCTGACCTTGGTTGACACCGCTTTGTTGGCCGTGTTGCTGCTCATCATCGTGTTCAGCGGTTACGAAAACTTTGTGTCCAAACTCAACGTGGGCGAGAGCGAAGACCGTCCGGCTTGGATGGGCAAGGTGGGCTTTTCTGACCTGAAGATGAAGCTCATCAGCGCCATCGTGGCGATCTCGGCGGTGGAGTTGCTCAAAGCGTTCTTGGTCAGCGACACCATGACGGGCGAGCAAATTGGCTGGAAGATCGCCATTCACCTGACCTTTGTGGTCTCGGGTTTGTTGTTCGCGGCCTCCGACTGGATCAGCGACAACCGCAAGGGCTGAAGCCCTTACTTGTAGACCGCCCGCTGGTCAGAAAACGTCCGCACGCGTTTTCTCCAAGCTTGGTAACTGCCCGCAT
>DAISXI010000085.1:6199-8496 GCA_036825935.1 Hydrogenophaga sp.
CCGCATCCAATTCGGGCAGCTTCATGCGGCCGCGGTGGGCTCGGTGGGCTTGGTTGGGGCCGATGGGGCTTCAGGCGCAGACGCCTGAAAACACATTTTTTCACCGTCCCACACTTGGCCACACCAGCAGCGACCATCGGCGTCGATGATGCAAGTGCCGGTGCCGCAGCACCTGTTGTCGTCGGTCATCTCCAGCTCCAAAGGAATTCGGGTTCAGGCCGCCATGTGCCACTCAAACACCGAGTTGGGAATCTTGGGCGTGGCCGGCGTCTTGCGTGGCTTGATCGTAATGGAATGGGTCAACACCGCGGCATTCGCCGCAGGGGCCACCGAGCGAAACACATCGCTCAACACCAGGCCTTTCAAGTACGCCACCACCACACCCTCCAAGCCCAACTCGTAGCGGGCAGCCACGGTGGTCGGGTCGCCCATTTTCTCCATGTCTTGGAGGGTTTTTTCAAAAACCGATGCGATGTCCCAGAGGCTGGTGTGGTCAAGTTTTTGAGCCATGGTGTAGCCGCCCCCTGGACCGCGCGAAGAGGCGATGAGGCGACTCTGTTTGAGTTGCTTGAGGATGGTTTCCAAATGCGAGATGGACAGCTTCAAGCGGTCCGACAGGGACGCGCCCGTGACGGGTCCGGCGTCTTGCATGTCGGCGATGGCCAAACACACCTCGATGGCGCTGATGGTTTTTTTGGAAATCATGGCTTGCGGCCTCCTTGAATAGGATTTTGATCCCAATAGCGGTTTAAAAACCAGATAACCAAGCCAAATATCCAATAATCGGCATAATACCTATTCAAAACCTACGCGAAAGACCCATGGTGAGCACAGACCCCAACCACGCCCCCATTTACCGAATTGGGGCAGTTTCCCGCAGCGCCGGGGTACCGGTGTCGACCTTGCGCGTGTGGGAGACGCGGCACAGCGCGTTCAGCCCCGCCAAAACCGAAGGGCATCAGCGTTTGTACAGCGAACAAGACTTGGCCAAGGCACGGCTGCTCAAACAACTCAGCCTGGAGGGCCACAGCATCAGCGCCATTGCTTCGCTGGACTTGGCGCACCTGCGCCGCTTGTGCAAGCCACCGAACACACACGGCCCTCGTGCCGCCGAGGCACCCACCGCGCTCAACACGACCGTGGTGGGGCTGGGGCTGGCCAACCGCATTGAGTCGATCACCATGGCCTCGGCCATGGGGGTGCATCGCTTCCACGTGACAGCGGTGTTCGACGACCTTAAGTCGGCCCAGCAGTCACCGGTTGAAGCGTCCAGTCAAGCCTTGCTCATCAAGGTGAACTCTTTGCAAGAGAGTGTGTTTGCCGACATACAAACGCTCGTGGCGAAACACGCATTTGCTCAGACCGTGGTGCTCTACCACTTCGCGCCCGAGGTGGTCGTCCAAGCCATGCGACGCGCAGGCTTGGTGGTGCGCCGCGACCCCATCGCCGATGCCGAATTGGCCGAGCTGCTGCAGTCGGTCTTGTTTTCACCCATGGACGCTGCACCGCAATGGGCCAGCGGTGCGACAACGCAGCGCAAGTACTCCGACCAAACCCTGCGCCGCGTGGCGGGCATTTCCACCGACGTGCTGTGCGAATGTCCCAAGCACGTGGCCGAGTTGATCGCGCAACTCGCCAGCTTTGAGCAGTACAGCCATGAGTGTTTGAACCAAAACGCCGACGACGCTCGACTGCACGCTTACCTGCGTGCCATCTCGGGCTCGGCCCGCGCCGTGTTTGAAAACGCGTTGGAACGCATCGCAGCCCACGAGGGCATCGACCTGAACGAGCCCAAGGGCTGAGGGGTGCTGAGGCTCAGCGCTGGGCCAAGGCCTTTTCCAGCGCAGCGATCATCTGTCGGCTGTCGGGCTCGACCATGCTCTCGAAATGCGCCAGTGTTTGGCCATCGCGGCCCACCAGGTATTTGTTGAAGTTCCAAGTGGGTTGCGCACCGGTGCGCTTGGCCAACTCAGCGAACAGCGGGTGCGCTTGTCGTCCGCGCACCCGCGTGTCGGTGAACATCGGGAACTTCACGCCATAGGTGTTGAAGCACACGGCGGCGGTTTTTTTGGCATCGGGGTCTTCTTGGCGAAAGTCGTTAGAGGGAAAGCCCAAGACCACCAAACCTTTGGACGCGTAGCGCGCGTTGAGCGCCTCAAGGCCCTCGAACTGACCGGTGTAGCCACAGTAGCTCGCGGTGTTGACCACCAGCAGCACACGCCCGCTGTATTGGCACAGGCTTTGAGGTTTGCCGTCTTGCAATCGGGCAAAACTGTGTTGCAACAAAGCCGGACAAG
>DAISXI010000086.1:0-5477 GCA_036825935.1 Hydrogenophaga sp.
CGTCGATGGATTCGTGCACATCGGCCAAGGCGGTGTGCTTTTGCTGCTTCTTGAAGCTGCTGTAAACGGCCGGCTTCCAGCGCTTGGCCAGCTCTTTGAGCGTGCTCACGTCCAAGCAGCGGTAATGGAAGAAGGCTTCGAGCTTGGGCATGTACTTGACCAAAAACCGGCGGTCTTGGCTGATGGTGTTGCCACACATGGGCGAGCCGTGCCTGGGCACGTACTTGGCCAAAAATGCCAAGCACTCGGCCTCGGCCTGCGCCTCGCTCACGGTGCTGGCGCGCACCTTGTCGACCAAGCCGCTCTTGCCGTGGGTGCCCTTGTTCCAAGCGTCCATGCCGTCGAGCACGGCGTCCATTTGGTGGATGATCCAAACCGGGCCTTCGATGCGCACGCTCAAATCGGCGTTGGTCACGACCACGGCGAGTTCGAGCAAACGCTCTTTTTCGGGGTCTAGGCCGCTCATTTCACAGTCGAGCCAAACCAAGTTTTGATCGCTCTTGGCTAAGGTGGGGGGTGTTGGGGTGGGTTGTGGGCTCATGTGCCGATTTTCGCCGATCCGGATAGACTCACCGCCATGGACACCGCTTCAACCACCTTCACCCTCGTTTTTTGTGCGCTGCTGATCGCGGGCTTCTTGACCCGCCAATGGCTGGGCTCGCGCCAGATCCGCCACGTCGCGCGCCACCGCTCGGCCGTGCCGGCGGCGTTTTCGGCCCAAATTGACCTGCCGGCCCACCAAAAAGCGGCCGACTACACCATCGCCAAAACCCGCTTGGACCTGCTCTCGGCCACGCTGGGCGCCATGGTGCTGTTGGGTTGGACGCTCTTGGGTGGTTTGAACCTGCTCAACCAAGCGCTCCTGAGCGCCATGGGCCCCGGTCTGTGGCAGCAAATCGCCTTGGTCGCGGCCTTCTCGCTCATCGGTGGCCTGATCGGGCTGCCCTTGTCTTGGTGGGCAACGTTTCGCTTGGAAGCGCGCTTTGGCTTCAACCGCAGCTCGCTGGGTTTGTGGGTCGCCGATGGCATCAAATCGACGGTGGTGGGTGCGCTCATTGGCCTGCCCTTGTTGGCTGCGGTGCTCTGGCTCATGGGCGCGGCCGGTGACACCTGGTGGCTGTGGGCTTGGGGCCTGTGGATGGGCTTCAACCTCTTGATGCTGGTGCTCTACCCCACGGTGATCGCCCCGATCTTCAACCAATTCAAACCCTTGGACGACCCCGAGCTGCAAGGCCGCGTGCAGTCGCTGATGCAGCGCTGTGGCTTCACCGCCAAAGGCCTGTTCGTGATGGACGGCAGCAAGCGCAGCGCGCACGCCAACGCCTACTTCACCGGCTTTGGCGCGGCCAAGCGCGTGGTGTTTTTTGACACTTTGCTGGCCCAACTCAGCCCCGGCGAAATCGACGCGGTGCTGGCCCACGAACTCGGCCACTTCAAGCACCGCCACATCCTCAAGCGCATCGTCATGCTTTTTGCCTTGAGTGGTGTGGGCTTGGCTGCCTTGGGCTTTGCGGCTTCACAAGCTTGGTTCTACACCGGCTTGGGCGTGATGCCTTCGCTGCTGGCGCCCAACGACGCATTGGCCCTGATCCTGTTCATGCTGTTCGTGCCACTGGTGAGCTATTTTGTGTCGCCCTTGGCCTCGCTGCGCTCCAGACAAGACGAGTTCGAGGCCGACGCTTACGCCAGCGAACACGCCCAAGCCACCGACTTGGCCAGCGCCTTGCTCAAGCTCTACAAAGACAACGCCAGCACCCTCACCCCCGACCCGCTGTACGTGCGCTTCTACCACTCCCACCCACCGGCCAGCGAACGTCTGGGCAGGCTCATGCACCGTGCCGCGCACGCATGAGCGGGCCGCAAGAAGGTCTGGTGGTGGCGGCCTATGGCCGGCACTGTTTGGTGGAAAGCTCCGATGGCGTGCGCCGCATCTGCCACCCACGAGGCAAAAAAAGCCAATCGGTGGTCGGTGACCGCGTGATGTGGCAAGCCACCGGCGACGAAGGCACCATCGAGCGTGTGATCGAGCGCCGCAACTTGCTGCACCGCCAAGACGAGATCCGCACCAAATCGTTCGCCGCCAACTTGGACCTGGTGGTCATGCTGGTCGCGGCCGACCCCGAGTGGTCGGAGAGCCAGCTCACGCGCGCCCTGATCGCGGCCGAGGCCGAGCACATCCCCGTGCTCATCGTGCTCAACAAAAGCGACCTGAAGGAACTCTTCGATCGCGCTTGGATGCGCTTGGCGCCCTACCGCCGCATGGGCCACACCGTTTTACCCCTGTGCTTGAGCGAGGGCCAAACCCAAGGTTTGAGCGAGCTCGCCGCGCACCTGCACGGCAAAAACAGCTTGATTCTGGGCCCCTCGGGCGTGGGCAAGTCCACCTTGGTCAACCACCTGGTGCCCGATGCGCAAGCGCAGACCGGCGAGATTTCGCGCGCCTTGAATTCGGGCAAACACACCACCACCAGCACCACCTGGTATTGGGTGGGCGAAGGCCGCCAGACCGGCTTGATCGATTCGCCGGGCTTCCAAGCTTTTGGTCTGCACCACATCGAGCCCATGCAATTGGCCCACTTGATGCCGGACTTCCACGCCACGCTGGGGCACTGCAAGTTCTACAACTGCACCCATTTGCACGAACCCGGCTGCGCGGTGCAAGCGCTGGTGGGCGTGGATGCGGGCGACGGCTCGGGCCCCGCCATCAGCGAAAACCGCTACCGCCTGTACCGCGAGCTCTTCGACGAGCTCTCACAAACGCGCTATTGAATGCGCGCCGCGGCTTCACCAAGCCGCCAAGGTCAAGAGCGCCAAGACAAACAACCACAGCACCACGCTGCGCCACAACAAGCCCACGGTGCTGGCCAAGTGCGCCACTTTGAGCTCGGTGAACGACACCGCATCACCGTCCAAAGCCACGGTTTGGCTGTGGTCGCGCCACTCCACGGCCATGGCCCCACCGGCCGCGGCCAACAACACCGCGTCGTTGCTGGGCAGGGTGCTGTCGATGGGGGCACGCCAACGCGAGAGCGATTCTTCAAAATGCCCCACCACGGCAAAGCACAAAGCGCTCATGCGCACGGGCAACCAATCGATGGCGGCCCACGCACGCTCAGCCAAACTGGCGGTGGACTCACCGACCAAGCCATCGGCGGCGGGCTTGACCCAACGCTGCCCGACCAACTGGGCCAAGCGGTAGAGCACCGCGCCGGCAGGACCCAAACCCATGGCAGCCAACAAAGCAAAACAGACGATCACGCCCAGCACATGGCGGTGCGCCGCGACCACACCGTTTTGCATCGTCAAAGCGATCAATTGGTGACGCGTCAAACGGTGGGTCTCGATCGACAGCCAGCGAGCCAACTCGGTGCGCGCGGCGTCCTCGTCACCCTGGGCCAAGGTGTCGCGGATTTGGGTGAAGTGGTGGCTGAACTGGCGAAAGCCCATGGACAAGTACAAGACCCCGATCACCCAAGCCCACGCCAACACCCCCGCCACCCACGACAGCGCCCAGAACACCACCGCACTGAGCAGGGTGGGCAACAGCACAGCCAAGGCCCACGCCCACTGGGCATGGTGCTTTTGTCCGGCATCAAAATGCCGACGCACCCATTCCACCCAAGACAGCATCCAGCCGTGCACCGGGTGGTCCGACTGCACGGCGCGCGCCTGTTCCAACATCAGCGCGATCAAGAGGGTAAAAAAGCTCATGCCAGCATCCTACAAGGAGTCGGTGTGCTGCCCAGAGGCCGCGGCGAGCAAATGGTAAAAATTTCTCAGCAAACCCGCGGTCGCGCCCCAAATGAAACGCTCATGCTCGCCGTCTTGGTAAGGCATGGCGTACCACTCGCGGCGCTGACCGTTGGCCTCGCGCCAATGGCGGCGGTGGTGCGCGGGGTTCATCAAATAAGACAAGGGCACTTCAAACACCGCGTCGACCTCGCCGGTGTTGGGCCGCACCACCCAGTCGGTCTGCACCAAGGCGACCACGGGGGTGATGTCAAAGGCTGAGCCGGTGCGGTAGCGGGGCAAGGTACCGAGCACCTCCACGCGGTTCGGGGGCAGGCCGACCTCTTCCTGCGCCTCGCGCAAGGCAGCAGCCACCGCGTCGCGGTCTCGGGCATCCACCCGTCCACCGGGCAAGGCGATCTGCCCTGCGTGAGACGACAGTTGCGCACTGCGCTGGGTGAGCAACACGCACACCGTTTCGCGCATCACCAAGGGCAGCAAGACCGCGGCGGGCGTGGGCAAACGGTCGCTCCAAGCGAGCTCTTCGCGGAGTTCGGGGGTCCAAGTGGGTGGTGCGGCAAACACCTGGCGCAAACCCGATGGGCTCAGGCAATGCGGGTGAACGGGCTGCGTCAGCGGCACCTCGTCCGGCACGACAGGCGCCAAACGGGGGTCAAACACAGGCAACACCAAGCTCATGGGACGTCAGCATAACAGCGCATCCCGACGAAAAAAAACCGCCCGGTGAGTGGCGGTTTTTTCGGGTTGGCTGCTGCCAAGTCCAAGGGGCGATCAAGCGCCCAACTTTTCCTTGATACGTGCCGACTTGCCGCTGCGCTCGCGCAGGTAGTACAGCTTGGCGCGACGCACCGCACCGCGGCGCTTGACCTCGATGCTGGCAATGCGGGGGCTGTACAAGGGGAAGGTGCGCTCGACGCCTTCGCCGTTGGAGATCTTGCGCACGATGAAGCTCGAGTTCAAGCCACGGTTGCGACGGGCAATCACCACACCTTCGTAAGCCTGCAAGCGCTTGCGCGTGCCTTCGACCACGTTGACGCTCACGATGACCGTGTCACCAGGGGCAAAGACTGGAATGGTTTTGTTCAAACGAGCAATTTCTTCTTGCTCAAGGGTTTGGATCAGGTTCATGAGAACTCCACACAATTTTGCGTTCATGCCCGCTGCACTAGGGGCGGCGATGGGCGAATAGCCCGGCCGCGGCGGGTAGAGGACCGAAAAGCCTTGGATTATAGCAAGTCGCGCAGGAAGGCTTCGTCGGCAGCGCTCAAGCGCCCGGCGGCCCGAACCGCCTCGATCACATCGGGTCGCCAGCGCGCCGTGGTGGCCAAGCTTTGTTCGCGGCGGTGGCGCGCGATGCGCTCGTGGTGGCCCGAGAGCAAGGCGTCAGGCACCGCCTGCCCTTGCCAGACCTCGGGTCGGGTGAAGTGCGGGCTGTCGAGCAAACCATCGATGGCCGGGTTGAAGCTGTCGAATTGGTGGCTGCCCTCGTCGTTGAGCACGCCGGGCTGCAGCCGCGCCACCGCGTCGAGCAGCGCCATGGCCGCGATTTCGCCGCCCGACAAAACAAAATCACCCAAGCTGATTTGGTGCGTGACGTGCCGATCGATGAAACGCTGGTCGATGCCCTCGTAACGGCCACACAGCAGCACCGCCCCCTCGCTGTCGGACCAGGTCTGCACCGACGCGTGGTTCAGACGCGCGCCGATGGGCGAGAACAGCACCACCGG
>DAISXI010000086.1:5577-8403 GCA_036825935.1 Hydrogenophaga sp.
TGCCCAATCGCTTGCAAACAGCGCTCGAGCGGCTCGGCAAGCATGACCATGCCGGGGCCGCCGCCAAAGGGTCGGTCGTCGACGCGGCGGTAATTGCCCTCGGCAAAATCGCGTGGGTTCCACAGCCGCACCTCGACCTGCCCCGACTCAAACGCCCGGCGCGTCACCCCCGCGCTCAACAGGGGCGCGAACAGTTCGGGAAACAGGGTGATGACGTCAAAGCGCACAGACAGACTCAGTAGTCGGGCTGCCAGTCGACGGTGATGCGCCGCTCAGCGGTGCTCACCTCGTCCACATAGGCGCTGACAAAGGGCACCAAACGCTCCAGCGTTTTGGCCTCGCCCTCCACAGTCTCGGTGTATTCCATCACCAGCACGCTGCTGGGGCCGGTGGCCATGAGGTCGGTGACGAGCCCCAGATCCACACCCTCGCGGTTGCGCACCTGGCAGCCGATCAGATCAACCCAGTAATACTCACCCTCGGGCAAGGCCGGGAACTGGCTGCGCGAGAGGTAAATGCGGGTGCCTTTGAGGGACTCGGCGGTGTTGCGGTCGTCGACGCCTTCGAGGCGCGCCACCCATCCATCGGCGTGGGCTTTGACCTCGGCGACGCTCACCTGCACCGGGCCGCTGAAAACGACAAAACCCCGCGCGAAGCGAGCCTCGGGCGGGGTCAGGTACCAAGTGTCGCTGGCCAAGAGTGCGGCGGTATCGGCACCGTGGGGCTGGATTTTGAGCCAGCCCTTGATGCCCCACGCGTCTTGAAAACGACCCAACTCCACCGCGTCGGCCGGTAGGGGCGACGCTGTGAAGACCGTCATCTTCAGGCGGCCTTGGCGGCGTTTTGCTTCATCAGACGCTCAACCGTTTCAGAGGGCTGTGCACCCACGCTGACCCAGTGGTTCAAGCGGTCCATGGCGATGCGCAAGGGCTCTTCACCACCGCGGGCCAGTGGGTTGTAAAAACCCAGGCGCTCGATGAAGCGGCCATCGCGGCGGTTGCGCTTGTCGGCAACCACGATGTTGTAGAAAGGACGGGCTTTTGCACCGCCGCGAGAAAGTCGGATGACGACCATGGTGAATCCTTCGGGTGGAGAGGTGCCAAAATCGACACCTCAGCAGGGTTTTTCAACCCACTTGATTGCAACGCTTGAGACACACGACTGACCACCCGGTCAGCGAAACGCCACAAAACCGACGATTATAGCCCCATGCCCACCATCCGCCCCAGCACCGAAGCCGACCTGAGTGCCATCACCGCCATCTACGCCCACCACGTGCTGCACGGCACCGGCACCTTCGAGACGACGCCACCCACCGAGGCCGACATGCGCCAGCGCCGCGCCGACGTGCTGAGCAAAGGCCTGCCCTACACGGTCGTTGAAGACGGCGGCCAGGTGCTGGGTTTTGCCTACGCCAACTGGTTCAAACCCCGGCCGGCTTACCGCTTCTCGGTGGAAGACTCGATTTACCTCGCACCCGGCCAAGAGGGCCGCGGCTTGGGCAGCGCTTTGATGAACGAACTGTTGAACCAATTGGAGGCTGCGGGCATCCGAAAGGTGATGGCCGTGATCGGTGACTCGACCAACGCCGCCTCGATTGGGGTTCACCGCCGCGCCGGTTTTGCACAAGCCGGCGTGGTTCAATCGTGTGGCTGGAAGTTCGGGCGCTGGCTCGACATCGTGCTGATGGACAAAACCCTCGGCGATGGCGACCGCACCCCGCCACAAGACCCCTCAACACCCGCGTAAAACATGACCCGCCCCAAACACAAAACCACCGCCACTTGGCTCGCCCTGACCTTGGGCAGCTTTGGCCTGCACCGCTTTTATTTGCGTGGCTGGGGCGACTGGATCGGCTGGCTCTTCCCCATTCCCACCGCACTGGGTTGGTGGGGCATCGACCGTGCCATCACCTTCGGTCAAGACGACACCTTGTCCTGGGTGCTCATGCCTTTGCTGGGTCTCAGCATCACCATCAGTTGCCTCATGGGCATCGTGTACGCCTTGGCGGACCGCGCGGCTTGGAACCGCCATTACAACCCCGAACTCGATGAGCAAGCCCCCGCCGGTCAGACTCAGTGGCTGACCATCGGCGCGTTGATCGCGTGTTTGTTGATCGGCACCGTGGCCTTCATGGCCACCTTGACCTTCAGCTTCCAGCGTTACTTCGAACACCAAGTCGAAGCGGCCAAAGAACTCACCCGTTGATCCAGGCCATCAAGGCCATCACGACGCTGAGCGTGATGGCCGAGACTGCGGTCGACAAGCCCATGGCCGCCGTGGTTTGCGCTTGCGCCACGCCGTAGCGCTGGGCGAATAAAAATACATTGGCTCCGCTGGGCAAGGCCGCGGCCACCACCATCACGGTCAAGGGCAATCCAGTGACGCCAAAGGCCCAAGCACAGGCGCCCACCATGACCGGCAAGACCAGGTTCTTGGATGCCACCACCCACAAGGCCGTGCGCACATAACCGCCAAAAGGTGTGTGAGCCAAGGTCACGCCCACGAGCAAGAGCGACATCGGCCCAAACGCGCCACCCAAGATCTGCAAGGATCGGTCGATCACCATGGGCAAACCCCAGCCCGTTTGCGCGTACAAGAGGCCACACACGATGGGCAAGGGCACCGGATGAATCACCGCGCTCTTGGCCGCCGACCAGACCGTGCGCCACACCGGTTGGGTTTGTCCACCCGCGGCGTGGAGCTCGCGGGCTGCGACCAACTCCAAGATCAGCGTGGCTGCGCTCAGCAAAATCAAGGCGTGTACCGAGACCAAGGTGAGCATGGTCACCAAGCCCGCTTGGCCATAAGCCAAGCCCACCAAGG
>DAISXI010000087.1:0-6418 GCA_036825935.1 Hydrogenophaga sp.
CGTCCATCATGGGTTCGATCAACATCATCGTCACCATCTTGAACATGCGCGCGCCCGGCATGACCTTGATGAAGATGCCCATGTTCGCTTGGACTTGGCTCATCACCGCTTACCTGCTGATCGCCGTCATGCCCGTGTTGGCTGGCGCGATCACCATGACCTTGACCGACCGCCACTTCGGCACCAGCTTCTTCAACCCCGCTGGTGGTGGTGATCCGGTCATGTACCAGCACATCTTCTGGTTCTTCGGTCACCCCGAGGTCTACATCATGATCTTGCCGGCCTTCGGCATCATCAGCCAAGTGGTGCCTGCGTTCTCCCGCAAGAAGCTGTTCGGTTATGCCTCCATGGTGTACGCCACCGGCTCCATCGCCATCTTGTCTTTTGTTGTGTGGGCTCACCACATGTTCACCACCGGCATGCCCGTGACCGGTCAGCTGTTCTTCATGTACTCGACCATGTTGATCGCCGTGCCCACGGGCGTGAAGATCTTCAACTGGATCGCTACCATGTGGAAGGGCTCGATGACCTTCGAGACACCCATGCTGTGGGCCGTGGGCTTCATCTTTGTGTTCACCTTGGGCGGCTTCACGGGCCTGATCCTGTCGGTGGCCCCGATTGACATCAACTTCCAAGACACCTACTACGTCGTGGCGCACTTCCACTACGTGCTGGTGGCGGGTTCCTTGTTCGCCATGTTCGCCGGCGTTTACTACTGGTTGCCCAAGTGGACCGGCGTGATGTACAACGAAACCCGCGGCAAGATCCACTTCTGGTGGTCGATGATTTCCTTCAACATCACCTTCTTCCCGATGCACTTCTTGGGCTTGGCCGGTATGCCCCGTCGCTACGCCGACTACCCCATGCAGTTCGCCGACTTCAACGCCATCGCTTCGGTGGGTGGTTTTGCCTTCGGTATCGCTCAGGTCTACTTCTTCGTGGCCGTGGTCATCCCCGCCATGCGCGGCCAAGGCGAAAAAGCCTCTCAGAAACCTTGGGAAGGCGCAGAAGGTTTGGAGTGGGAAGTGCCTTCGCCTGCACCTTTCCACACCTTTGAAACACCTCCGAAATTGGACGCCACGGCGACCAAAATCATCGCTTGATTCGCACCTCGTCTTCTATGAACACCGTCGAACAGAAAAAACAAAACCGACGCTTGGGCTGGATCCTCGCGTCGGTGGTCTTCGTGTTCTTCGCGGGTTTTGTGGCCAAGATGGTCATGTTCGGCGCTTAAGCCCGACTCACTGAGCAACAACCCAATGGCACTTCGACGCGAAAACTTCAAGATCATGGGCAAGCTCGGCGTCATCACGCTGGGCATGTTTGCCTTTGGCTATGCATTGGTGCCCATTTACCGCGCCATCTGTGAAGTCACGGGCATCAACATCTTGGCCATGTCCGAACAAACGATACCGGGTGCCAAATACAATTTGCCGGCCAACACCCAAGTGGACACCAGTCGCCTGATCACGGTGGAGTTTGACGTCAACACGCGTGGTCCTTGGGACTTCAAGCCCGAGCGTAGATCCATGCAGGTGCACCCGGGTGCCTTGAACACCGTCATGTACGAGTTCAAGAACATCCAAAACCGCACCATGGCCGCGCAAGCCATTCCCAGTTATGCCCCGTCCCAGTCGGCAGCGCATTTCAACAAGCTCGAGTGCTTTTGCTTCACGCAATACACCTTGCAGCCCGGCGAAGAAAAGTCTTGGCCAGTGGCTTTTGTGATTGATCCCCGGATCCCCAAAGACGTGACCACCATCACGCTGTCATACACTTTCTTTGAAGTCGGTGGGCGTGTGCCGGCCGCACCTTCTGGCTCGGCCGCGTTGGCTTCACCCAAGGTTGAAGGTGCCGTCTGATGAACAAGCCTGTGAACCAGCGAAAAGGCTCTTGGTTGTCCACGATCAATGCCGTTCTTTGGGGCTTTTTGGGCGTTCGTCGCCAGACCGACTACCAGTCCGATATCGCCAAGCTCAACCCCTTGCACATCGTGGCGGTGGGCATCGTGATGGCTTTTTTGTTTGTTTTCGGTTTGATGTTTCTGGTCCACTGGATTGCCGGTTGATCGATTTTTTCTGATTTTTGTAACACGTACATAACAAGCGCAACAGGAGTGAGCATGTCTTCAGCAACACACGGCACGACGCCATACTATTTTGTCCCTGGTCCTTCGCGGCACCCAGTGATGGCGGCCATCGGTCTGTTTTTCGTGATCCTTGGTGCGGGTCAGTGGATCAACGGTGCGTCTTGGGGCGCTTATGCCCTGGCCTTTGGCTTGGTGTTCTGGCTCACCGTGCTGTTTCAGTGGTTCCGCGAAGCGGCTTTGGAGAGCGAGTCGGGTTTGTACGGTCACAAGGTTGACCTGTCGTACCGCTGGAGCATGAGCTGGTTCATCTTCTCGGAAGTGATGTTCTTCGGCGCATTCTTCACCGCGCTGTGGTGGGCGCGCATGAATTCGGTGCCCGCGCTCGGTGGCATTGAAAACAGCCTGCTCTGGCCCGATTTCACGGCCGTGTGGCCCAGCGTTCAAGCCGGTGCCACGGCCTCGCCTGCTGGCATCGTGGAGCCCTTCCAGACCATGGGTCCCTTCTGGCTGCCCACCATCAACACCGCTTTGCTGTTGACCTCGGGTGTGACCCTCACGATTGCCCACCACGCCTTGCAAGAAGGCAACCGCAGCAAGACCATCACCTTCATGTGGGCCACGGTCACTTTGGGTGTGGTGTTCTTGTCTGTGCAGGGCTACGAATACTTCCACGCTTACACCGACCTCAACCTGAAGCTGTCCTCTGGCATTTTTGGGTCCACCTTCTTCATGCTCACCGGCTTCCACGGCTTCCACGTGTTCGTCGGTATGTTGATGCTCTTGTTCATCACCCTGCGCTTGCAAAAAGGCCACTTCACTGCCAAGAGCCACTTTGGCTTTGAAGGTGCAGCTTGGTACTGGCACTTCGTGGACGTGGTCTGGTTGGGTCTCTACTTCTTGGTGTACTGGCTCTGAGCACCGTGCTTCGCCCAACAAAAAAGCGCCGAAAGGCGCTTTTTTGTTGGTGTCATCAGCGGGTCTTACATGGGTACACCGGTGGGCTGGATCCAGCCCATGAAATAGGCGAAGAGCACAACCAAAAAGAGCAGGACCGAGAAACCAACCCGAAACGCCAAGGCTTTGGCCATGGGTTTGCTGCGCGAAACCTCTTGGGGGTTATCGGGGTCCATAGGTCCAGAGCCGCGCATCATGAAGAAGAGGGCGGCAGCCAAGCTGCCGAGGATGGCCACAAAGGCGACAATCACGAGGTAGGTCATGCCGAGGATTATCGGCGTCTTTTTCACCAAAGGTGTTTTGCATGCAGAAGGTTCAATGGCGAACGGTGGTATTGACCATCGCCACCGGGGTGGCGGTGGCGGTGACCGCGTCCTTGGGCGTCTGGCAGCTGGGTCGAGCCGATCAAAAAAACACCTTGCAAGCCCTGATCGACAGCCGAGCACAAGAGCGGCCTTGGGGCAATGCCGACGTTTTGGTCGGAACAGGGCCCAACGACGGCTTGCACCGCCGCGTGACCTTGCAAGGTGTCTGGCAGTCCGACGCCACGGTGTTGCTTGACAACCGCCCTATGGGCGGTCAAGTGGGATTTTGGGTGATCAGTCCCTTGCGTTTGAGTGGCAGCGAGCGCGTGGTCTTGGTCAATCGCGGTTGGGTGGCCCGGGATTTCATGGACCGCACCCGTATCCCGCCCTTCGAGACACCGGTCAACACTGTCGAGGTTCAGGGTCGATTGACACCGCCAGTCTCCGCCTTATATGAGCTTGCACCTGCGCCGCCAGGCCCCATGCGGCAAAATGTGGTTTTGGCCGATTACGCGCGCGAGACGGGTCTGGATTTTTTGCCCATCACCGTCGTGCAAACCGATCCGTCTGCCGGTGGTCTGAGCCGTGAATGGCCCGTCATCACCGCCAAGGTCCACACCCATTACGGTTACGCCGCACAGTGGTTCTCATTGAGTGCCCTGTGCGCTGGCCTGTATCTTTGGTTTCAATGGATAGCCCCACGTCGAAAGCCCAACCCCCATGGCACACAAGCCCGATGAACCCCTGACCATGACGGTCCACAACATGCCCAGCTTCGATGCCAACAGCGTTGAAATGGCGGCCAAAACACGCCGCGGTCGCTGGACGATGCTCGCGCTCTTGTTGGTGTGCATCGCGCCCGTCATTGCCTCTTACTTCACCTATTACGTGATTCGCCCAGAAGGCAAGCGCAACTACGGCGAATTGATCAACCCCCAGCGCCCTATCCCCGCCCTCATGGTCACCGATGCCAACGGTGTGCAACAACCTTTGAGGCAGTGGAAGGACCAGTGGTTGCTCATCAGCGTGGCCGATGGTGCTTGTGACGCTGCTTGCCAACAGCGCCTGTATTGGCAGCGCCAATTGCGTGAGACGCTGGGCAAAGAAAAAGAGCGTTTGGATTGGGTCTGGCTGCGCACCGGCACCACCCTGCCCAACCCTGAGACCCAAGCGGCCACGGCCAAAGCCGAGGTCTTGGCGGTGGACGCCACGGCCTTGGCGCAGTGGTTACAACCCGCGCCCGGCCAGCGCTTGGAAGATCACCTGTATTTGGTCGATCCGATTGGCAACTGGATGATGCGCTTTCCAGCCCAGCCCGACTTAAAGCAAGTCAAGCGCGACGTTGAGCGTTTGCTTCGGGCTTCGTCCTTTTGGGACCAGCCCGGGCGCTTACCTCAAGCCGTCAGCAAGGAATTGCCATGAACGAAACGGTGGCCCTGTACGATTTATCGCCGGTGGTACAGCTGCTGCTGCTGGGAGCCGTGCTGGCCCTCGGGCCGCTGCTGTGGGTGCTCTGGCGTCAGCGTCATGAAGCCGTATCGGTGCGCCTGCGCACGCTCACGCTCATCACCCTGTTCATCACGTTTGATTTGGTGCTCTTTGGCGCCTTCACTCGGCTGACCGATTCGGGTTTGGGTTGTCCCGATTGGCCCGGTTGCTACGGCAGCGCCACCCCCTTGGGTGCCAGCGCCGAAATCACCGCCGCGCAAACCGCCATGCCCACGGGCCCTGTGACGTGGTCCAAGGCCTGGATCGAAATGATCCACCGCTACTTGGCCACAGGTGTGGGTGGATTGATCTTGGCCTTGGCCTTCATGACCTGGCGCCACCGCCGAGCGTTGCCCATGTCGCCGGCTTGGGCTTGGGTCACGTTGTTTTGGGTTTGCATGCAAGGCGCGTTTGGCGCTTGGACGGTGACCATGAAGCTGTTTCCGGCCATCGTCACCTTGCACCTCTTGGGGGGATTGGGTTTGTTGGCGCTGTTGCGGATACAAGCCACTTTCTACCAGACCGCGTCGAGCGTGAGGCCCATGGGGGCTGCATTGCGAACCGCGTTGTGGGTCATCATGGGTTTGATGCTGTTGCAAATTGCCTTGGGTGGCTGGGTCAGCACCAATTACGCGGTCCTGGCTTGCAGCGAATTCCCCATGTGTCAAGGCAGCTGGTGGCCCCCCATGGATTTGCGCCAAGGCTTTGAAATTTGGCGTCAATTGGGTGTTGACAGCAACGGTAACGCCATCGCCTTCGCGGCCTTGACCGGCATTCACTATGTTCACCGCATCACGGCCTATGCGGTCATCTTGGCGGTCTGGTGGTTCGGCTGGGCCGCTTGGCATCAAGGGCACGCCCGCTTGACCCTGTCCTTGTTGGTCTTGACGCTGTGGCAATTCGTCAGCGGTTTGACCAACGTGGTGTTGGATTGGCCCTTGGTGGCCGCGGTCGCGCACACGGCAGGAGCCGCTGGGTTTGTGATCGTGTTGGCCGGGGCTTGGGCTGAGCAACACATGCATGGTCGTCGCGTTTCTCTGTTCGCTCGTTGATTTGGATTGCCCATGAGCTCATCCGCTGTTTCTCCTTTGTCGAATCTGTCGTCCACCTGGCGACAGTTCAATGCCCTGACCAAACCCCGCGTCATTCAGCTCATCGTGTTCTGTGCCCTGATCGGCATGGTCTTGAGCGTGCCTGGTGTGCCCACTTGGAAAGATGTTCAGTTGGCCTTGATCGCCTGTTTTGGCATTTGGTTGGTGTCGGGCGCGGCGGCCGCATTCAATTGTGTGGTCGAACAGCACATCGACGCCCGCATGAAGCGCACGTCTTGGCGTCCCACCGCCAAAGGTGAGCTGACCAACGGAAAAACCCTGAGCTTCTCGGCCGGCTTGTGCGCCTTGGGCTCTTGGATTTTGTACGTGTGGGTGAACCCGCTGACCATGTGGCTGACTTTCGCGACCTTTGTTGGTTATGCCGTGATCTACACCGTCATCCTCAAGCCGCTGACGCCACAAAACATCGTCATCGGTGGCGCCTCGGGCGCCATGCCGCCCGTGTTGGGCTGGGCTGCGATGACGAACAA
>DAISXI010000087.1:6518-8335 GCA_036825935.1 Hydrogenophaga sp.
TTTCGTTTTTCCTTGATCCATTTGTCGCTGCTGTTCGCCGCGCTCTTGATCGACCACTACCTGCCTTGGACCTTCTGATGACCCCAAAGACCTTGACCCGCCGCGCCTGGGGCGTTGGCTTGGCCGCCATGGCCTTGACCTTGAGCGGCTGCAGCGAACCGCCCGTTGCGTTCACTGGTATCGATATCACAGGCGCCGATTACGCCAAGGGTTTTTCGCTGCCCGACCACAATGGGCAAATGCGAACCTTGGCCGACTTCAAGGGCAAAGCCGTGGTGGTTTTCTTTGGTTTCACACAATGCCCCGATGTGTGCCCCACCTCTTTGGGCGAGATGGCTCAAGCCAAACAGCTGCTGGGTCAGGATGGCGATCGCCTGCAGGGATTGTTCATCAGTATCGACCCTGAACGCGACACGCCGGCCATCATGAAGGAATACATGGCCAGCTTCGACCCCAGCTTCCTGGCCCTTCACGCCAAGCTCGACGAGCTGCCCGACTTGGCCAAGTCGTACAAGATTTTTTACAAAAAAGTCGAGGGTCCCACGCCCACCAGCTACACCGTGGACCATTCAGCTGGTAGTTATATTTACGACACACAAGGTCGCATCCGCATTTACCACCGGTACAACAGCGGTGCGCAGGCCCTGGCCAAAGACGTCAAGGCCTTGCTGGCCGAGTGAGCTCGACCAGCAAGCGCTTCAAGCCTGGTCTGCTGCGCTGGTGAACGAGTCGGCAAAGAAGGCGTCCTCGGACAAACCGCATTCCTGAACGTAGTCGCGCCGCGCCGAGTCCACCACGATGGGCGCGCCGCAGGCGTAGACCTCGTACCCCGACAAGTCGGGGAGGTCTTGCATCACCGCTTGGTGCACAAATCCCGTGCGTCCGCTCCAAGCATCCTCGGGCAAAGCATCCGACAACACCGGGATGTACTTCAACTGCGGCATGTTTGTGGCTTGTGCCACCACCCAGTCGTGCATGTACAAATCGGCGGGGCGCCGACCGCCCCAATACAGGCTCACGGGGCGCGTGATGGCCTTGTGTTGCATGTGCTCCATGATGGCTTTGATCGGGGCAAAGCCCGTGCCAGAAGCCAAGAGCACGATCGGTTTGTCGGTGTCTTCACGCAAATAAAAGCTGCCGTGCGGCCCTTCGATGCGCAAGATGTCTTTTTCTTTGAGCGTGCTGAACACCGAATCGGTGAACAGGCCGCCGGGCATGTGACGGATGTGCAGCTGCAGGCTGGGCGATTCGGCCTGGGTGTGCGGCGCGTTGGCCATGGAGTAGCTGCGCTTGGCACCATCGCGCAACAAAAAGTCGACGTACTGACCGGCGTGGTAGCGGAAGGTGTCGGTGGCCGGCAGTTGCAACTTCAAGACCATGACGTCGGGCGAGCGTTTTTCCAAGCCGCTCACGCGCACCGGGATTTTCTTGATCGTGAAAGCCCCTTCGGCCGTGACTTGGCGCGACTCCAGCACCACGTCGGACTGTGCGGTGGCGCAGCAGGTCAGCACGTGGCCGGCGGCTTCTTCTTCGGCGCTCAAGGCCTTGGCTTGGTGCGGGCCGTGGCTGACTTGACCGCTCACGAGCTTGCATTTGCACGAGCCACAGGCGCCGTCTTTGCAGCCGTAAGGCAGGCCAATGCCTTGGCGGATGCCGGCGGCCAACAAGACCTCGCCGTCTTGGGCTTCAAAGGTGCGACCGCTGGGTTCGATGGTGATTTGGAATGTCATACTCAAAGGCTCGAAACAATCAAAATCCGATTGTCTCAAATTCACGAGGACAACCAAGATGATG
This sequence comes from Hydrogenophaga sp., assembly GCA_036825935.1. GTDB lineage: Bacteria > Pseudomonadota > Gammaproteobacteria > Burkholderiales > Burkholderiaceae_C > Hydrogenophaga. The sequence goes on from DAISXI010000087.1 coordinate 8,313, forward strand.
GGTGCATTGCCCTCGCGCTTTCG
>DAISXI010000088.1:0-8217 GCA_036825935.1 Hydrogenophaga sp.
TGCACGATGCCAGAGTAGAAGTCCACGTTGGGGTAGAGCTTGCGGCTGACGAAGTAGTCGTCTTCCAAAGCGATCTTCTCCAGGGCCTTGGCCAACTTGAACAGCGGGTCGTTTTCCAGACCGAGTTCCTTGAGCACCTCGTCGCAGGTCTCTTGCATGAGTTTGGCGCGGGGGTCGTAGTTCTTGTAGACGCGGTGACCAAAGCCCATCAGCTTGACGCCGGAGTTTTTGTCCTTGACTTTCTCCATGAACTCGCCGACCTTGGCCACGCCACCGCTGGCTTGGATTTCTTCGAGCATTTTCAGGCAGGCCTCATTAGCACCACCGTGGGCTGGGCCCCAGAGACATGCAACTCCCGCAGCGATCGCAGCAAACGGGTTTGTTCCAGACGAGCCGCACAAACGCACCGTGGAGGTAGAGGCATTTTGCTCGTGCTCCGCATGCAGGATGAATATGCGGTCCATGGCGCGTTCAAGTACAGGACTAACTTTGTAATCCTCACAGGGCGTCCCAAACATCATACGAAGAAAATTGCCAGCGTACGACAATTCGTTGCGGGGGTACATATAGGGCTGACCCACGCCGTATTTGTAAGCCATGGCCACCAGGGTGGGCATCTTGGCGATCAAACGGATGGCGGCGATGTGCCGATGCTCCGGGTTGTTGATGTCGGTGCTGTCGTGGTAGAAGGCCGACAAAGCGCCCACCAAGCCGGTCAAGACGGCCATGGGGTGTGCGTCGCGGCGGAAACCACGCAAGAAAAATTGCATCTGCTCGTTGACCATGGTGTGGTTGTTCACCGTGGCGTGGAAGGCCTTGCTTTCTTGGGCGTTGGGCAACTCACCGTTGAGCAAGAGGTAGCAGGTGTCGAGGTAGTCGACCTTGTTGGCCAGCTGCTCAATGGGGTAGCCGCGGTACAGCAATTCACCCTTGTCGCCATCGATGTAGGTGATGGCGGATTGGCAAGACGCGGTGGACAGGAAACCGGGGTCGTAAGTGAACATGCCCGTTTGACCGTACAGCTTGCGGATGTCGATCACATCGGGGCCAATGTTGCCGTTGTACACAGGCAGGTCAACGGAAGGGCTGCCATTGCTGAACGACAGGGTGGCTTTGTTGTCGGCGAGTTTCATGTGGTTTCCTTTGTTATTGCACGTCTTAAACGGTTGGCTGGGCGGCGCGCAGCATGCCCAACACTTGCGTGATGTCCTCTCGCACCAAGTCGCCCTCGGGCAACTTGCGGGCCAACAACAGATCCAGCAGATCGTTGTCGGACAGGTCCATTAAAACCTCGAGAGCTTGGGCCTGACTGACAGTCAAGCCCGCAGCGTGCCTGTTAAAGAAGCGCTCGATGAAGAGGTCGTTCTCCAGCAAGCCGCGGCGGCAGCGCCAGCGCAGCTTGCTCAGAGCGCGTTCATCGATCAGCGCATCGTTCGTGCAGGCGGTCATGCGGTGTTGGCGTGCGCGCTCAAATGGCGCGCATCACCATCATTTCTTTGATCTTGCCGATGGCCTTGGTGGGGTTCAGACCCTTGGGGCAAACGTCGACACAGTTCATGATGGTGTGGCAACGGAAGAGGCGGTAAGGGTCTTCTAAGTTGTCCAAACGCTCGGCCGTGGCGTGGTCGCGGCTGTCGGCGATGAAGCGGTAGGCCTGCAGCAAACCAGCGGGGCCCACGAACTTGTCGGGGTTCCACCAGAAGCTGGGGCAGCTGGTCGAGCAGCTCGCGCACAAGATGCACTCGTACAGACCGTTGAGCTCGTCGCGCTCTTCGGGGCTCTGCAGGCGCTCTTTTTCGGGGGCCACAGTCTCGTTGATCAGGTAGGGTTTGATGCTGTTGTATTGCTTGAAGAACAGCGTCATGTCCACGATCAGGTCGCGCACCACCGGCAGGCCGGGCAGCGGCTTCAAGACGATGTCGCCTTTGAGCGTTTTCATGTTGGTCAAGCAAGCCAGACCGTTTTTGCCGTTGATGTTCATGGCGTCGGAGCCACACACGCCTTCGCGGCACGAACGGCGGAAGGAGATGGAGGGGTCCACCGCCTTGAGCTTCATCAACGCGTCGAGCAACATGCGCTCGTGGCCGTCGAGTTCGACCTCGATCGACTGCATGTAGGGCTTGGCGTCTTTTTCGGGGTCGTAGCGGTAGATTTTGAAGGTTCTTTTGGCCATGTGAGACTCCTGAATTAGAAGGTGCGAACCTTAGAAGGTGCGAACCTTGGGTGGCACGGACGCGACGGTCAGTGGCTTGAGGTTGACGGGCTTGTAGGTGAGGCTGTTGTTGGCGCTGTGCCACAAGGTGTGCTTCATCCACTCGGCGTCGTTGCGACCCAGTGGGAACTGGGCGTCGTCGGCGGCGCGCTCATAGTCGTTGACGGTGTGCGCGCCACGGCACTCGTGGCGGGCAGCGGCCGAGGTCATGGTGGACTGAGCGCATTCGATCAGGTTCTCCACTTCCAGCGCTTCGATGCGTGCGGTGTTGAAGACCTTGGACTTGTCCTTCAAACCGATCGACTCGACGCGGGCGCGCATGGCGTTGATCTTGGCCACGCCTTCGTCCATGCTGGCTTGGGTGCGGAACACGCCCGCGTGTTGCTGCATGGCGGCGCGCAAGTCGTTGGCCACGTCTTGGGCGTATTCGCCCGACTGGGTGCTGTCCAAGCGAGCCAAGCGGGCCAAGGTTTTGTCGGCGGCGTCCGCAGGCAGGGACTTGTGGGTTTTGTTTTTGTCGTTGTACTGAACGATGTGGTTGCCTGCAGCGCGGCCAAACACCAACAAATCCAGCAACGAGTTCGTGCCCAAGCGGTTGGCGCCGTGCACCGACACGCAAGAGCATTCGCCCACGGCGTACAAGCCGTTGACAATGGCTTGGCCGCCCTTGCCATCGGGGGTGACGACCTGGCCATTGATGTTGGTCGGGATGCCGCCCATTTGGTAGTGGATGGTGGGCACGACGGGGATCGGTTCGCGCGTGATGTCCACGTTGGCGAAGTTCACACCAATTTCATACACCGAGGGCAAGCGTTTGTGGATGGTCTCGGCGCCCAAGTGGTCGAGCTTCAAGAGCACGTAATCCTTGTTGGGGCCGCAACCACGGCCTTCCTTGATCTCTTGGTCCATGCAACGTGAAACGAAGTCGCGCGGGGCCAAGTCTTTCAAGGTGGGCGCGTAACGCTCCATGAAACGCTCGCCGTTGCTGTTGAGCAAAATCGCGCCTTCGCCGCGGCAACCTTCGGTCAAGAGCACGCCCGCGCCGGCCACGCCGGTGGGGTGGAATTGCCAGAATTCCATGTCTTGCAAGGGGATGCCCGCGCGAGCGGCCATGCCCAAACCGTCGCCGGTGTTGATGAAGGCGTTGGTCGAAGCGGCAAAGATGCGGCCTGCGCCGCCCGTGGCCAGCAAGGTGGTCTTGGCTTCAAGGACGTAGGTCTCGCCGGTTTCCATCTCCAAAGCGGTCACGCCCACCACGTCGCCGTCGGCGTCCCGGATGAGGTCCAGCGCCATCCATTCAACAAAGAAGGTGGTGCGGGCTTGCAAGTTTTGTTGGTAGAGCGTGTGCAACATGGCGTGGCCGGTGCGGTCGGCCGCAGCGCAAGCGCGTTGCACGGGCTTTTCACCGTAGTTGGCGGTGTGGCCGCCGAATGGGCGCTGGTAAATCGTGCCATCGGGGTTGCGGTCGAAGGGCATGCCGAAGTGCTCGAGTTCGTAAACGACCTTGGGCGCTTCGCGGCACATGAATTCGATCGCATCTTGGTCGCCGAGCCAGTCGGAGCCCTTGATGGTGTCGTAGAAGTGGTAGTGCCAGTTGTCGTCGCTCATGTTGCCCAGCGAAGCACCGATGCCCCCTTGGGCTGCCACGGTGTGCGAACGGGTGGGGAACACCTTGGAGAGCACGGCGACCTTGAGACCGGCGCGCGCGAGCTGCAGCGAGGCGCGCATGCCAGAGCCACCGGCTCCGACGATGACGACGTCAAATTGGCGTTTGGGAAGGTTGGCGGTTGCGGTCATGGGGTTAGATTCTCCAAAGAACTTGAATAGCCCAGCCCAAGCAGGTCAGGAGCCAAACGAGGGTGAACATGTGCAGCACGAGGCGGATACCAGCGGGCTTGACGTAGTCCATCCAGATGTCGCGCATGCCGATCCACACGTGGTAGGTCAGGGCGAGGAAAACGACGAAGGTCAGCCCCTTCATCCATTGCGGGGCAAAAATGCCGGCCCAGCTGTCGTATCCGATGGGGCCGCTGCTGAACAGCAGTTGCGCCAAGACCACGGCGGTGAAGAGCACCATGAGGGCGGCGGTGACGCGTTGGGCCAGCCAGTCGCGCAAGCCATAGTGGGCGCCAGTGACGACGCGCTGTGAACCGTAATTGACAGACATGTTCTGTTTTCCTTTCGTGGGTTCAGTACAAACCGAACAATTTGGCGCCCAAAACGGCGGTCAGGCCTAGGCTGAGCACCAAGGTGACGATGGCCGAGGACTTGCCGAATTCTTTGGACACGGCGTGGCGCACGTCCATGTACAAGTGGCGCACACCCGCGATCAGGTGGTGCAAGTAAGCCCAAATGATCGCCAAGACCACCAGCTTGAAGAACCAGCCCGGCACGAAGCCCAAGCCCGCGCTGAAGGCCGAGGTGAACACGTCAAAGGAGATCTCGGAAGACACCGAGGTGTCGAACATCCAGATGATCAGGGGCAACAAAATGAACATCAGGCCACCACTGGCGCGGTGCAAGATGGACACCCATCCGGCGGGGGGGAGTCGGTAGGTGGTGAGGTCGGTGAAGGCGTTGATGTTGCGGAATTCGCGCCGCTGGGGTTTCAACTCGGACATGTTGTTCGCTTTCTTCCGTGGAGGAGGCTGGAGATGGAAGGGACGTAACCCGTTGGTCACTCAGGTTTGGGTGAAATTCTATTGCAGTGCACCATACCGCAGACTGACGAGCGTTGGTTGGACCAAGGGTTTGTTGTCCATGGCTCAGCTCAAGTCGTTGCGGTAGTGGTGGGTGTTTGTGCGGTAATGGGCGCGGCGCAGCTCCATGGGCACATCGTTGTATGTGTAGGCCAAGCGCTCGACCATCAGGACCGGCTCACCCGCGGGCAAGGCCAGCAGTTCGGCCACTTCTTCTGGGGCACCCACGGCTTTGATTTTTTCTTCGGCGCGCACCATGCGCACGCCAAATTGGGCTTCAAACAGGGCGTACATGGGACCTTGGTCTTGGGCCAAGGTGTCCAAGGTCAAGCCTTTGAAGGGTCCACCGGGAAGCCACAGCTCTTCCAAAATCGTTGGGGCATCGGCAAAGTCCAACACCCGCTTGACCGCTAGGACAGGGTCGCCCGTGCGCAGCTGCAATTGTCGAGCCACGTCGGCCGGCGCCCGCAGGCGCTTGCACTCGATGATGCGCCGAGAGGCTGGGCCTTGCTGGTCGAGGCTGTTGTTGTCGGGAACCAAGCGCAGAAAACGGTATTGGGTGTGCTGCTCGGCGTGGGTGGCCACAAACGTGCCCTTGCCTTGGCGGCGCACGAGCAGGTTGTCGGTGGACAGCTCGTCGATGGCTTTGCGCACCGTGCCTTGGCTCACGCGAAAGCGCGCGGCCAAGTCCAATTCGCTGGGGATCATGTCACCGGCTTTCCATTCGCCGGCCTGCAGGCTGCGCAGGATCAGGCCCTTGATCTGTTGGTACAGCGGGCTGAACGACGGGCTCAAACCGTTCCATGGGGCGGACGCATCACCGCCAGCAGCCTGGGGCGAGTCCGAAAGGGGTGGAGTTTGAGCGGGCATTTGCGCGAAAGATTAACACCAAAAAGTGTGTCAATCATATCTTATATAAGACATAAGACAAATTGACGGAAGGGGGTCTTCGGGTTACACTCAATGGTCATTTTGTTTTGTTTACATCGCTTATTTTTGGAGTTTCACCATGAGCAAAAAGCCCGTCCGCGTTGCCGTCACTGGCGCTGCAGGTCAAATCGGTTACGCCCTGTTGTTCCGCATCGCTTCTGGCGAAATGTTGGGCAAGGACCAGCCCGTCATCCTGCAATTGCTCGAAATTCCCGACGAAAAAGCCCAGAAAGCGCTCAAGGGCGTGATGATGGAACTGGAAGACTGCGCTTTCCCTTTGCTCGCCGGCATGCAAGCTCACAGCGACCCCATGACCGCGTTCAAAGACACCGACTACGCTTTGTTGGTCGGTTCGCGTCCACGCGGCCCTGGCATGGAGCGCGCTGAGCTGCTCGCCATCAACGGCGCCATCTTCACCGCCCAAGGCAAGGCCCTCAACGCCGTGGCTTCGCGCAACGTCAAGGTGCTCGTGGTCGGTAACCCCGCCAACACCAACGCTTACATCGCTATGAAGGCCGCGCCCGACCTCAAGCCCACCAACTTCACCGCCATGCTGCGCTTGGACCACAACCGCGCCGCCAGCCAACTGGCCGCCAAAACCGGCAAGGCCGTCTCCAGCATCAAGAAATTGGCCGTGTGGGGCAACCACTCGCCCACCATGTACGCCGACTACCGCTTCGCCACCATCGATGGCGCTTCGGTCAAAGACATGATCAACGACCACGAATGGAACGCCAACGTGTTCTTGCCCACCGTGGGCAAGCGCGGCGCGGCCATCATCGAAGCGCGTGGTTTGTCGTCGGCCGCGTCGGCTGCCAACGCCGCCATCGACCACATGCGCGACTGGGCCCTGGGCACCAACGGCGAGTGGGTCACCATGGGTATCCCATCGCAAGGCTGGTACGGCATTCCCAAAGACGTCATGTTCGGCTTCCCCGTGACCTGCGCGAATGGCGAATACAAGGTCGTTGAAGGCTTGGCCATCGACGCGTTCAGCCAAACTTGCATCGACAAAACCTTGGCCGAATTGCAAGGCGAGCAAGAAGGCGTCAAGCACCTGCTGTGAGCCTGACATGAGCGTAGCCCACCCCCGTGACGTGCTGCTCAGCGCCCAAGCTTCGGCTGGGGCTTTGCCGGTCTGCGATCACTACAGCGGGGTGGCTGCGCGCATGGAAAAAAGCCTGCGCCTGCAAGCCGAACTCAGCGCCGAGTTCGGCGCGGTGGTGATGGACGTGACGCTGGACTGCGAGGACGGTGCGCCCGTCGGCGGTGAAGCCGATCACGCCGCCTTGGTCACCGAACTGGCGCTGCAAGCCCCTGTTGGTGCCCGTGTGGCCGTTCGGGTTCACCCCACGGATCACCCCGCGTTTGAGGCCGACGTGGCCCACATCGCGGGCCGTGCCGCTCACCGCTTGTGCCACCTCATGGTGCCCAAGGTCGAGTCTTTGGACGATGTGCAGCGCGCCGTGCGTGCGCTGGACGCCGCCGGTGCAACGGCCTTGCCGCTGCACGTGCTCATCGAGTCGCCCGCTGCGGTGCACCGCGCTTTTGACATCGCTGCGCACCCGCGCGTGCAGTCGCTCAGCTTTGGTTTGATGGACTTCGTGTCCGCCCACGCGGGGGCTTTGCCCGCTTCGGCCATGACGCTCAATGGCCAGTTCAGCCACCCCCAGGTGCTGCGCGCCAAGCTCGACATCGCCGCGGCCTGCCATGCCCATGGCAAGGTGCCGTCGCACAACGTGGTCACCGAGTTCAAAGACGCCGTGGCCTTGGAGCACGCCGCGCGCCAAGCCGCACAGCAGCTGGGCTACACGCGCATGTGGAGCATACACCCCGACCAAATTCGGCCCATCTTGCGCGCGTTCGCGCCCAGCTCGGACGAGGTGCACACCGCCGCCGAGATCATCGACCAGGCCGCGGCCTGCGACTGGGCGCCGCTGCAGCACGAAGGCCGTTTGCACGACCGCGCCAGTTTCCGTTTGTATTGGCAGTGTTTGGTGCGTGCGCACCAAACCGGCCAGCCTCTGCCCGACAGCGCCCAGCGCTGGTTTCATTGAATTTTTTCGACCCACCTCAGGAGTCTTTCATGTCCCAATTCCTCACCGATTACCGTGCCCATGCCGCCGAGCGCGCCGCGCTGGGTATTCCCCCCCTGCCGCTGGACGCCAAGCAGGTCGCGACCTTGATCGAGTTGATCAAGAACCCACCCGCTGGCGAAGACGCCTTTTTGATGGACCTGCTCACGCACCGCGTGCCACCGGGCGTGGACGATGCCGCCAAGGTCAAAGCTTCCTTCTTGGCCGCGGTCGCTCACGGTGAACTGAGCGTCGGCTTGGTCTCCAAAGCCAAGGCCACCGAGTTGCTCGGCACCATGGT
>DAISXI010000089.1:0-8195 GCA_036825935.1 Hydrogenophaga sp.
TGTTGCACACGGTCTTCGAGCAACTCGGCGCTGGAGATGCCGTTGGCGTCGTCGGCCCGGCCCAAAGGCAATTGGCCTTTGGCAAAGAAGCTTTCCAGCGCGTCGCAGAGTTTGAGTTTGTTGCGCAGGCTCAACTCGATGTTGATGCGCTCGATGCCCAGCGTGTACTCGCCCATGCGTGGCAAGGGAATGACCACGTCTTCGTTGACCTTGAAGGCGTTGGTGTGCTTGCTGATGGCGGCGGTGCGCTTGCGGTCGAGCCAGAATTTTTTGCGGGCTTCCGGGCTGATGGCCACAAAGCCTTCGCCGCTGCGGCCGTTGGCCAACCGAACGACCTCGCTGGTGGCACGGGCCACGGCGTCTTCGTCGTCGCCCACGATGTCGCCAATGAGAACCATCTTGGGCAATCCGCCGTTGCCTTTTTTGCTTTTGGTGGAATAACCCACGGCCTTGAGGTAGCGGTCGTCCAAGTGCTCCAAGCCCGCCAGCATCACCCCCGATCGGGTTTGCTCGGCGAACATGAAGTCCTTGATGTCCACGATGGACGGCACGCCGTCTTTGGGGTTGCCAAAAAACTCCAAGCACACCGTGCGCACGTGAGCAGGCATGCGGTGCACCACCCAGCGCGCGCTGGTGATGAGACCATCACAACCTTCTTTTTGGATGCCGGGCAAACCGCTCAAAAACTTGTCGGTCACGTCCTTACCCAAACCCTCTTTGCGGAAGGTTTTGCCGGGGATCACCAATTGCTCGGTGCGCAGCGGCGTCTTGCCATCGGCGGCGAAGTAGCGCAACTCAAACGTAGCCACCTCGGCGTCGTGGATCTTGCCCAAGTTGTGGTCGGTGCGCATCACCTCCAGCCACTCGGCCTGCGGCGTGACCATGCGCCAGCTCAACAGGTTGTCTAGGGCCGTGCCCCAGAGCACGGCTTTTTTGCCACCCGCGTTCATGGCGATGTTGCCGCCCACACAAGACGCTTCGGCGCTCGTGGGGTCCACGGCAAACACAAAACCGGCGCGTTCGGCCGCATCGGCCACGCGCTGCGTGACGACACCGGCTTCGGTCCAAATGGTGGGCAAGGGCTTATCGTGGCCCGGGGCCTGCACGTGCTCGACCTCGGTCATGGCTTCGAGCTTTTCGGTGTTGATCACCACGCTCTTCCACGTCAGGGGAATCGCGCCGCCGGTGTAACCGGTACCGCCGCCGCGAGGGAGGATCGTCAGACCCAATTCCACACAACCTTTGACCAACAAGGCCATTTCGGTTTCGGTGTCGGGGGCGAGCACCACAAAGGGGTACTCCACGCGCCAGTCGGTGGCGTCGGTGACGTGGCTCACGCGCGACAAGCCATCGAATTTGATGTTGTCGTGGGCGGTGAGCTTGCGCAAGACCTTTTGGGTTTGCAGGCGCAAGCGGGCCATCTCTTCAAAACCGGCCGCGAATCGCTCGACCGCGGCGCGTGCGGCCAACAACAGTTCACCGACCCAAGCGTCGCGCGTGACATCGTCGGCGGGTACGCGGCGTTTTTGTACCTCGCTCAATCGGTGGCGCAAAGCCTCGACCAGTTGCTGACGCCGCTTGGGCGTTTGCAGCAAATCGTCTTGCAGGTAGGGGTTGCGCTGGACCACCCATATATCGCCCAAAACCTCGTAGAGCATGCGCGCTGAGCGGCCTGTGCGCCTTTCGCCGCGCAGGCGGTCGAGCAAGGACCAAGCCCGTTCGCCCAACAAACGCAGGACAATTTCACGATCTGAAAAAGAGGTGTAATTGTAGGGAATTTCGCGCAAACGGGGCGCATCCTCAGCCTGGGCCAAAAGTAAATTCAAAGGGGTCGAAGCGTTCATGGATTCGGTCAATGTCCAGCAAACACACTGGAAGTTACGATGGTAACGCAAGCGACATCCACTGCCCTCGATGCGACCAATATCCCTATTTCCTGTGCGTTGGCAGGGCTATACTTTGTGACAACACCCCCCAAATCGGGGAATGCCCAGTTTGGAGAACCCATGTTGAAAACACCCTTGGTCCTGTGCGCGATGGCCGCCGCGGCTGTATCGGCTCAAGCCCAGTCGGTCAACGCGGTCCAAATCGGCGGCTCGGCGGCGTTCAAGTCCTTGGTCGAAGACACTGGAGCCATGGCCAGTTACCGCGCCCAATTGCCCTCTGAGCCCCAAGGCCTGACCGGCTTTGACTTGGGGTTTTCCCTGACCCAAGCGGGTTTGCAACAAACCGATCGCTACGCCCTCGGCACCCAAGGCTTGCGCAGCACCATGCGCTGGGCTTCGCTGCACGCCCACAAAGGCCTGCCACTGGGCTGGGACTTGGGCGCGTTCATCAGCCAAGGCATGAACAGCCAAGCCGAACCCAACGGCATTGACCAGCGCGGCATGGAACTGCGCTACGCCTTGCTCGAGGGCGGCACCGTGACCCCTGCCTTGGCCCTGCGCGCCAGCGCCACCGAACTCAGCGGCATCCAAGGCTACCGACTCAAAACCCAAGGCATGGACCTCTCCGTCTCCAAAGGTTTTGCTCTGTTCACCCCCTACGCCGGTTTTGGAGTGGTGCGGGCCAAAGGACAAGCCGGTGAACTCAGTGAGTCGGTCACGCTCAACAAAACCTTCGTGGGCATCGGCACCAACCTGTTGCTGATCAACCTGAACCTCGAATACGACAAGACCGGCGATGTCCCCTCCTACAGTCTCAAAGCCGGCTGGCGCTTCTGAGCCTTGGCCTCACCCGCGCTGGATCGCCCACCGCGGCGCCGGTACCTTGGCGCCCGAAAACACCTGGGCGGCCTTTGAGCTCGGTGCTCAGTGGGGCTACTCCATGTTCGAGTGCGATGTTCGCCACAGTGCCGACGGCGTGTGGTTCCTCATGCACGACGACACCTTGGAGCGCACCACCAACGGCCAAGGCTTGGCCGAGCAACGACCTTGGGAAGATCTCCTCCACCTCGACGCAGGAGCTTGGCACAGCCCTCAGCACACCGGCCAAGGCCTGCCAACGCTCGATGCGCTGCTGGCGACAGCACACCAACGCGCTTGGTGCTTGAACCTCGAACTCAAACCCCCCGAAGACCCAACAACGGCGCGCCAGTGGGGTGTTGAGTTGGGTTGCTGGCTGAGCCAACACCCCCACGGCCTCGATCACTGGGTGACCTCGTTTTCAACGGATGCGCTGGCGGGTCTGCAAGCGGCAGCGCCTCAAGTGCGCCGGGGCCACTTGTTTGAGGCTTGGAGCGAAGAGGTCCTGCCAACCACTCAGTCCTTGGGCTGTGTGGCCTTGGTGCTGGACCACACGGCGTGGAAAGCCGAGCACGCGCAAGCCGCTCGCGACGCGGGGCTGTGGACCTTGGCTTACACCGTCAACGAACCTGAACATGCCGATCGTCTGTGGGCGATGGGCTTGGACGCTTTGATCACCGACCGGGTGGACCGGTTCAAGCCGAAGCGCTGAATGTTCAAGCCTGTCGCAACCACGCCGCCAATCCACCTTGGCCGAACACCAAAACCGCGTACGTCAACATGCTGCCATCGGCGCCCGTCAAAGCCCAACCCAGGGCCAAGATCAGCAGCCCGGCGCCTGCCAGCAGTCGGAATTGACGCCACCCCGGCCACCCGATGCGCACGCGCCCCCGACGCAACGCTAGCCACAATACGCCAGCGACCACCAAGGCTGGCGCCGCAAAACCCATTAGGTGATATAAAAAACCGAGAAAGGTCATGGTCAAAGGCCTGCACAGTGTGAAACCCGTCAATTTTATAATCTGAGACATGACCGTCTGGGCCCTGGGTATCAACCACCACACCGCCCCCCTTGATTTGAGGGGTCGGTTTGCGTTCGCCATCGACCAAGTGCCCTCCACCTTGGAGCGCTTGCGCCAATCGGTGGCCCTGTCGCCCGAAGCCACCCTGCTGTCGACCTGCAACCGCACCGAGTTGTACGGGGTGGGTGGTCAAGCCGCGTTGGAGCCCAGCCTCCAATGGCTCGCAAACATCGGCGGTGTCAACCCCCAAGACCTGCGTCAACACGCGTACGTCTTGCACAACGACGATGTGGCCCGCCACGCCTTCCGCGTGGCCAGCGGCTTGGACAGCATGGTCTTGGGTGAGGCCCAAATTTTGGGTCAACTCAAGGACGCCGTGCGCGCCGCCGAAGACGCCGGTGCCTTGGGCAGTACCTTGCACCAACTCTTTCAGCGCACCTTTGCCGTGGCCAAAGAGGTGCGCAGCTCCACCGAAATCGGTGCGCACTCCATCAGCATGACCGCCGCAGCGGTGCGTTTGGCGGGGCAGTTGTTCGAGGACTTGCGCGACATCCGCGTGTTGTTCGTGGGCGCGGGCGAAATGATCGAATTGGCGGTCACGCACTTCGCCGCCAAGAATCCCAAAAGCATGGCGATCGCCAACCGCACCTTGGAGCGCGGCCAGCAACTCGCCGAGCGCTTTGGCGCTGAGGTGATCCGATTGGCCGACGTACCCGATCGCTTGCACGAATACGACGCGGTCATCAGCTGCACCGCCAGCACCTTGCCCATCATCGGTTTGGGCGCCGTGGAGCGTGCACTGAAAAAACGCCGCCACCGGCCCATGTTCATGGTCGATTTGGCCGTGCCACGAGACATCGAAGCCGAGGTGCAATCCCTCGACGACGTCTACCTCTACACCGTGGACGACTTGGCCACCGTGGTGCAAACCGGCATGGAGCACCGACAAGCGGCCGTGGCCCAGGCCGAAGTCATCATCGACGCAGGCGTACAAAGCTTCATGCACTGGCTCGACCAGCGCAACCCCGACCACGGCGTGGTGGGGGTGATACAGAAAATCCAAGAACAAACCGAACTCTGGCGCGAAGCCGAGTTGGCCCGCGCGCGCAAACGCTTGGCCAAGGGTGAACCGGTGGACGAGGTCTTGCAAGCCCTGTCCAAAGGCTTGACGCAAAAAATGCTGCACGGCACCTTGGCCGAGCTGCACACCGGTGACGCGGGCGACCGCGAATCCAAGGTGCGCTGGATTTCGCGCCTGTTCTTGCGCGGCTCTCGCGACGCGGCCTGAGCGTCCGCCATGAAACCCTTTGTCCGAGAGACCTTGTTGCGCCAGCGCGTGCGCTTGCAAGAGCTCGACGCTTTGCTCAGCGCACCCGATGTCGTGCAAGACCTGGCGCGCTTTCGACTGCTCAGCCGCGAGCACGCACAAACCCGTGAACGCGTGGAAGCTTTTGATCGTTATGAGCAAAGACAAGCCGAACAAATCAGCGCCCAAGCCTTGCTGCTCGACCCCGGCATGGCCGACATGGCACGCGAGGAAATCGCGCAGTGCGAGGGCGAACTCGAGCAGATCAACGCCCACCTGGAGTGGCTGATCCTGCCGCGCGACCCCGACGACGAACGCAACGCCTTCGTCGAAATCCGCGCCGGCACTGGCGGCGATGAATCGGCCTTGTTCGCGGGTGACTTGGCCCGCCTGTACACGCGCTACGCCGAACGTCAAGGTTGGCAAGTCGAGGTGGTGAGCGAATCGCCGTCCGAGCTCGGCGGCTACAAAGAGGTGGTGTTGCGCGTGGCCGGTCGTGGCCCCGACGATGCCGTGTACGGCCGTTTGCGCTTCGAATCGGGTGGCCACCGCGTGCAGCGCGTGCCCGTGACCGAAACCCAAGGCCGCACCCACACCAGCGCGGCCACGGTGGCGGTCATGCCCGAGGCCGATGAAAACCAAGCCATTGCGCTGAACCCAGCCGAGCTGCGCATCGACACCTTCCGCGCCAGCGGGGCGGGTGGTCAGCACATCAACAAAACCGATTCGGCCGTGCGCGTGACCCACCTGCCCACCGGTTTGACCGCCGAATGCCAAGACGGCCGCTCACAGCACAGCAACAAAGCGCGTGCCTTGCAGGTGCTCGCCGCGCGCTTGAACGACAAAGAGCGCAGCGAGCGCATGGCCACCGAAGCCGCCACGCGCAAGGGCCTGATTGGCAGCGGTGACCGCAGCGACCGCATCCGCACCTACAACTTCGCGCAGGGCCGCTTGACCGATCACCGCATCAACCTGACCCTCTACAAATTGCTGGCCATCATGGAAGGTGACTTGGACGATGTGATCCATGCCCTGCAAGTGGCCAGTGGCGCCCAGCGCCTGCAAGACCTGGAGCAACAGTTCCGTGGCTGACACCTTGGCCCAATGCCTGCAAGCGGCCCAAGCACAGGGTTTGGCGCGGGTGGACGCCCAACTGTTGTTGATGTGGGCGCTCGGCCACGACCCGCACGACCGCGCTTGGCTGATCGCTCACGACGATGAAACCTTGACCGAGGCCGCAGCGGCGCGCTGGACCGCCGCTTTGCAGCGCCGATTGAACGGCGAACCCGTGGCCTACATCTTGGGCGAACAGGCGTTTTTTGGTTTGAACCTGCGCGTGGGCCCGGGCGTGCTGGTGCCCCGGCCCGACACCGAGACCTTGGTGCAATGGGCCTTGGACTTGCTGCCCGATCAAGCCGGCGTGCGTTGCTGGGACGTGGGCACGGGCAGCGGCGCCATCGCCTTGGCGTTGTGCCGCGAACGCCCGCAATGGACGATCACGGCCAGCGACTTGAGTGTGGAAGCCTTGCGCGTGGCCCAGGGCAACGCCGAACGTTTGGGCTTTGAGGTGCGCTGGGCCCAAGGCCCTTGGCTGGCCGCCGTGCCCGGGGAACGGTTTGAGCTCATCGTGAGCAACCCGCCCTACATCGCCGAGGGCGACCCCCACCTGAGCGCCTTGCGCCACGAACCCCTGTCGGCCTTGACCGCGGGCGCCGATGGCTTGGACGACCTGCGCACCCTCATCACCCAAACCCCCGATCACCTGAGCGCCGGCGGCTGGCTCTTGCTGGAACACGGCCACGACCAAGCCTTTGCCGTGCGGACTTTGCTAACCCAAGCCGGGTTTGCCGAGGTCAACAGCCGCAAAGACCTTGCGGGCATCGAACGCTGCAGCGGCGGACAATGGCACAAAGCGTCATAATCGCGCCCACTGCCCAGCCCCGCTGGCCAAACGATTGATTTTGAAAGGACGTCTAACCATGAGCGACACACAACAACAAATCGACCAACTGGTCAAATCCAACGAGATCGTGCTCTTCATGAAGGGCAGTGCGAGCTTCCCCATGTGCGGCTTTTCTGGCCGCGCCATCCAGATCTTGAAGGCCTGCGGCGTGGACACCAAGACCGTCAAAACGGTCAACGTGCTGGAAGACGATGGCATTCGCCAGGGCATCAAGGACTACAGCAACTGGCCCACGATCCCCCAGCTCTACATCAAAGGCGAGTTCATCGGCGGCTCGGACATCATGATGGAGATGTACGAGTCCGGCGAACTCAAACAGGTCATCAGCGGCCAGGCTTGAGGGCCGCCGTCAGGTACGGCACCACCTCATCCAAGGCCAATCGACGGGCCTCGGTGTCGCGGCGGTGCTGGTACTCGACCTGAGCGTCCTTGAGCGCTCGCTCGCCCACCGTCACGCGGTGGGGCACGCCGATGAGTTCCCAGTCGGCGAACATGGCGCCTGGGCGTTCGCCCCGGTCGTCCAAGATCACATCCACCCCCGCATCCAGCAGCGCTTGGTACAAGCGATGGGCTTCGGCTTTCACCGCCTCGCTGCGGTCCATGTTGACCGGACAAATCACCACCGTGAACGGGGCGATCGCGTCGGGCCAGATGATGCCGCGCTCGTCGTGGTTCTGTTCGATGGCCGCGGCCGGCAGGCGGGTGATGCCGATGCCGTAGCAGCCCATTTCCATGAACTGGGGTTTGCCGTCTTCGCCCAAGAAGGTGGCGTTCATGGCCTTGGAGTATTTGGTGCCCAAATAGAACACATGGCCGATTTCAATGCCGCGCTCAATGGCCAACTCGCCTTGACCGTCGGGTGAGGGATCACCGGCCACCACGTTGCGGATATCGGCCACCAGGTCGGGCTCAGGCAGGTCGCGTCCCCAGTTCACCCCCGTCATGTGAAAGTCCACCTCGTTGGCACCGCACACCCAGTTGGACATCACGGCCACCTCGCGATCGGCCACGATCTTCAGGGGCTTCTTCATGCCCACGGGGCCGAGGTAGCCTGGCTTGCAACCGAAGTGGGTGTCGATCTCGGCCAAGGTGGCGAAACGGAAACCGCCTTCCATGCCGGGCAGTTTGGTGACCTTGACCTCGTTCATGTCGTGGTCGCC
>DAISXI010000090.1:0-7971 GCA_036825935.1 Hydrogenophaga sp.
ATCCCGATCACCAAACGCGGCGCTGAAAAACTCAAAGAGGAGTTGCACCGCCTCAAAACGGTTGACCGACCCTGGGTCATCAACGCGATTGCCGAGGCGCGTGCGCAAGGCGATTTGAGCGAAAACGCCGAGTACGAAGCCGCCAAAGACCGTCAAGGTTTCATCGAGGGCCGCATCGCCGAAGTCGAGAGCAAACTCTCGGGCTCGCAGGTCATTGACCCGAGCACGGTCGACGCGGGTGGCCGCGTGGTGTTCGGCGCCACGGTCAAGCTCGAAGACGAAGACTCGGGCGCACAAGTGACCTACCAAATCGTGGGTGAAGACGAAGCCGACTTGAAGCTCGGTCTCATCAACATCGGCAGCCCGATCGCCCGTGCCTTGATCGGCAAGGAAGAGGGCGATGTGGCTGAGGTGCAAGCCCCGGGTGGCACACGCCGCTACGAGATCGTCTCGGTTCGCTACGAATGAGGGCTTGGCCCCTGTGGCTGGCTGCCCTGTGGTGGGGTGGCATGAGCGCCGTGAGTTTTGTGGTCGTGCCGACTTTGTTTGCCCGTTTGGGGCCGGCGGTGGCCGGTCCGGTGGCCGCGCAGCTCTTTGCTTTGCAAAGCACTGGGGTGATCGTGGTGGGTTTGGCCTTGCTGCTGTGGTTGCGTCAACAGCGACGGCGCGTGCCAGCCCAGGACATCGGGCCTTTGATGGGCACCATGGCGCTGGTGTTGTTGGCCATGTTGGCCGCTCTGTTGCAAGAATTTGCGGTGGCCGAGCGCATCGTCTCGGCACGCAGCACCGGCGGCGATTTGCGCCTGTGGCACGGCCTGGGCAGTGCCTTGGTGTTCGTGCAGTGGTGGTGCGGCGCTTGGGTGTTCAAGCGCCTGATTCGAAACGCGTTTTAAGCGCCCACGCGGCCTTGTGCTGCGAGCAGGGTGTTCATCATCAGCATGGTGATGGTCATGGGGCCCACCCCGCCAGGCACCGGCGTGATGTGGCTGGCCACTTGGCGCACGCCTTCAAAGTCCACGTCGCCGCAGAGTTTGCCGTCGTCGGTGCGGTTCATGCCCACGTCCAAGACCACTGCGCCGGGTTTGACCATGTCGGCCGTCAGCACATTGCGCTTGCCCACAGCGGCCACGATCACGTCGGCTTGCAGCGTCAGGGCTTTCAAGTTTTGGGTGCCGCTGTGGCAAACGGTGACGGTGGCGTTGGCTTGCAAGAGCATCAAGGCCATGGGCTTGCCCACGATGTTGCTGCGACCGATCACCACGGCGTGTTTGCCTTTGAGTGAGTAGCCGATGCTCTCGAGCATCTTCATGCAACCAAAGGGGGTGCAGGGCCAAAACCCGGGCATGCCGGTCATGAGGGCGCCGGCGCTGGCGACGTGAAAACCATCCACGTCCTTGGCCGGGCTGATGGCTTCAATCACGCGTTGGGCATCGATGTGGGCGGGCAGGGGCAATTGCACCAAGATGCCATGGATGGTGGGGTCTTGGTTCAGCGCTTCGATGCGTGCGAGCAGGGCCGCTTGGCTCAAGTCTGCGCCGTGGCGCTCCAGCACCGAGTGCATGCCAGTGTCTTCGCAGGCCTTGACCTTGTTGCGCACATACACTTCGGAGGCTGGGTTGTCACCCACCAGCACAACGGCCAGACCGGGGGTGATGCCTTGGGATTTGAGGGTGGCCACGCATTGGCGGACGTCGTTGCGGAGTAGCAGTGACAGCGCTTTGCCGTCGATGAGTTGTGCGGTCATTCGTGAGGTTTTAGGCTTTTGGGGCGGAGCCCAAAGCAACTTTGAGCAAATCGGCCACGGTGTTGGCGCTGAGTTTTTCCATGATGTTGGCGCGGTGGGCTTCGACCGTTTTGATGCTGATGCCCAAGTCATCGGCGATTTGCTTGTTCAAGCGTCCAGCGACGATGCGCTCGAGCACTTGGGATTCGCGTCCCGTGAGCTTGGCCAGCAAAGCTTCACGGCTGGCGCTTTGTTGTGAGCTGATGAAGGCCTCACGTGCTCGCTCCAGCATCCGCTCGACCAAGTCCAATAACTGGGGTTCTTGGAATGGCTTTTGGATGAAGTCCATGGCCCCATTTTTCATGGACTCCACCGCCATGGGCACGTCGCCATGACCGGTGATGAACATGATGGGCAGGGGTGATTGACGTTCGATCAGGCGGGCTTGGAGCTCCATGCCGTTCATGCCGCCCATGCGAATGTCGGCAATCAAGCAGGCCACCTCTCGAGGGTCGTAGCGACTGAGAAAAGCCTCGGCTGACTCGTAACAGCGCACCCGGTAGTCTTTACCTTCGAGAAGCCACTGCAATGAATCGCGAACCGCTTCGTCATCGTCGACAACGTAGACCGTTCCTTTTTTAGGAATCAAACTCATTCTTTTCCTTCAACAACCCAGCTCGGTTTAAGAGGTGGTTAACACGCTGCGTGAAGCCACTGGTATCCAGAAACTGAAGCAACACCCCACAACCTCTGCGCCATTGTAGAGGTTCTGAACCTTCATCTGTCCATTGTGAGATTCCACGATGCTTCGGCACAATTTCAAGCCAATGCCCATGCCCTCGGCTTTGGTGCTGTAAAAAGCCTCATATATCCGCTCAATCATGTCGTCGGGCACGCCGTTGCCGGAGTCCAGCACGGCAAATTCGACCACATCTTGGTCCTCCTCACGCTTGGGTCCCACGCGCAACTCCACCCAACGCTTGCCGGCAGGCCGCTCGGCTTGGGCAATGGCTTCACCCGCGTTCTTGATGAGGTTGATGAGCACCTGTTCAATCAAGATGGGGTCCACCACCAAGGTGGGCAGGCGCGCAGCGATGTAAGGCACCAAGCGCACCTGTTGGCGGCGCAGTTCAATGTCGGCCAATTCGGTGGCGTTGCCCACCATTTGCAGCACGTCCGACGGTGTTCGGTTGGGCTCGCTGCGTTTCACGAACGACCGAATCCGCTGGATGATTTGCCCCGCCCGTTGGGCTTGTTTGGCGGTTTTCTCCAAAGCCCCCAGCAACTCGTCGGGTTGGATGCGGTGGCCTTGGATGCGCGACATCATGCCGGTGCAGTAGTTGCTGATGGCCGTCAGGGGCTGGTTGAGTTCGTGGGCCACGCTGGAGGCCATCTCGCCCATGGTGATGAGGCGGCTGGCGGATTGGGCTCGCTCGGCTTGGCGTGCGGCCTGTTCTTCGGCGTTGCGCCGCGGTGTGATGTCGGTGGCGATCACCATTTGCGCCAGCCGGCCATCGACCCAGGTCAGGTAGCGCGTGCGCACCTCCAACCAGCGGCCCAAATCGGCCACATAGACTTCGGCGTTTTCGGTGCTGGCATTGGTCAGTGACTCGGTGGGCATGCCCACCAAGCTGTCGACCTCT
Source organism: Hydrogenophaga sp. (assembly GCA_036825935.1). Taxonomy (GTDB): domain Bacteria; phylum Pseudomonadota; class Gammaproteobacteria; order Burkholderiales; family Burkholderiaceae_C; genus Hydrogenophaga. The sequence continues at coordinate 3,367 of DAISXI010000090.1, forward strand.
TCGTCGTCTTGGTTGCTGGGTGAGGCGGGGAGGTTGCCGGCTTGCTCGATCAAGCTCAGGTGTCCACGCCCCAAAGGACCAAACCACTGGCGGTACATGCGGTTGGAGAACAGCAACTCGGTTTTGCCCAACGGCGCCACGGAGACGGCCGCGTCCAGGCTCTCCAGCACCGTGGTGAAGCGTTCGTACGAAGCGGTCAGCTCTTCCCGGATGCGCTTGGGCTCGGTGATGTCGGTCATCGAGGTCATCCAACCGGTTTGAACGCCTTTGGTGTCGATGAGCGGTGAAACGTACATCCGCGCATCGAAGCGCTTGCCATCTCGGCGTTTGACCCTGACTTCAAATCCTCCCGGGGTTGAGCGGCCCTGCAGTTCGTCGTCCAAGCGGCTGTGCAGGTACTCGTGGTCTTCTTCTGGCCAGTAAGTGAAGGGCGCCGTTTGCCCCACCAATTCGCTCTCCGACCAGCCCGTCATGTCGCAGAAAGCGGGGTTAACGTAGGAAATTCGCCCCTGTTTGTCCAAGGCCCGCATGCCCGTGAGCATGGAGTTCTCCATGGCCCGTCGGAAGTTGGTTTCGTTGTAGAGCGCTTGTTGGGTTTGGATGCGTTTTCGGGTGTGACGCCAAGTGCCGATCAGCATCCAGATGGTCAGACCACTCAAGGAGCCCAAAACCCAAAAAAACCCGCTGCCCACAATGTCTTGCGAGGTTCTGTAGCCCTGCGCCTTGAGGACCAAACCGTTGGCGATGGGGGCCAACAGCACGCTGTGCTCCAAGGGTTGCCGCGTCCAGGGCACCCATCGGTACAGGGCGTCGACCATCGGCAAGTGCCCGGCCAAGGTGTTTTGCTCGTCGTCTTGCAAGGCCAAGGCGTAACGCGCTGCGATCTCGGATGGAATCCCATAGCGCATCAAGCCGTCCATGCTGAACTCGGCCATCAGGGTGCCCTTCATGACACCTTGCTGGATCAGGGGAACCTGCAAAATGAATCCGTAAGAACTCGGGTTGTGGGCAATCGCTTGTGAATACACCGGTTGTTGTCGAACTTTGGCGTTGTCAAACGTGATGCGCTGCTCACCTTCTTCCAAAGTTTGTCCGGTCACCCGTTGCAAGCCCAGCGGCGCGCTGGCGGCCAAATAGCTGGCTTTGACCACGCGTCGCTCATCCACCCAAGACAAGCCCAATAGTTCGGGGTAGCGGCCGACCATGGCCTGCGCTTCCAAGACAAAAGCATCCAAACCCATGACCTGCGTGCTGGTGTCGCGCGCCATGCGCATGAGCTCTTCTTGGCGCTCGAGCAACCTCAGGCGGATGCGTTGCTGGGCGTACTCCACATCCCGAGTGACCGCCTCTTTTTCTCGTTCAAGCTCGTCGATGCGCAAATAGGTCATCGATATCAGGATCGCCGCCATGAAGACAAACACCGCGACCACCGGTCCCAAGGTAGCGAAACGGTCTTGGCGTGCGGGCGGCAGTCGTCGCCACCAGCCGATCCACCAGGTGCTGAGCGCTCGACGGCTTGTGTGTGCTTTCATGGCCCTCAAGTCTACGTGAGGCCCAAACTCGGCTCGTGGGCGGTATTATATTTCTTAATGTGAAATAGAGGAGCACATCTTGAAATTTTGAGATCGCTGTGACATACTCCCAACACCGAATTTTTGAACATCGGCCACAACACAGGAGACAAACATGTCGGGTCAAGCGAATGCATCACAACACATCCCTGTCGATGTGGATACCCAAGAAACCCGCGAGTGGAAAGACGCCTTGGCCGCCGTGATCGAACGCGTGGGTCCCGAGCGAGCCCATTTTTTGTTGGAAGAGTTGCTTGAAGAGGCCCGCCAGCACAGCATCGATTTGCCATTTTCGGCCACCACCGGTTACGTCAACACGATTGAAACCACCGAAGAGGCGCGTTGCCCTGGCAACATTGAAATCGAAGAGCGCCTGCGTTCGTACATGCGTTGGAATGCCATGGCGATGGTGGTCAAAGCCAACCGCCACAACCCCGAAGACGGCGGCGACTTGGGCGGACACATCGGCTCTTTTGCCTCGTTGGCCCACATGTTCGGTGCGGGTTTCAACCATTTTTGGCACGCTGAAAACGAAAACCACGGCGGTGACTGCCTCTATATACAAGGCCACGTCTCGCCCGGCGTTTATGCCCGCGCTTACCTCGAGGGCCGTTTGACTGAAGAGCAGTTGCTCAACTTCCGCCAAGAGGTTGACGGCAAAGGTTTGTCCAGCTACCCGCACCCCAAATTGATGCCCGAGTTCTGGCAGTTCCCCACCGTGTCCATGGGCTTGGGCCCTTTGATGGCCATTTACCAAGCGCGATTTTTGAAGTACTTGCACGCCCGTGGCATTGCCAACACCGAGAACCGCAAGGTCTGGGTGTTCTGCGGCGACGGCGAGATGGATGAGGTCGAGTCTTTGGGTGCCATCAGCTTGGCCGCTCGGGAAAACCTGGACAATCTGATTTTCGTGGTGAACTGCAACTTGCAGCGTTTGGACGGCCCCGTGCGCGGCAACGGCAAGATCATCCAAGAACTCGAAGGTGAGTTCCGTGGCTCGGGCTGGAACGTCCTCAAGCTGATATGGGGCAGTGGCTGGGACCCTTTGCTCGCCCGCGACAAAGATGGCGCGCTGCGCAAAATCATGATGGAGACCTTGGACGGCGACTACCAAGCCTTCAAGGCCAACGACGGCGCCTATGTGCGCAAGCATTTCTTTGGCCGCGACCCCAAGGCTTTGGAGTTGGTCGCGCACCTGAGCGACGACGATCTGTGGAACCTCAAACGAGGCGGCCACGATCCACAAAAGGTGTATGCGGCCTATCACAAGGCGGTTAACCACAAGGGCCAGCCCACCGTCATGCTGATCAAAACCGTCAAGGGTTTTGGCATGGGCAAAGCCGGCGAGGGCAAGAACACCGTTCACCAAACCAAGAAGCTCACGGACGAAGACATCAAGTACATGCGTGACCGCTTCAACATTCCGATCCCCGACAGCGAGCTGTCCCAGATCCCGTTCTACAAGCCGGCCGACGACACCCCTGAGATGCGCTATTTGCACGAGCGCCGCCAAGCCTTGGGTGGTTACTTGCCCAAGCGACGCGTCACTGCCGACGAGAGTTTCACCATTCCCTCGATAGACACCTTCAAGGCCGTGATGGAGCCCACCGCCGAAGGTCGTGAAATCTCCACCACCCAAGCGTATGTGCGTTTCTTGACCCAGTTGCTGCGAGACCAAGCCTTGGGCCCCCGCGTGGTGCCGATTTTGGTGGACGAAGCTCGGACCTTCGGTATGGAAGGCCTGTTCCGTCAGATCGGTATTTACAACCCCGCAGGCCAGCAGTACACCCCGGTCGACAAAGACCAGGTCATGTACTACAAGGAAGACAAGGCCGGCCAAATCCTGCAAGAAGGCATCAACGAAGCTGGCGGCATGTCCAGCTGGATCGCCGCGGCCACCAGCTACAGCACCAGCAACCGCATCATGGTGCCGTTCTATGTGTACTACTCGATGTTCGGCTTCCAGCGCATCGGTGACCTGGCCTGGGCGGCGGGCGACATGCAAGCGCGCGGCTTTTTGCTCGGCGGCACGTCGGGGCGCACCACGCTCAACGGTGAAGGCCTGCAGCACGAAGACGGCCACAGCCACATCTTGGCCAACACCATCCCCAACTGCGTGTCGTATGACCCGACCTTCGCTCACGAAGTGGGTGTGATCCTGCACCACGGCCTGAAGCGCATGGTGGAAAAGCAAGATAACGTTTTCTACTACATCACCTTGCTGAACGAAAACTACGCCATGCCTGGCCTGACCGCCGGCACCGAAGAGCAGATCATCAAGGGCATGTATTTGCTGCAAAAAGGCGAGGGCGACAAAAAATCCCCCCGCGTGAACCTGTTGGGCTCGGGCACCATCTTGCGCGAGTCCATGGCCGCACGTGACTTGCTCGCATCGGACTGGGGCGTGGCCGCCAACGTTTGGAGCTGCCCCAGCTTCAACGAGCTCACCCGCGACGGCCAAGACGCCGAGCGCTTCAACCTCTTGCACCCCACCGACGCGCCCAAGGTGCCGTTCGTGGCGCAACAGCTGGAGCCCTACGTCGGCCCCGTGGTCGCTTCGACCGACTACATGAAGGCCTACGCCGAACAGATTCGCTCCTTCATCCCCAAAGGCCGCACCTACAAGGTCTTGGGAACCGACGGTTTCGGTCGCTCGGACTTCCGCAGCAAGCTGCGTGAGCACTTTGAAGTCAACCGCCACTACATTGTTGTGGCCGCACTCAAGGCCCTGAGCGAAGAGGGCACGGTACCGGTCGCCAAAGTGGCCGAAGCCATCAAAAAGTACGGCATCAACACCGAAAAAGTGAACCCTCTGTACGCCTAAATCCGGGAGACAAATCATGGCATTGATAGAAGTAAAAGTCCCAGACATTGGCGATTTCGACGAAGTGGCCGTTATCGAGCTGCTGGTCAAAGTGGGCGATACCGTGAAGGTGGAGCAATCCCTCATCACCGTCGAATCCGACAAAGCCTCGATGGAAATTCCCTCGAGCACCGCGGGCGTGGTCAAGGAACTGCGGGTTGCCATGGGCGA
>DAISXI010000091.1:0-5568 GCA_036825935.1 Hydrogenophaga sp.
ACGAGCAGCAAGACCACAAACAAGACCCCCAAATACAAAAGCCAAGCGGGCGTCCACGACGAGCCCACCACGAGCGCCACCACCATGAGCACCGCGCCGAGCAGTGGCCCGGCGAGCACGGTGGCGCCGCCGATAAAGGCGAACAAGAGATAAGCGCCCGATCGGTGCGTGCTGAACACCTCGGGGCTGACCCGTTCGAACCACAGCGCGGCCAAACCACCGGCCACACCGGCGAAGGTGGCCGAGACGACAAAGGCCGCGTGGCGGATGCGGTGCGGGTTCACGCCCACACTGGCCGCGCGCAAGGGGTTGTCGCGCACGGCGTTGAGCAAGCGGCCCATGGGCGTGGTGGTCCACGCCACCATCAGGCCCACACACAGCACGGTGTAAATCGAGACCAAAGCGGCCACATGCTGCACCGGGCCCCAAGACCAAGCGCCGGCCTCAGCGCCAATGCCGCGGTCCAGCCCCAAGCCGCCTTCACCACCAAACCAGGTCGGCAGCATGTGCGAGAGCGCCCACACCAGTTCGCCCACACCCAAGGTGATCATGGCAAAGGGCATGGCCGCGTGGCGCGTGCTCACCCAACCCGTGAGCAGCGCCAAGGCCCCCGCCACCAAGCCGCCGAAGAGCGGCACCAGCGCCACGCCCCACGCGCCGCTCACGCCCCAGGCCATGGCGTGGGCCACCGCATAAGCCCCCGCGCCCACGTAGACCGCATGACCAAAACTGAGCAAACCGCCTTGCCCCAAGAGCAGGTGGTAACTCATGAGCACGGTGGCGGCGATGCCGATTTGGGCCAACAAGCCCAGCCCCGCACCGCTGGACAAACACCACGGCGCGGCCGCCCACAGCAAGCCCAAAGCCCAGCCTGTCGAGACCTTAAACATGGCGCGATCCCATCAAACCTTGCGGACGCCAAATCAGGACCAAGACCATCAACACAAAAGGCAAGATGGGCGCGAGCTGGCTCAAATGCCAACCCCAAATGCTCCAAGGCGCGGCGATGGCGAACGCTTGCAAAAGGCCCAAACCCATCGAAGCCGCGAAGGCCCCCGCCAAAGAGCCCACACCACCGACCACCAAGACCACGAACACCACCGAGCCCATGGTGGCCGCCATGCCAGGCTCGGTCACGAAGGCGTGCCCGCCCATCACACCGGCCGCCGCGGCCAAGGCGGCACCGGCACCAAACACCCAACGGTAAACCTGCGGCACGTCGTGCCCCAAGGCTTGCACCGCTTGTGGGTGCGTGACGGCCGCGCGGATCACCAAACCCCAGTGCGTGCGCCGCCACAAGCCCGCCAACACCAGGAGCATGAGCACGGCCATGCCCATCATGACCACACGAAAGACAGGGAACTGCGTGCCCCACGGCGTGAGCCAATGGCCTTGGAGGGATTCGGGCAGCACCATGGCCACCGGGCCTTTGCCCCACACCAATTGCACCAATTCAAACGCCACATAGGCCAAACCAAAGGTCACCAAGAGCTCGGCCACGTGGCCTTGCGCGTGGACGCGGCGCAGCACCACCTCCTCAAACCACGCGCCCAAGACACCCACCATGAGCGGCGCCAAGCACAAGGCACCCCAAAAACCGACATAAGGCGACAGGCTGTGCGCCGCGTAAGCACCCAACATGTAAAAACTGGCGTGGGCGAAATTGAGCACGCCCATGAGGCTGTAGATCAGCGTCAGCCCCGCGCTGAGCATGAACAGCAAGAGCCCGTGGCTCACGCCATTGAGCAATGAGAGGGCCAAGCCATCCATCAGGGGCGCTGCATGGAGCAGGTGCTGGGCTGGGCCAAACGTTCGGCGGGCACAAAGGCCACCGGTGCAAAGGCAAAGCCACGGTTATCCGGGTTCACGTCCGTCGCCGGTTTCACCGCTTGCCAACGGGACAACCACAAGCCGGTTTGCAACTGGTGGTCATCGCGCCGCATCTGAACGGGACCGTGCAAAGCCGCCAAACCCAAGCCCGCCAACACCGGCCCCACACGGGAGGGCTCGGTGCTGCCCGTGCTCTCCATGGCTTTGGCCAAGAGGTGCAGCCCGGTGTGCGGGGCCACGCCCGCCCAGTTTTCACCATGGGCGTCGTGGAATTCCTGCATCAAACGGCCCAAATCGCCCCCGTGCTGTTGGTGGTGGGTGGCCACCATGTAGACCTTGGCTTGCGACAGCTGCGCCAGGGCTTGCGGCGTGTCGCTGAGCGCCGCGTAATAGGTGAACAGCGGCAGGTTCAGCTCGGCGGTGCCCATGGACCGCACCAAACCCGTCAGGTCGGGGCCCCAATTGCCCGTGACCACGGCTTGGGCCCCCGAGCTGCGGATGCGGCCCACATGGGCATCAAAGGACTGGACCGTGCCCAAGGGGTGCAACTCATCGCCCACGATGTTCACATCCGGCCGGTGGCGCGCCAAAGCGGCTTTGAAGAACGCCGACACTTGCTGGCCATGCGCGTAGTTTTGGTTGAGCAAAAAGATTTTTTTGATCTGGGGCTGATCGAGCAAATACAGGGCCAAGGCCTCGACCTTCATGCTGGTGTCGGCGTCCACCCGAAAGTGCCACAGGCTGCACTGCTCGTTGGTCAGTGCGGGGTCCATGGCCGCGTAGTTGAGGTAGAGCACCTCGCGCCCCAAAGACCGACCGTTGTGCCGGTTGAGGGTTTCCACGATCAGGTGGGCCACGCCGGAGCTGCTGCCTTGCACCACGTAGCGAAAGCCTTGGTCGATGATGACTTTGATGGCGTTGACGCTTTCTTGGGGTGAGCCGCGGTTGTCAAAACCCACCACCTGGAATCGCATCGCGCCAGGGGCGGCTTGGGCGTTGTGCCGCTCGGCCACCCACTGCCAGCTGCGCAATTGGTTGCGCCCGACCTCACCAAAGGTCCCGCTCAAGGGGTCAACAAAGGCGATTTTGACCAGGGGGGTCGCAGGCTCGCTGGGCGAACACGCGGCCAAGCAAGCAGCCGCACAAACCAGCCCCACAGCGCGCACGCACCTTGCCCCAGCAGCCCAGACGGTTGAATTCTTCAACGCACGCATCCCAGTCAAGAAAACCCCATTTTAGGGGCCGCCCAGCAGCAACCCGACACCCTGTGGGTGGATCGCGGCTGGTCCACAATCGCCCCATGACACCTCTTGCCAGCACTTGGACGCACCGCTTTGCCGATTTGGGCGATACCTTTGCCACGCCCCAGCGCCCCACCCCGTTGGCGGCACCAGCCATGGTGGCCGTGAGCGAAACCATGGCCGCCGAGCTGGGCTGGTCACCGAGCGACTTGCGCAGCGAAACCGCCACCCAAGTCTTGGCCGGCAACGCCATTTGGCCGGGCACCCGCCCTTGGGCGGGCGTCTACAGCGGCCACCAGTTCGGGCAATGGGCCGGTCAATTGGGCGATGGCCGAGCCATCACCTTGGGCGAGTGGCCCAGCGCCAGCGGCCCACTCGAGATCCAACTCAAAGGCGCGGGCCCCACGCCATATTCGCGCCGGGGCGATGGCCGCGCGGTCTGGCGCAGCGCCATCCGGGAGTTTTTGGCCAGCGAAGCCATGCACGCCTTGGGCGTGCCGACCACCCGCGCCCTGTGTTTGGTGGCCTCGCCCGAACCCGTGCGCCGCGAAGCTTGGGAGGCCGCGGCCGTGGTCACGCGCGTGGCCCCGAGCTTCATCCGCTTCGGGCACTTTGAACACTTCGCCCACACCGGCCAACACGCCGCGTTGCGCCAATTGGCCGATTTTGTGATCGAGCACTTCTACCCCGACTGCCGCGCCGCGGACGGCAACCCCTACGCCGCCTTGCTGGCCGCGGTGACCGAGCGCACCGCCGACCTGACGGCGCATTGGCAGGTGCTGGGTTTTTGCCATGGCGTCATGAACACCGACAACATGAGCATCTTGGGCCTGACCATCGACTACGGGCCCTTTCAGTTCATGGACGAGCACGACCCCGGCCACATCTGCAACCACAGCGACCACCAAGGCCGCTATGCCTTTGACCAGCAGGTGTCGGTGGCGCACTGGAACCTGTTTTGTTTGGGCCAAGCGCTGCTGCCCTTGATGGACAGCACCGAGCCCGCCTTGGCCGCGCTCGCCCCGTATGAAGCACGTCAAGCCCTCACCGAGCAGCGCCTGATGGCCCAAAAACTCGGCTGGCTGGGACAAGAAGATGGCGACGCCGCCAGCATCGCCGCTTTGCGCGCCCTGATGGCGCAGCAGTCGGTGGACCACACGGCGTTTTTCTGGCGCTTGGCCGACGCCTTGAGCAACGACGGCGCGGCCGTGCGCGAGTTGTTCGTGCAGCCCCAGGCTTTTGATGCCTGGGCCAGCGCTTGGCGTGCCCGTGCGCTGAGCCAAGGCCACACCGTGACCACCTCCCAAGCCCAGATGCGCCGACACAACCCCGCGGTGGTGCTGCGCAACCACTTGGGCCAACAAGCCATCGAGCGCGCCGAGCGCGGCGATTGGTCCGATGTGCACCGCTTACAAACCGCCTTGGCCAAGCCCTTTGAGGTCTTGCCGGGCTGTGAAGACCTCTGCGAGGTGGCGCCCGACTGGGCTTCCACCATCGCCATCAGCTGCTCATCTTGAACCAAGGCGACGACATGACCACACCCAAACAACGCTTTCCCATCGAAAAAACCGAGGCGCAATGGCGCGAGCACCTGGCGCAAACCGGCGCCGAGCCACTGGCCTTTGAGGTCACACGCCACGCCCTCACCGAGCGCCCACGCACCGGTGCCCTCGACCAACATTGGGACGCGGGCCATTACCACTGCGTGTGCTGCGACCAGCACCTCTTCGACTCCGACGCCAAGTTCGACGCTGGTTGCGGCTGGCCCAGCTTTTTCCAAGCCCAGCCAGGCGCTATTTTGGACATCGCCGACCACAGCCACGGCATGCGCCGCACCGAATCGGTGTGCAGCCAATGCGGCGCCCATTTGGGCCATGTGTTCGAAGACGGCCCAGCCCCCACGGGCTTGCGCTACTGCATGAATTCGGCGTCGCTGCGCTGGCGCCCCTAACAAGCCCTGGCCAACACGAGATAATCCTCCTATGCGCTTTCTCATCGATTTCTTCCCCATCGTTCTGTTCGTCGTGGCTTACAAGCTCGAGGACATCTACACCGCCACCGCCGTTTTGATGGTCGCCACCCTCGTGCAAAGCGCCATGCTCTATTACATGGAGCGCAAGCTGCAAACCATGCAAAAGGTCACCCTCATCTTGATCTTGGTCTTCGGTGCGCTCACGCTGTATTTGCAAGACGAGCGCTTCATCAAATGGAAGCCCACCGTTTTGTACGCCGGCATGGCTTTGGCGTTGGCGCTGGCCTTGTGGGTCTGGAAGAAGAACGTGCTGCACCTGCTCTTGGGCTCACAGCTGAAAATGAGCGAAACCGTGTGGGCGCGCTTGGCGGTGGCTTGGATCGGCTACTTTGTCTTCATGTCGGCCATCAACGGCTATGTTGCGCTCTACTACTCCACCGAAGACTGGGTGAACTTCAAGATCTGGGGCTATGTGTTCCCGGTGGTCTTCATCTTGGGTCAAGGCCTCTACATCGCCCGCCACAT
>DAISXI010000091.1:5668-7894 GCA_036825935.1 Hydrogenophaga sp.
CGTCACATTTTGGTCGAGGATGAAGCCAAGGCCAAAGCCTTGATCGCCTCCATCAAAGCCGGTGCCAAGTTTGAGGCGGTGGCCACCAAAGAATCCATGGACAAAGGCTCCGGCGCCAACGGCGGTGACTTGGATTGGGCCTCCGCCACCACCTTTGTGGCCGAGTTTTCCAACGCCATGGTCAAGCTCACCAAAGGTGACATGACGGCTGCGCCGGTGCAGTCACAATTCGGCTGGCACATCATCCGCTTGGACGACGTGCGCCAAGCCGCCCTGCCGGCGTTCGACGAGGTCAAGGCCGAGTTGGGACAGCAAATGCAACAGCAGCGTTTGACCGAGTTCCAAGCCGAGCTGCGCGCCAAAGCCAAAGTCCAATGAAGGTTGGCGCTCAGCGCCTTTATTTGATCAAAGACGGCCCCTTGTGGGCCGTTTTTAATGGCTCTTTTTGAATGACTTGTCAAATCCTTTGATCAAATATTGAAAATCCAAGCCGATTGTTCGACAATCCCAGCCATGAACTCGACCCGAAACGGCATCGACTGGCCTCGCGCCCAAGCCTTTGCCCAAGCCGAGCGCGAGGCCTTCACCCGCGCCAACCCGACCTCGGCCGCACTGGCCGAGCGGGCCAAGCAACACCTGCTCTTTGGCGTGCCGCTGCACTGGATGCGCGACTGGGGCACGCCGTTCGCCCTGCACGTGGCGCAGGCCAGCGGCGCGCAGGTCACCGACGTGGACGGCCACCGCCGCGTGGACTTCTGTTTGGGCGACACCGGCGCCATGTTCGGCCACTCGCCTGAGCCGGTGGCCCGCGCCTTGGCCCATCAGGCCACGCGCGGCTTCACCACCATGCTCGCCAGCGAAGACGCGGCCGTGGTCGGTGAACAACTCGCTCAGCGTTTTGGCTTGCCGTTTTGGCAATTCGCCCTGAGCGCCACCGACGCCAACCGCTACACCGTGCGCTGGATAAGAGCGGCGACGGGGCGCAGCAAGATCCTCGTGTTCAACGGTTGTTATCACGGCACCATCGAAGACGTGTTCGTGGACTTGGTGGACGGCCAACCGGTGCAGCGCAACAGCCTGCTGGGCCAAGTGCACGACCTGACCGAACACACGGTGGTGGTGGAATTCAACGACCTGGCCGCCCTGGATGCCGCCTTGGCCGCGGGCGATGTGGCCTGTGTGCTGGCCGAGCCGGTCATGACCAACATCGGCATGGTGCTACCCGCGCCGGGCTTTTGGGCACAAGCCCAAACCACCATCCGCCGCCACGGCGCGCTGTTGGTGATGGACGAGACCCACACCATCAGCACCGGCCCTGGCGGCTACAGCCGCGCCCACGGTCTTACTCCCGACGCCTTGGTGTTGGGCAAGCCGGTGGGCGGCGGTGTGCCTTGTGCGGTCTACGGCATGAGCGCCGAGCTGGCCGAGCGCGCCGTGCACGCCAAACACATCGCACCCCCCGGCCACAGCGGCATCGGCACCACGCTCACCGGCAACATGCTGGCCATGGGCGCCATGCGCGCCGCGCTCACCGAGGTGATGACGCCCGCCGCCTACGCCCACATGCTGGCCTTGGCCGAAACACTGGCAGAGGGTTTGCGCCAAACCATCGCCAGACATGCCCTGCCTTGGTGTGTGACGCAGGTCGGTGCGCGCATCGAATTCCAGTTCACGCCCACGCCGCCCACCAACGGCACGGAGGCCGACCGGATCTTGGACGGCGAGCTGGAACACATCATCCACCTGGGGTTGCTCAACCGCGACGTGATGATCACGCCCTTTCACAATATGATGCTGACCAGCCCCGCCACCACGGCCGAGGACGTGCAGCGCCTGTTGCACGCTTTGGACGCGGTGTTGACCGAACTCACCACGCCCAAGCCATGAAACCCACGCCGGCCCTGCCCCAACAAGACAGCACCTACCAGCAGCTGCGCGAGTGGATCAGCGTGGGCCGCTTTCTGCCGGGGCAGCGCCTGAAAATCCACGACCTCGCCGCGCAGCTGGGCACGGGCGTCATGCCGGTGCGCTCGGCCCTTCAACGCTTGTCGGCCGAAGGGGCGCTGGTCAATGTGCCGCACAGCGGGGTGACGGTGCCCAAGCTCTCGGCCGCCGAATTTGACGACGTGTTGCAAATGCGTTTGTTGCTCGAAGGCGAAGCGGCCGAACGCGGCGCGCACCGCATCGACGAGGCCGGCATTGCCAAGTTGCGCGAACTCGACCACG
>DAISXI010000092.1:0-7655 GCA_036825935.1 Hydrogenophaga sp.
GAAGCTGCCCGCGTTGCCGATCACCGCCGGGTCGGGCAGTTTGGCGCGGCGGATCTCGCACACCCAGTTGAAGATTTGGCGGGCGTCGGGGGCGCTGACGCCCGTCTCTTCGATTTTGCGTTGCAGGTCGAGGTAACCCAACTCGGGCACCCAGCGCTTGGGCAGCCAAAAGCGCACCTGCGTGATGAGGGCGCGCCCCGCCAAACCCAAACCGTTGGGGCCGGACGAGCGGTGTTTGAAGACCGAGTCGCGGTAAGAAAACCCGCACTGCGCGGCGTTGAGTGTGAAGCTTTGGCCGGTGTGCAGGTCGATGGCGTCCAGGCTGTGGAATCGGTCTTGCAGCTCCACCCCGTAGGCGCCGATGTTTTGCACCGGTGAAGCGCCGACCGTGCCGGGAATCAAGGCCATGTTTTCCAAGCCGGGCCAGCCTTGGTCCAGCGTCCAGGCCACGAAGGCGTGCCAGTCTTCGCCCGCGGCGGCTTGCACCAGCCAGCCCGCGTCGGTTTCTTCGACCAATTCGCGGCCCATGAGGTCGACCTTGAGCACCCAAGGCTTGAGGTCGCCGGTGATGACGATGTTGCTGCCGCCGCCCAGCACGATGGGCTCGTCCTCACCGCGCTCGGGGCTGGCGATCCACTGCGCCACGTCGCTGGCACTGCGCACGCGCAGCAAGCGGTGGGCACGCGCTTGGATGCCAAAGGTGTTGAGGCGCTGCAGGGGCGCAAAATTCTCGACTAACATCCCCCCATTGTCTCATTCACCGTGAAGGAATTTGCCCCATGCCCTCTTTTGACACCGTTCTGGAAGCCGACTTTGTCGAAGTGAAAAACGCCGTCGACCAAGTCGCCCGCGAAATCGGCACCCGCTTTGACTTCAAAGGCACGAGCGCGGCCATTGAGCTCAAAGACAAAGAGATCACGATGCACGGCGACGCGGACTTTCAGCTCACCCAAATCGAAGACGTGCTGCGCAACAAGCTGGCCAAGCGCAACGTGGACGTGCGCTTCTTGGACATCGGCAAGGTCGAGAAAATGGGTGGCGACAAGGTCAAACAGGTCATCAAGGTGCGCAATGGCGTGAGCACCGAGGACGGCAAAAAAATCCAACAAGCCATCAAAGGCAGCAAGCTCAAGGTGCAAGGTGCGATTCAGGGCGACGCGGTGCGCGTGAGCGGCGCCAAGCGCGACGATTTGCAAGCCGCCATGCAGGTCATCAAGACCGAGATGAAGGACCTGCCCCTGTCCTTCAACAACTTCCGCGACTGAGCGCGCCGGGCACGATCAGCGCCCCACCGCCGCGGTGACGACGATTTCGATCTTCCACTCGGGCCGGGCTAAAGCGGCTTGAACGGTGGCGCGCGGCGGCGCGGTGCCGGGCACCACCCACGCGTCCCACACGCTGTTCATGGCCGCGATGTCTTGGATGTCGGCCAAATAAATTTGCGTGCGCAAGATGCGCGATTTGTCGCTGCCGGCCTCCATGAGGCGCTGCTGCACTTGGGCCAACACGTCTTCGGTTTGGCCTTCGATGGTGGTGTCGCCGCGCTCGGGCACCATGCCCGCCAGATACACCACCCCGTTGAACACGGCGGCCTCGCTGTAGCGTGCGGCCATGCCGATGCGTTGGATGTCGGTGTTCATGGCTTTTTGGCTCCCAAACGGCTTTCCGTGCCGGCGACGATGCGCCCGATGTTGTCGGCGTGACGCCAAATCAGCAAAACGCCCATGACGGCCACGGCCAAGACCTGCGCGCCTGGGGCATTCCACGCCACACCATCACCAAACAGGTAATAGACCGGCGCGAACAGCGCAGCCACGATGGAAGCCAGTGACACCATGCGGCTGAAATAGACCACGATCAACCATGAGGCCAAGACCGCCAACGCCAGGGTGGGCTCGAGCGCGATCAACACACCCGCGGCGGTGGCCACGCCTTTGCCGCCTTTGAAGCGGAAAAACACGGGGAACAAATGGCCCACAAACGCAGCCAAAAACACCCACGCCAAGGTGCCCTCGCCCAAGCCCCAGTCCGCGCCGTGGACCTTCACCAGGTAGACCGGCAGCCAGCCTTTGAGGGCGTCGAGCAGCAGGGTCAGCACCGCCGCGGCCTTGTTGCCCGAGCGCAGCACGTTGGTGGCGCCGGGGTTTTTGCTGCCGTAGGTGCGCGGGTCGTTCAGGCCCATGAGGCGGCTGATCACCACCGCAAACGACAGGGAGCCGATCAGGTAGGCCGCCAGCGTCACCAAAAAGGGCAAACTGTTTTGCATCGTGTAGTTCTATTCGTTGATCTCGCACCCCAAGGTCGGGGCGTTTGCGCGCTCTATTCTGCCAGCGCGCACTGGACGGGCCGAGCGCCCAGCGGATCGAGCAACACCGCCGGGTCGATGCCGACCAAAAACCCGCGACGCCCGCCGTTGATGCAGATGCGCGGCAAGTCCACGATGCTGGACTCGACCCAAATCGGCATCTCGCGTTTGAGCCCAAAGGGCGAGGTTCCGCCGACCCAATAGCCGCTGTGCCGCTGCGCCACTTCGGGCGCGCAGGGTTGCACCGATTTGACGCCCACTTGGCGTGCCAAGCTTTTGGTCGAGACGCTGCGGTTGCCGTGCATGAGCACCACCAAGGGCTGGGCCGACTCGTCTTGCATGACCAGGGTCTTGACGACCGTGAACGGGTCCAAGTCCAAGACTTGGGCGCTGTGCTGCGCCCCACCGTGCTCCAGGTATTCGTAGGGGTGCTCGGTGTAGGCCACGCCGTGCGCCTTGAGCCAAGCGGTGGCGGGGGTTTCGCTGCTGTGTTTGCCCTTGGCCATCACTGAGCGGGATCGCGGTGGGTCCACCGGATGGCGTCGATCGCCTCGAGCAACTCGGGGCTGAGCGTGACGTCCCAAGCGTCGATGCACTCGTCCAATTGGGCCACCGAGGTCATGCCGATGATGGTGCTGGCCACGCGCCAATTGCGGTAACAAAAGGCCAAGGCCATGGCGGTGGGCGTGAGGCCGTGTTCGCGCGCCAGTGCGTTGTACAGCGCGGCGGCTTGCAAGGACATCGGGCGGCCCCAACGCTGTAGCCGAAAGCGTTCGTACAAAGCCATGCGGCTGTTGGCCACCGCCGAACCGGTCAGGCCTGGCCCGTCGTACTTACCGGTGAGCAAACCGAAAGCCAAGGGCGAATACGCCAGCAAGGACACGCCCAAGCGGTGACCGGTTTCGTCCAAACCGTTTTCATGGCTGCGGTTGAGCAGGTTGTAAGCGTTTTGCACCGAGACCACGGTGGGCAATCCGTGCTGCTCGGCCAAGCGCACGAACTCGTGCACGCCGTACGCCGTCTCGTTGGACAAACCCACTGCGCGCACCTTGCCCGATAGCACCAAACTGGACAAGGCCTCAAGTTGTTCGGTGATCGGCGCGCAGGGGGCATCCAGCGATGGGTCAAAGCGGTTGTTGCCGAACACCGGCAAGTTGCGCGCAGGCCAGTGCAGTTGGTAGAGGTCGATCACGTCGGTTTTCAAACGGCGCAAGCTGGCCTCGCAGGCCGAGACGATCTCGGCACGGCTCAGGCCCGAGTGGTCGCCGCGGATCCAAGGCATGCCGCGCGAAGGGCCGGCCACCTTGGTGGCCAAGACCATACGCTGACGCGCGCCGGGGCGGCTGGCGAACCATTCCCCGATGATGGTTTCGGTGGCCCCAAACGTGTCGGCGCGGGCCGGCACGGCGTACATCTCGGCGGTGTCCAGAAAGTCCACGCCCCGCTCCAGGGCCCGATCCAAGATGCGGTGGGCCAGCGCGCTGTCGACCTGCTCGCCAAAGGTCATGGTGCCCAAACAGATGGGGGCCACGCGCAAATCGCTGCGGCCCAAGGCCACGGGAATAAAAGGATGGGTCATGGTGTGGCTCCGTGAAGGGTTCAAGGGCGGGTGCGGCGTTCGGCAAAACGCGCTTCTTCTTGCAAGCGCAAGATGCGGCGCTGCACTTTGCCGGTGGTCGTCATGGGCAAGGCGTCGATGAACTCGATGGCCTTGGGGTATTCATAGGGCGCGAGCTGACCTTTGACATGGGCCTGCAGCTCACGCACCAGCGCGGCCTCGGCCCGAGCGTCGCCACGCACCGGAGCGGCTTGTGCGCTGAGGTATTCCTGTGCCAAGACGATGTAGGCCTTGACCACGGCGCCCCGCTCTTCGTCGGGTTGCGGCACCACGGCGGCGTTGGCCACGGCGGGGTGTTTGACCAAGCAGTTCTCGATTTCGCTCGGGCCGATGCGGTAACCCGCGGCCTTGAACATGTCGTCGCTGCGGCCTTGGTACCACAGGTACCCGTCGGCATCGGCCACGGCCATGTCACCGGTGCGGCACCAGCTGCTCTGAGGGTCACCCGTGAATTTCTTTTGGGTGGCGGCTTCGTTGCGCCAGTAACCCAAAAAGAAAATTGGGTCGGGTTCGCCGTGGATGTCCAAGCGGTGCACCGCCACGTCGCCCGCCACGCCCACGGGACACTCGTGACCGTGGTCGTCGATCACGGCCACGCGGTGCCCGGGATAGCCCTTGCCCATGGAGCCCGGTTTGGCGGGGTACATGAGGCTGCTGTTGCCCACCACGTAGTTGATTTCGGTTTGGCCAAACATCTCGTTGATGGTCACGCCGAGCTGTTGCTGGCCATAAGCGAACACCGCGTCGCCCACGGCTTCGCCCGCGCTCATGATGGCTTGCAAGTCCAAGCGAAACTGCTGCCTAGGCTCGGGGAAGGCCTTCATCATGGCCTTGAGCGCGGTGGGGAACAAAAAAGTGTGGGTGACGCGGTGGCGCTGCATCAGCTCAAAGGCCACGGCGGGGCTGAAGCGCCCGCTGTGCGCCACGATGGGCCGACCAAAGTAGAGCGTGGGCAGCAGCGCGTCCATCAAGCCCCCGGTCCAAGCCCAATCGGCGGGCGACCAAAACACGGCTTGGCTGGGCCGGCTGGCGTCTTGGGGGTCAAAGCCGAACCAGTTTTGGCTGCACACAAAACCGCTCAAATTGCCGATGAGCGCGCGGTGGGGGATGAGCGCGCCTTTGGGGTTGCCGGTGGTGCCGCTGGTGTAAATCAACACCGCGGGGTCGTCGGCCGCGGTGTCCACCAGCTCAAACTCGGCCGCACTGGCCTGCAGCGCTTGGGCCCAATCCAGGGTGCCGGCCACAGGCGCATTCACCGCCAAGACCTCGCGCAATGCAGGGCATTGAGGGCGCACCTCGCACAAAGCCGACACCGTACTAGCGTCGCCAATGGCCACCACGGCTTGGCTGTCTTGCAAACGAAAGGCCAGCGCCTCGGGGCCGAAGAGCTGCGACAGCGGCATACCCACCGCGCCCATTTGCAGGACCGCCATGTAGGCCACGGCGGTCTCGAAGCGCTGGGGCATGACGATGGCCACGCGGTCACCGCGCTGCACGCCCAAGCGCTGCAAGGCGTGCGACAAGCGGTTGGCCTCGGCCTGCAATTGTGCGTAGGTGTGAGATTGGTCCGGGTGGTCAGGCGCGGTGGCCACCACGGCCACACCTCGGCGCCGCACGGGGTCGGCGGCCCAGCGACGCGAGCACGCGTCGGCCATGTTGAAGCGGTCGGGCACCGACCAGCCAAAGCCGCGGTGCAAAGTGTCGTATCCCATCTCGTATCTCCTAGAGTGCCACTGTAGCAAGCCCCACGCGGCCAGCCGCGGGAACGTGAGAAAATCCCATCTTTGCATTTGACAACAGAAGGTTCCCCATGGAAGCAGAACGCAGCAACGCCATCCAAGCCCAACTCCAAGACCTCAGCGCTCGCGTGGTCGAGTTACGGAGGTATCTTTGACTACGATCGCAAAGCATCGAAGTTAAAAGAAGTCGAATCTGCGCTGGAAGACCCCACGGTATGGAACAACCCCAAGCGCGCCCAAGAGCTGGGCAAAGAGAAAAAGTTGCTGGAAGACGTGGTCGTCGTGCTGGACCGCCTGACGGGTGAGTTGGCCGACAACAGAGATCTGTTCGAGATGTCCTTCGCCGATGGCGATGAGGATGGCCTCATCACCATCGAGGGTGAGACGCGCAAGGTGGCCACCGAGGTGGAGAAACTCGAGTTCCGCCGCATGTTCAACAACCCGGCCGATCCGCTGAACTGCTTTGTCGATATCCAGGCCGGCGCCGGCGGCACCGAGGCTTGCGACTGGGCCAGCATGCTGCTGCGCCAGTACCTGAAGTACGCTGAACGCAAGGGCTTCAAAGCCACCGTGGAAGAAGAAACCGCGGGCGACACCGCCGGCATCAAGAGCGCGACCATCAAGATCGAAGGCGAATACGCCTATGGCCTCTTGCGCACCGAGACCGGTGTGCACCGCTTGGTGCGCAAAAGCCCGTTTGACTCCTCGGGCGGTCGCCACACTTCGTTTGCCTCGCTGTTCGTCTACCCCGAGATCGACGACTCGATCGAGATCGACATCAACCCGGCCGATGTGCGCACCGACACCTACCGCGCCAGCGGTGCGGGCGGTCAGCACATCAACAAAACCGATTCGGCCGTGCGCTTGACGCACATGCCCACCGGCATCGTGGTGCAGTGCCAAGACGGGCGCAGCCAGCACGGCAACCGCGACATCGCGTGGCAACGTTTGCGCTCGAAGCTCTACGACTTTGAAATGCGCAAGCGCCAAGAAGAGCAACAAAAACTCGAAGACACCAAGACCGATGTGGGCTGGGGCCACCAGATCCGCAGCTACGTGTTGGACAACAGCCGCATCAAAGATTTGCGCACGAACGTGGAAATCTCGGCCATACAAAAGGTGCTCGACGGTGACCTCGACCCGTTCATCGAAGCTTCGCTGAAACAAGGCG
Source organism: Hydrogenophaga sp. (assembly GCA_036825935.1). Taxonomy (GTDB): domain Bacteria; phylum Pseudomonadota; class Gammaproteobacteria; order Burkholderiales; family Burkholderiaceae_C; genus Hydrogenophaga. Next base: position 6,834 of record DAISXI010000092.1, read on the forward strand.
TTTGATTAAGGACATTGAGATGCGTGAAGGACAAGCCACTTTGGTGCTGCGAGAGCAGTACGCCCCGTCGGCGTACCTCATCGACACCGTCGACCTGACGTTCGACTTGGACCCGGCCAAGACGCGGGTGCTCAACAAGATGCGCCTGCGCCGCAACCCCGACGTGCACGCGCAATCGCTGCGTTTGGACGGCGAAGATCTCACCGTGGTGCGGGTGCTGGTCAACGGCGCGGGCTGCTCGTTCAAGATGGACGGCGGGCAACTGGTGCTGGACAACCTGCCCGAAGACTTGACTGGTTTTGACTTGGAGATCTTCACCACCTGCGTGCCCGAGAAGAACACCCAGCTCATGGGCTTGTACGTCAGCCAAGGCACGTTTTTCACGCAGTGCGAGGCCGAGGGCTTTCGCCGCATCACCTACTTCTTGGACCGCCCGGACGTGATGGCCAGCTACCAGGTCACGCTGCGCGCCGACAAAGCCCAATACCCCGTGCTGTTGTCCAACGGCAACTTGGTCGAACACGGCGACTTGGCCGATGGCCGCCACTTCGCGCGTTGGGTCGATCCGCACAAAAAACCCTGCTATTTGTTCGCTTTGGTGGCCGGCCAATTGGTGGCGCGTGAGCAGCGCATCACCAGCCGCAGCGGCGGCGATCACCTCTTGCAGGTGTTCGTGCGCCCCGGCGATTTGGACAAAACCGAACACGCCATGCACTCGCTCATGGCCAGCGTGGCCTGGGACGAAACCCGCTTTGGCCTGCCGCTGGACCTCGAGCGCTTCATGATCGTGGCCACCAGCGACTTCAACATGGGCGCCATGGA
>DAISXI010000093.1:0-7572 GCA_036825935.1 Hydrogenophaga sp.
CTAGCGACCCCCACCATGTCAAGGTGGTGCTCTAACCAACTGAGCTACGCGCCTGAAAATCGTTTAATCCGAAGCCTCGCAGTATACCTTATTTTCGACGCACATCCGTCACACCCGGCACATCACCGACCACCGACATCGCGCGGGCGACTTGGCGGGCGTCGATCACCTCGATCGTGAAGGTCATCCAAGCCGTGCCTTTGACGCTTTGCGTTTGCACACCGATGACGTTCATCTTCTCGCGGGCGAACACCTCGGAGATGTCGCGCAGCAGGCCTTGGCGATCTTGGGCTTGTACCGCCACGTCCACCGGGTAGACCACTTTCTCACCAGGCTTGGGCGCTGTCAGGTTGGTGCTCCACTGCACGTCGATCACGCGGTCGGGGCTTTTGCGCTGCAGGTGCACGAAGTCGCTGCAGTCGCTGCGGTGCACGCTCACGCCCTTGCCTTTGGTGATGAAGCCACCGATGTCGTCGGGCGGCGCGGGTTTGCAGCATTTGGCGAGCTGCGTCATGAGCGAGTCCATGCCCACGACCAAGACACCGCCGCGCGCACCACTGGGAGGGCGGCGCGGTTTTTTGATGAAGGCCGCGTCGGGCTCGTCGCCGGGTTCGGGCGCGGGGCGCAGGTGCAGCTCGATGCTGCGCAACGAAAACTCGTCTTTGCCCACCTGCTCAAACAATTCCGAAGCCGAAGCAAAACCCAGCGCGGTGGCCAAGTCGTCGAGCTTGAGGGCGGTTTTGCCTTCGCGCTGCAAGACTTTTTCGACCGCTTCGCGGCCACGGGCCATGGTTTCTTCTTGCACCTGCGCGTTGAACCACGCGCGCACCTTGCTCTTGGCGCGGTGGCTGACCAAAAAGCCGAGCTCGGGGTTGAGCCAGTCGCGCGAAGGCCCGCCTTCTTTGGCGGCGGTGATCTCCACCGTTTGGCCGTTTTGCAGCGGGGTGTTGAGCGTGACGAGCGCACCGTCCACGCGTGCGCCACGGCAGCGGTGGCCGAGCTGGGTGTGCACGGTGTAGGCGAAGTCCAGCGGCGTGGCGCCTTGGGCCAGCTCGACGATGGCCGCGTCGGGCGTGAGCACGTAAATGCGGTCGTCGAACAAACCGCTGGCGCTGCCGCTGAGGTCGCGCTCCCAAGCCAAGAGCTGGCGCAGCACGGCGATTTTGGCGTCGTAGGCCGAGCTGGCCGATACGCCCGCATAACCCTTGGCGCCCGCTTCCTTGTAAGCCCAGTGCGCGGCCACGCCGGTTTCGGCGTGGGCGTGCATGGCTTGCGTGCGGATCTGAATTTCAAAAGCGCGGCTGTGGTCGTCGCGCACCACGGTGTGCAGCGACTGGTAGCCGTTGGCTTTGGGCTTGGCGATGTAATCGTCGAACTCTTCGGCCAACGGCGTGAAGTGGTCGTTGACCCACGCCAGCACGCGGTAGCAATCGTCCACGCTGGGCACGACCACGCGCAGCGCGCGGATGTCGAACACATGGTCAAAGCGCAGCGATTTGCCGCGCATTTTTTTGACGATGCTGTAGATGTGTTTGGGCCGGCCCTGCACCTCGGCGTTGACGCCTTGGGCGTGCAAGGCGTTGTGCAGGTCTTGGCGCACCTGCTCGACGTGGGCTTCGCGCTCGACGCGTTTTTCGTCGAGCAGCTGCGCCACTTCTTTGTAGGTTTGGGGCTCCAGAAAACGGAAGGCCAGGTCTTCGATTTCCCACTTGACCTGCCAAATGCCCAAGCGGTTGGCCAGTGGCGCGAAGATGTGCAGCGATTCGCTGGCCAGCGCTGGGCCTGGGTTTTGGCGGCTGAGCGCAAAGTGACGCAGGGTTTGCAAGCGCGAGGCCAGCCGCAGCATGACCACGCGCAGGTCGCGCGAAAACGCCAGCAGCATCTTGCGCACGTTTTCGGTTTGTTGCGCGTCCAGCGCGGCGCTGCCCGAAGACTTGCTGCGCGCTTGGCGCTGCAACTGCACGAGCTTGGTGGTCTCCACCGCCAAGTCGGCTTGGTTGTCGCCGAAGGCTTTGGCGATCACGTCGTGCGGGCGGTTGAGGTGTTGGCAGGCGTAGACCAAATAGGCCGCGGCCTGCATGGCTTCGGAGCCGCCCATGTCGCGCAGGATTTGCGCCACGGCCTCGGCGTGTTGCCAGGTGTTCTCACCGGTGTCGAGCTGCTCACCCGACAAGAGCGGCTCGGCGAAGGCGCGCGCACGCGCCAAAGCGGCGGCGTCCAGCGGCAAGTCGTGCGCGGTGGCCGCGGCCAGGGCCGACGGTGCGGCGTTGCTCACCGAAGAAAACGAGGACTTCATGGCGTCAATACAAAGTCGCACACGGCCTGTACCTGATCGGGAGCGACCAAGGTGGGCGCGTGGCCCACGCCGGCGAATTCCACGCAACGCGCGCGCGGGCCGCGTTGGCCCATGGCTTGCGCGGTGGCGCGGCTGAGCAAGTCGGAGTCGACGCCGCGCAGCAACAAGGTGGGGCATTCGATGGCATCGAACATGGCCCACATGGCGGCTTCGCCCGCGCTGATGGCTTGGCGCGCGGCCTCTTCGCTGCCAGCTTGGGCCATGGCTTCAAAGGGGTGCGCGATCTTGGGGTCGTAGTGCAAACCGACGCGGCCGTCCGCGCGTTGGCGCAGCATGGGCCGCGACAAGGCCAGCCACTGCTCGGGCGTGTGCGGGCCAAAGCTCGCGCTGATGCTGGCCAGGTAGGCCACGGCTTGGTCTTCGTTGTCGAAGCTGGGGTTCTTGCCCACGTATTCGCCGATGCGCTTGAGCGAGGTCCACTCCAGCACCGGGCCCACGTCGTTGAGCACCAATCGGCGCGGCGCGAAAGCGGGCTGAGCGGCCAAGGCCATGCCAATGAGCCCGCCCATGCTGGTGCCGACCCAGTCGATCAGCGCCTCGGGGTGCGCTGTGCGCCACTGCATGAGCAGCTGCGCGATGTCGGCCACGTAGGTGCCGACGTGGTAGCCGCTGGCGTCTTCCAGCCAATCGCTTTGGCCGCGCCCGGCCACGTCGATGCTGATGACGCGGGCATGGGTCTGCAGGGCTTGGGCCAGCACATCGAAGTCGCGCGCTTGGCGCGTGAGGCCGTGCACACACACCACCCAGTGGCGGCTGTTGGGGTTTTGGCAAGGCCAGACCCAGCTGGCGACTTGGCGGGCCGCACCACCCGGGGCCTTCAGGCCTTGGACGGTGTCATGTTGGAGTAGGGGAAAGGTCATAAACTGGTGCTCCATCGTAATGCAACGGAGTTCCCCGCATGTTGAAAAACAAAACCGCCCTCGTCACCGGATCCACCAGCGGCATCGGTCTGGGCATTGCCAAGGCTTTGGCGCGCCAAGGCGCCAACATCGTGCTCAACGGCTTCGGTGATGTCGAGGGCCCCAAGGCCGAGATCGCAGCCTTGGGCGTGAAGGTGGCGTACCACGGCGCGGACATGAGCCGCGTGGACCAAATTGAAGACATGGTGAAGTTCGCGCAAGCGCAGTGGGGTTCGCTGGACATTTTGGTGAACAACGCGGGCATTCAGCACGTGAGCAAGATCGAAAATTTCTCCACCGAGCGTTGGGACGCGATCATCGCCATCAACCTCTCCAGCGCGTTCCACACCACGCGCTGCGCCCTGCCCGCCATGCAAGCGGCCAACTGGGGCCGCATCATCAACGTGGCCTCGGTGCACGGTTTGGTGGGCTCGGCCGAGAAGTCGGCCTACGTGGCGGCCAAACACGGTGTGGTCGGCCTGACCAAGGTCACCGCGCTGGAAAATGCCACCACCGGCATGACCTGCAACGCGATTTGCCCCGGTTGGGTGCTCACGCCACTGGTGCAAAAACAGGTCGACGCCAAGGCCGCCGCGCTGGGCTTGTCCAACGAGGACGCCAAGAAGGTCTTGTTGGGCGAGAAAGAGCCCTCGATGCAGTTCACCACGCCCGAGGAGTTGGGCGAGCTGGCGGTGTTTTTCTGCTCGGCCGCGGGCAACAACGTGCGCGGCGTGGCCTGGAACATGGACGGCGGCTGGGTCGCCCAATAAACCCGAACAGTGCGCTCAGCCCACGCGGCTGATCAGCGCCACGGCCCGGGCCTCCATGGCCCGGCCTTCGCCCACTGGGCCCATTTTTTCGGCGGTTTTGGCTTTGACGTTGACGCAAGCCAAGTCCACGCCCACGGCTTGTGCGATGTTGCGGCGCATGGCGTCGATGTGCGGCGCGAGCTTGGGCGCTTGCGCCACCACCGTGCTGTCGATGTTGCCGATCTCAAAGCCCGCCGCGCGCACACGCGCCGCGGCTTCGCGCAACAACACCAGGGAGTCCGCGCCTTTGAAGGCGGGGTCGGTGTCGCTGAAGTGTCGGCCAATGTCGCCGAGCGCGGCCGCGCCAAACAAGGCGTCGGTGATGGCGTGCAGCAGCGCGTCGGCATCCGAGTGGCCCATCAGGCCTGTGGGGTGCGGGATGTGCACACCGCCCAAAATCAGGGGCCGACCGGCCACCAAGGCGTGGGTGTCCCACCCTTCTCCAACGCGAATCGACATGCTCATGAACGGCTCCGGATGAGGGCTTCGGCCAAAGCGAAATCTTCTGGCCAAGTGACTTTGATGTTGTGGGTGCTGCCGCGCACCAAGCGCGGCGAGTGGCCTTGGGCTTCGATGGCGCTGGCCTCGTCGGTGATGCCGGCAAAGTCTTGGGCTTGCGCGGCTTGCAAGGCGGTTTGCAGGTCGCCCACGCGGAACATTTGCGGGGTTTGCGCCAACCACTGGTGCTGGCGGTCGACGGTGCGCAGCACGCGACCATCGGCTTCGGCCTTCAAAGTATCGGGCACGGGCACAGCCAAAAGGCCGCCCACCGGGTCGTCCCGCACAGCGTCGATCAGCGCATCGATGTCGCTGGGCAAGACCAAGCAACGCGCCGCGTCGTGCACCAGCACCCAGTCGTTTGCTTGGGCGCCGAGCGCCACCAAGGCCGTCAAGCCTTGAAAGACGCTGGCCGCGCGCGTGTCGCCGCCGCAGGGCGCCACCGAGGTGCGCGCGTCATCGGGCGCGTTCAAGGTGGCCCATTGGCCGTCGTCGGGCGCGATCACCACCAACACGTGGGCCAAGCGGGGCACCGCGCGCAGAGCGTCCAAGGTGTGCAAAACCAAGGCCCGTCCGGCCAAAGCGGTGTATTGCTTGGGCTGCGCCGTGCCCGCCCTTGAGCCTGTACCGGCACAGGGCACCAAGGCATAACAACGGGGCTCGAGGCAAGGTTTCATGCGCCCATTTTAGAATCGACTGGAACAGCACCCTTCCCCCCTCCCGAACAGGCAGGGGGGTTTTGTGTTGATACCCACAGGACACGCATGCAATTCCCTCCCCTCAAAGCCGGTCAACGCCACACCTTGCCGCGCCCGTTCGGCAGCGCCGACGCCCTGGCGCTGGGCCGCTTGGCCGAGCGTGAACAGGCGCAGGGGCGCTTGCTCGCCATCGTCACGACCGACGCCAGCGACGCCCAACGCTTGCAAGACGAGCTGGCGTTTTTCTCGCCCGGCGTGCGCACCGCCTTGTTCCCGGATTGGGAAACCCTGCCCTACGACACGTTTTCGCCGCACCAAGACCTGATCTCGGAGCGCTTGGCCACGCTGTGGCGCATCTTCGGCCACGGCGGGCAGCGCGACGCCGACGTGGTCATCATCCCCGCCACCACGGCCCTGTACCGTTTGGCGCCGCCTGCGTTTTTGGCGGCCTACACCTTCGAGTTCAAGGTCAAGCAGCGCTTGAACGAAGCACAGCTCAAGAGCCAGCTCACCTTGGCGGGTTACCAACACGTCACACAGGTGGTCAGCCCCGGCGAGTACGCGGTGCGCGGCGGCCTGATCGACCTCTTCCCCATGGGCTCGCTGGTGCCTTACCGCGTGGATTTGTTCGACGACGAGATCGACTCCATCCGCACCTTCGACCCCGACAGCCAGCGCAGCCTGTACCCCGTGCCCGAGGTGCGCTTGTTGCCCGGTCGCGAGTTCCCCATGGACGACGCCGCGCGCGCGCTGTTTCGCCAACGCTGGCGCGAACTCTTGGACGGTGACCCAACCAAGAGCCGCATCTACAAAGACATGGGCAACGGCGTGGCCACCGCGGGCATCGAGTACTACCTGCCGCTGTTCTTTGAAGACACGGCCACCGTGTTCGACTACCTGGGCGAGCACGCGGGCGTGGTGCTGCACGGCGACGTGGAGCCAGCCTTTCAGCGCTTTTGGCAAGACACGCAAGACCGCCACCGCTTGCTCCAAGGCGACCCCGAGCGCCCGGTGTTGCCACCCAGCGCTTTGTTTTTGAGCTCGGAGGCGTTTCACCAGCGCGTGCGCGAGCACCCGGTGTGGGTGTTGAAAACGTCAGCGGAATCGGAATCTGACCCCGAATGTTTGGCTTTGCCGGATGTGGCGGCGGTGCGCGGTGCGAGCGATCCTTTGCTCAAGCTCAAGACGCACATGGATGGCAGTGGGCATCGGGTGTTGATCTTGGCCGAAAGCGATGGCCGGCGCGAGAGCTTATTGGACTTCATCCGCGCCAGTGGCTTGAGCCCGCCGGCCTTTGACAGCTTGAGCGAGTTCGTGGCGTGCGATGAGCGCATCGGCATCGCCACGGCCGCGCTGCACACCGGCTTTGCTTGGCTTGAGCACGCGGTGGACTTGGTCACCGAGACCGAGCTGTTCGCGGCCAACGGCGCGGCGCGGCGACGGCGCAAGCAAGAACAGGTCAGCGACGTGGAGGCGCTGATCAAAGACCTCTCTGAGCTCAACGTGGGCGACCCGGTGGTGCACAGCGCACACGGCATTGGGCGCTACCGCGGGCTCATCAACATGGACATGGGCGAGGTCAACGCCGATGGCACGCCCGCCTTGCAAGAGTTCTTGCACTTGGAGTACGCGGCCGATGCGGTGCTGTACGTGCCCGTGAGCCAGTTGCACCTGATCGGCCGCTACACCGGTGTGAGCGCCGACGAAGCGCCGCTGCACAAGCTCGGCAGCGGTCAATGGGAAAAGGCCAAACGCAAAGCGGCCGAACAGGTGCGCGACGCCGCGGCCGAGTTGCTCAACATCTACGCCCGCCGAGCTGCGCGCGTGGGCCACGCGTTTCGCTACAGCCCACAGGACTACGAAACCTTCGCCAACGACTTTGGTTTTGAAGAGACCGCCGACCAAAAAGCGGCCATCCACGCCGTCATTCAAGACATGATCAGCCCGCGCCCGATGGACCGCTTGGTTTGCGGCGATGTGGGCTTTGGCAAAACTGAGGTGGCGCTGCGCGCGGCCTTTGTGGCCGTGACCGGCGGGCGTCAAGTGGCGTTTTTGGCGCCCACCACGCTCTTGGCCGAGCAGCACTTCCAGACCCTGATGGACCGCTTTTCCAAGTGGCCGGTGAAGATCGCCGAGATGAGCCGCTTTCGCTCACAAAAAGAAATCACCGCCGCCATGAAAGGCATCGCCGACGGCACGGTGGACATCGTGGTGGGCACGCACAAATTGCTGAGCGAGAAAACCCAGTTCAAAAACTTGGGCCTGCTCATCATCGACGAAGAACACCGCTTTGGCGTGCGCCACAAAGAGGC
>DAISXI010000094.1:0-7531 GCA_036825935.1 Hydrogenophaga sp.
TCGAGCACAAAGACCGGGTAGATCAGGTCGTGGCTGCTCAGGCTGTGCTCGCGCACGAGGTTGCGGCTGAAGGCATCGCGGCGCAAGCGGCGCGGGCGGCTGAGGGGGTAGGGTGCTGGGGTGTGCATGCTGGGATTGTGACAAAAGTCAGACACATCGTGGGCAGTGCTTGCCCGGGGGTGTGGGGCTCGGTTAGGATTTACCCTGAACCCGGCTTCTGGGCTGGGTTCCCCGCTTTTCCTCCCTGAGCGGGTGCCTGATTTGTGTGACAGCAAAAAGGCTTCCCACCCGACCCCTGCGGTCGGGTTTTTTTTGACTGGACCGGGCTACACTGAGCCCATGCTCTGGATCAAAGCCCTTCACATCGTCTTCGTGGCCAGCTGGTTCGCCGGCTTGTTTTACCTGCCGCGCATCTTCGTGAACTTGGCCATGGTGCCGGCGGACAGCACGGCCGAACGCGATCGCTTGCTGTTGATGGCGCGCAAGCTCATGCGTTTCACCAACCTGTTGGCGGTCCCCGCCGTAGGCTTGGGCCTGTGGTTGTGGGCGGGTTACAAAATTGGCTTTGGCCCGGGCAATGGGTGGATGCACGCCAAGTGGTTGTTCATCATCCTGACCTTGGGCTACCACCACTTGTGCGGCCGTCACTTGCGCCAATGGGAGCGCGGCGAGAACACACGCAGCCACGTTTGGTACCGCTGGTTCAACGAGGTGCCGGTGATCTTCTTGCTCGTCGCGGTGATCTTGGTGGTCGTCAAACCGTTCTGATGGCCATGCACGGGCGCTCATCGGCTTGGCCGCTGTCGGCCCTGTTTGCGGGTGTGGTGGTCTATGCCAGCCTGTACCCCTTTGAAGGTTGGCGCACACAAGGTTTGGCCCCGTGGTCGTTTTTGACGGCGCCGTGGCCCCAGTACTTGACCAGCTTCGACGTGGGTGCCAACCTCTTGGGTTACGCCCCCTTGGGTTTTTTGTTGGCTTTGGCGATGGTGCGCTCCGAATGGCGGCGCAGCTTTGTTTGGGCGTGTTTGCTGTCTTCGGCCTTGTCGTTTGGGCTGGAGGCCTTGCAAAACTACTTGCCACGTCGCGTGCCGTCGAATGTGGATTGGGCCTTGAACACGCTGGGCGCGGTGTTGGGCGCGGGCGTGGCGGTGGCCTTGGAGCGCATGGGCTTGATGCGGCGCTGGAACCAGTTTCGCGACGATTGGTTTGAACCCACCACGCACGGTGCTTTGGTGTTGTTGGCCTTGTGGCCCTTGGCGCTGATGTACCCGCCTTCGGTGCCCTTTGGTTTGGGACAGGTGGCCGAAAGAAGTTTGCTGGCCGCCGCCGCTTGGACGGCGCTCACGCCATGGGCCGATGTGGTCCCCAACACCGCGGTCTTGAACCTGTTGCCCTTGAGCCCCGGTTGGGAGTCGGTGTGCATCGGTTTGGGTGCGCTGACGCCCTTGTTGCTGGGCTACGCTGAAATTCGCGATGGACGTAAACGCTGGGTGTTTTGGTGTGTGTGGTTGGTCATGGTGGCCTTGGTGCCGGCCTTGTCGACCGCCCTGACTTGGAGCCCCGCGCAGGCTTGGGCGTGGCTGAGCGTGCCAGTGTGGTTGGGTTTGACTTGGGCGGCTTTGGCGGGTTTGGTGTTTTTGGGCTTGCCCAGGCGCTGGTGCAGCGCGGTCTTGGTCGCTTCGGTGTTGACCAGCGTGTACCTGCTCAATGCTGCGGCGGTGAGTCCCTACTTTGACCAATCCTTGGGCGCTTGGGAGCAGGGGCAATTCATCCACTTCCATGGGGTGACGCAGTGGCTGGGTTGGGTGTGGCCGTTTGTGGCGCTGTGGGTGGGCGTGCGAGGTGTTTGGCGCCGACCGACTCGGCGTTGGTGAGGCAGCGCTCGGTGGCGTCGCCACCTAGAATGGTGGCATGAACGCACCAGCCCCCAGCCCCGTGGCCTATTACCAACGGCACATCTTTTTTTGTTTGAACCAACGCCCGAACAACGAGGCTTGCTGTGCGCAAGCCTCCGCTCAGGCCGGGTTTGACCATTGCAAAAACCAAATCAAACAACTCGGTTTGTCCGGCCCTGGGCAGGTGAGGGTGAACAAAGCGGGCTGCTTGGACCGCTGCGCCGGTGGCCCGGTGGCGGTGGTCTACCCCGAAGGGGTTTGGTACAGCTTTGTCGACAACAGCGACATCGACGAGATCGTGCAATCGCACCTGCGCGATGGCCAAGTGGTTGAGCGCTTGGTGCTGCCCGCCGACGTGGGGCGCTGAGCATGAACGCACAGACCGAGGTGCTGCTGCAAGCGGGGCCGGCCGGTGATTTGGAGGTGGCGCTGGACCGCCCCAGGGGCGAGCCGCGCGGCTGTGCGCTGATTGCCCATCCACACCCTTTGCACGGCGGCACCATGAGCAACAAGGTGGTGCAAACCGTGGCGCGCGCTTGCGTGCAACAGGGTTGGTTGGCGGTGCGTTGGAATTTTCGCGGCGTGGGCCGTAGCAGTGGCGTTTACGACGAAGGCCGTGGCGAACTCGACGACCTGTTGGCCGTGGTGCAAGCGCAAGCCCCGTCGGGTCCCCTGTGTTTGGCGGGGTTTTCGTTCGGGGCGTTTGTCACCACCCATGCGGTGGCGCGCTTGGCCCCTGAGCGCGACGTGCACCGCATCGTCCTGGTGGGCACGGCAACCAGCCGTTTTGCGGCTGAGCCGATTGCGCCCGACCTGCACGCCCGCACCTTGGTGATCCATGGCGAGCAGGACGACACGGTGCCGCTGGCCTCGGTCATGGACTGGGCGCGCCCGCAGGCCTTGCCGGTCACGGTGGTGCCCGCCGGCGGCCACTTCTTTCATGGTCAACTGCCCTTGCTCAAGGACCTGGTGTGCCGTTTCGTTTGATGCGCCGCTGGGCCTTGGCCTGTGCGGCGGTGTGCGCGTGTGCCACCGCGGCGGCCCAATCCCCCACCCCGCCCGAATTGACCTCGACCGCCCACGGTTTGTGGGATCTCAGCAGCGGTCAGCGCTTGTCTGCGCGCGGCTTGGACACGCCGGTAGAGCCGGGCGGCTGGGCCAAGCTCATGACGGCTTATCTGGTGTTGGATGCCCTCAAAAGCGGGCAGTTGCGCTGGGACCAAGCCGTGCCCGTGAGCGAGCGCGCCGCGGCCGTGCCTGGCCCATTGATGTTTGTGCCTGTTGGCGCGCAGGTGCCCGTGTCGGAGCTGGTGCAGGGCTTGCTTGTGCAATCGGGCAACGACGCTGCCTTGGTGTTGGCCGAGGCGGTATCGGGGACTTCGGAGCGTTTCGTGGCGCAGATGAACCGCCAAGCACAGGCCTTGGGCATGGGCGCCACGCGCTACCTCAACCCTACCGGTGAGTCGCAATCTGGGCAGGTCACGACCATGCGCGATACAGCCCAGCTGGCGATGCGCGTGTGGCGGGATTTCCCCACGCGCCAAGCCCTCTGGGGTCAAGCCCGTTACCGCTGGGCTCAAGCCCCACAGGTCAACGACGCCAACCCCAATCCTTTGCTCACGCGCGATCCGTCGGTGGACGGCTTGATGGCTGCGCAAGGTGAGGGCTTGGGCTGGGCCTTGGCCAGCACCGCCAAACGGCCCTTGATGTCGGTTGGCGGCGCGCCAGGCGAGCGCCGGCTGTTGGCGTTGGTGTGGGGTGCCACCAGCGACGATGATCGGGCCCGCGACAGCCAAAAGTTGTTGAATTGGGGCTTTGGCGCTTTCGAGGCGGTGCGTTTGTTGCAGCCTGGCCAAGCTGCGGTGACGCTGCCTGTGTGGATGGGGCAGTCGCCCACGGTGGATTTGGGCCACCCCGACGGCGTGGTGGTCACCGTGCCCATGGGTTCGGCGGCGGGTATGCGCACCGAGCTGGTTCGCCCGCAGCGCTTGCTCGCGCCTTTGCTGCGAGGCCAGGTTTTGGGTACCTTGCGGGTGCGCTCGGCCCAAGGCGCGTTGATCCAAGAGTACCCCTTGAGCGTCTTGCAACCCGTGCCTCAGGCGGGGGTTTGGGGGCGGGGTTGGGACGCTTTGCGACTCTGGGTGCAATGAATCAGCGGGGGTTTCGCGCCCGATTTGGAGATTTTTGCGCCTTGTGCTACATTGGAGGGCTTTTCGGAATCTTCCGAGAAGTTCACGTTTTCGTTATTTTTTCAAACGTTTAGGGACGTTTCATGCCAACCATTAATCAACTCGTGCGCCACGGTCGAGAGGTCGAACAGATCAAATCGAAGAGCCCGGCCATGGAAAATTGCCCGCAGCGTCGCGGTGTCTGCACCCGTGTGTACACCACCACGCCCAAAAAGCCCAACTCCGCTCTGCGTAAAGTCGCCAAAGTGCGCTTGACCAACGGTTTTGAGGTTATCTCTTACATCGGCGGTGAGGGTCACAACCTGCAAGAACACAGCGTCGTGCTGGTTCGCGGCGGTCGTGTCAAAGACTTGCCCGGTGTGCGTTACCACATCGTTCGCGGCTCGCTCGACTTGCAGGGCGTGAAAGACCGAAAGCAGTCGCGCTCCAAGTACGGTGCCAAGAAGCCCAAGGCCAAATAAGCCCTGTCGCTGGAATTGAATCGTCGGTGTTTGTGTGGCCTGGCTGGTCGTGCAAACGTAGTGACCCCAAAGCGCCATGTTGGCGTCGGGTCGAGTAAGTGAGGGGCCTGATGGTCGCTCGCGACACCCCAAAGGGTGTCAACTGAAGCAAATTTTTGAGGTGAAACATGCCACGTCGTCGCGAAGTCCCTAAACGTGAAATCCTGCCGGATCCCAAGTTCGGCAATGTCGAGCTCTCCAAGTTCATGAACGTGATCATGGAAGGCGGCAAGAAAGCCGTCGCCGAGCGCATCATCTACGGTGCTCTGGAGCAGATCGAAAAGAAGACGGGTAAAGACCCGTTGGAAGCTTTCAGCACCGCCATCAACAACGTCAAGCCCATGGTGGAAGTCAAGTCCCGCCGTGTCGGTGGTGCGAACTACCAAGTGCCCGTCGAAGTGCGCCCTGTGCGTCGCCTGGCCCTGTCCATGCGCTGGATCAAAGAAGCCGCCCGCAAGCGCAGCGAGAAGTCCATGGCCCTGCGCCTGGCCAACGAGCTGATCGAAGCCAACGAAGGCCGCGGCGGCGCCATGAAGAAGCGCGACGAAGTGCACCGCATGGCCGAAGCCAACAAAGCCTTCAGCCACTTCCGCTTCTAAGCACAACGTTTTTCCGTCTTTCTCGGCGAGCCCGCGATGCCCCAAAAGGGCGGCGGGCTTGCCCCATTCAGGAGTTTTCTTATGGCCCGCAGCACGCCCCTCGAGCGTTACCGCAACATCGGTATTTCCGCGCACATCGATGCTGGTAAAACCACCACCACCGAACGCATTCTTTTCTACACCGGCGTGAACCACAAAATTGGTGAAGTTCACGACGGCGCCGCCACCATGGACTGGATGGAGCAAGAGCAAGAGCGTGGCATCACGATCACCTCGGCGGCCACCACCTGTTTTTGGAAGGGCATGGACTCTTCTTTTGAAGAGCACCGCTTCAACATCATCGACACCCCCGGCCACGTGGACTTCACCATTGAGGTGGAGCGCTCCATGCGCGTCTTGGACGGCGCTTGCATGGTGTATTGCGCGGTGGGTGGCGTTCAGCCCCAGTCCGAAACCGTTTGGCGTCAGGCCAACAAGTACAAAGTGCCACGCTTGGCCTTCGTGAACAAGATGGACCGCACCGGTGCCAACTTCTTCAAGGTCTACGACCAGATGCGTTTGCGCCTCAAGGCCAACCCCGTTGCCATCGTGATCCCGATCGGCGCTGAAGAAAACTTCACGGGCGTGATTGATCTCATCAAGATGAAAGCCATCATCTGGGACGAAGCCTCACAAGGCATGAAGTTCGAATTCAAAGACATCCCCGCTGAACTCCAGGCACAAGCCGAAGAGTGGCGCGAGAAGTTGCTCGAAGCCGCCGCTGAGTCCAGCGAAGAGCTGATGAACAAATACCTCGAAGAAGGCGATCTCACCGAAGCCGAAATCAAGCTCGGCATTCGCACCCGCACCTTGGCCACCGAAATCCAGCCCATGCTGTGCGGCACCGCGTTCAAGAACAAAGGCGTTCAGCGCATGCTCGACGCCGTGATCGACTTCTTGCCTTCGCCTGTGGACATCCCGCCCGTGGGAGGCACCGACGAAGACGACGCCGTCACCACCCGCAAGGCCGATGACAGCGAGAAGCTCTCCGCCTTGGCGTTCAAGTTGATGACCGACCCCTACGTGGGCCAGTTGACTTTTGTGCGCGTGTACTCCGGTGTGCTGAAAAAAGGCGACACCGTCTTCAACCCCATCAAGGGCAAGAAAGAGCGCATTGGCCGTATCGTTCAGATGCACGCCAACAACCGCGAAGAAGTTGAAGAAATTCGCGCCGGCGACATCGCCGCTTGCGTGGGCTTGAAGGACGTCACCACCGGTGAAACCTTGTGCGATCCCGATGCCGTGATCATGCTCGAGCGCATGGTGTTCCCTGAGCCTGTGATCGCACAGGCCGTGGAGCCCAAGACCAAGGCCGACCAAGAAAAGATGGGCATCGCTTTGCAGCGTTTGGCCGCAGAAGATCCATCGTTCCGCGTCAAGACCGACGAAGAATCGGGTCAGACCATCATCGCCGGTATGGGCGAGTTGCACTTGGAAATCATCGTTGACCGCATGAAGCGCGAATTCGGTGTGGAAGCCAACGTGGGCAAGCCTCAAGTGGCTTACCGCGAAACCATCCGCAAGAACGTCGACGAAGCCGAAGGTAAGTTCGTGCGTCAGTCCGGTGGTAAGGGTCAGTACGGTCACGTGGTGTTCAAGATCGAACCCAACGAAGCCGGCAAAGGTTTTGAGTTCGTCGACGCCATCAAAGGCGGCGTGGTGCCACGCGAATACATTCCAGCTGTGGAAAAGGGCGTCATTGAAGCCCTGACCACTGGTGTGTTGGCCGGCTACCCCGTGGTCGACGTCAAGGTGACCTTGCACTTCGGTTCGTACCACGATGTGGACTCCTCCGAAATGGCCTTCAAGATGGCCGCCATCTTTGGTTTCAAAGAAGGCTGCAAGAAAGCCAGCCCCGTCATCCTCGAGCCGATGATGTCGGTGGAAGTGGAAACCCCCGAAGACTACGCCGGTAACGTGATGGGCGACTTGTCCAGCCGCCGCGGCATGGTCCAGGGCATGGAAGACATGGTCGGCGGTGGTAAAGCCATCCGCGCCGAAGTGCCTTTGTCTGAAATGTTCGGTTACTCCACCACCCTGCGTTCAATGTCCCAAGGCCGTGCCACCTACTCCATGGAGTTCAAGCACTACGCCGAAGCACCTCGCAACGTGGCCGAGGCCATCGTGGCCTCGCGTTCGAAGTAATTTTTAAACCGGTCTTCGGCGCCGCTGATGCGGTGGGCCTGCTGCCCGTGGCAGGCCCGTGCTGGAAACCTTAAACACACACGGGCTTGTTCATTTTAGGAATTGAATCATGGGAAAAGAAAAATTTGAGCGGACCAAGCCGCACGTCAACGTTGGCACGATTG
>DAISXI010000095.1:0-7520 GCA_036825935.1 Hydrogenophaga sp.
ATCTCGGTTTTGGCGGCGTTGGAGTAGGTCACAAAACCGCGTTCAAACCACTCGCTGGAACCGCTGAGTTCGGTGCAGGCCGCCGACACCAGCCCGCCGGTGCAGCTCTCGGCTGTGGCCAAACACCAGCCGCGTGCGATCAACGCGTGCGCCAAGTCGGTGAGGGTGCCGTTCAAAACCGCCATGCTGCGACCAGGAGCAAAGTACAAAAGGCGGCCAAGAGGTCGTCGAACAAAATCCCAAAACCACCGCGGGGACCAAAGCCTTTGAAGTGACGGTCGGCCCAAGCCATGGGCCCCACCTTGACCGAGTCCAACAGGCGAAACAGAGCAAACGCCGCGAACTGCGCCAGCAAGCCACTGGGCGAGACCATCCACAAGACCAGCCAAAACGCGATCACCTCGTCCCACACGATGTGACCCGAATCGGCCACGCCCATGTGGCGAGCGGTCACGGTACAAGCCCACCAGCCGATCAGAAAACCCAGCACGATGACGCTGGCCCAGCCGAGGTCGGTGAGCCAAGGGTCCATGAACAGGAAAGCCACCCAAGCCCACAGCGTGCCGCTGGTGCCGGGTGCCACGCGCGCCAAACCCGAGCCCGCGCCCAAGGCGATGAAGTGCGCGGGATGGCTGAACAAAAAGCGCCAACCGGGTCGCAGGAGGGGGGCGGGCAAGGCCTCGCTGGGGGTCGTGGTCATGGGGGGATTATTGGGCAAAGTGATCGAAGCTTTGCCAGTCCGCGGTGAGCCGCTGACCACCAGCGCTTTGCCATTGCACACCCGAGCCTGCGGTGATGTGACCGATGCGCGTCACCGGCGTTTGCGAACGCTCGGCGGCGGCCAGCACGGCGGCGCGTTGTTCGGGCGCGGCGGTGAACAGCAGCTCGTAATCGTCGCCGCCCACGGCCGCGCAACGCTGGCGCAGCTCGGTGGGCAAAGCGTGCAAAGCGGGGTCTTGGCTGGCGGCGTCGAGGTCGATCACGGCACCGCAGCCGCTGGCCGTGAGCAGGTGTTGCACATCACCGGCCAAACCATCGCTCAGGTCCATGGCCGCGTGCGCCACGCCCACCAAGGCCTGGCCCAACGCCACGCGCGGGGTGGGGCGCTCCAAGCGGGCGCGCAGCGCAGGGGGCAGTTCGCCGCCGACGGCTTCTCGTGCCCAGGGCGCGCCTTGCATCCAAGCCAAGGCCAAGTGCGCGGCGCCCAAACCGCCGCTGATGTAGAGGTCGTCGCCCGCTTGCGCCGTGTCGCGCCGCAGGGCTTGGCCGGGAGCGACTTCGCCCATCACCGTGATGCACAGGTTGAGCGGGCCGCGCGTGGTGTCACCGCCGATCAGGCGGCAGCCGTGTTCGTCGGCCAAAGCGAAGAGGCCTTGGGCAAAGGCGCTGAGCCATGCGTGATCGGCTTGCGGCAAGGCCAGGGCCAAGGTGAATCCCACGGGGCGCGCGCCCATGGCGGCCAAGTCGCTCAGGTTCACAGCCAAGGTTTTGTGGCCCAAGGCCTTGGGCGACACGTCAGGGAAAAAATGCCGACCGGCCACCAGCATGTCGCTGGAGATGGCCCATTGTTGGCCCGGGCTGGGTTGCAGCAAGGCCGCGTCGTCGCCGATGCCCAGCACCACGTGCGCGTTCGGTGGTGCTGGCCTGACGAAATGGCGGCGGATGAGCTCGAACTCACCCATGGCTCAGTGCAGCACGCGCGGCGCGGGCGCAGCACCCTCGGCGATCAAGGCCAGGGTGGGCACGGGAGCTTCGAAGCGTTCGCCGTTGACGCCCACACAAAAGAAGGCGCCGCGCATGGTGCCGATGGGCGCGTGCAGCTGCACACCGCTGGTGTACTCGAACGATTCGCCGGGTGAAAGCAAGGGCTGTTTGCCCACCACGCCCAGGCCTTTGACCTCTTGGTAGTGGCCGCTGTCGTCCTCGAACACCCAGTGCCGTGCAACGACTTGGGCGGCCACCGTGCCCGCGTTGGTGATGGTCACGGTGTAGGCAAAGGTGTGGCGCACCGGATCGTTGCTGGATTGCTCTGGCAAGTACAGTGGGCGGACGTCGCAATGGAAGAGGCAGGTGTCGGGCATGTGGCATGTTAAACCGCCGAGCGGTGGCCCTGCCAAAATAGCGGTTTTCAAGGACGCCCCCATGACCACCCACCGCATCGCGCCTTCCATTTTGTCAGCCGATTTCGCCCGTTTGGGCGACGAGGTAAAAAACGTCATCGCCGCGGGCGCCGACTGGATTCACTTTGACGTGATGGACAACCATTACGTCCCCAACCTCACCTTCGGCCCCATGATTTGCCAGGCCGTTAAACCCCACGCCAAGACCGCCGCCGGTGTGGCCGTTCCGATTGACGTGCACTTGATGGTTTCTCCTGTGGACGCCTTGGCCACTTCGTTTGCCGAGGCCGGCGCGGACCTCATCAGCTTCCACCCCGACGCCAGCGCGCACGTGCACCGCAGCATCCAGTCGATCAAAAGCAAAGGCGTCAAAGCCGGCTTGGTGTTTAACCCGGCCGCGTCCTTGGACGTGTTGGAGTGGACCATCGACGAGATCGACCTCATCCTGATCATGAGCGTGAACCCTGGTTTTGGTGGCCAGAGCTTCATCGACTCGGCCTTGCGCAAGGTTGAATTGGCACGCCAATGGATCGAGCGCAGCGGGCGCGACATCCGCTTGGAGGTCGACGGCGGCATCAAGGTCGACAACATCCGCCGCGTGGCCGACGCGGGCGCCGACACCTTCGTGGCCGGCAGTGCGATTTTTGGCAAGCCCGACTACAAGAACGTGATCGACCAGATGCGCAGCGCGTTGGCCGCATGAAGGCCTGCATCATCGACCTGGACGGCACCTTGGTCCACACCTTGGGCGACTTTGTCGCCTCGCTCAACCACATGCTGATCGATTTGGGCTTGCCCAAGGTCGACGCGCACACGGTGGAGCGGGCCATTGGCCAAGGCTCTGGGCACTTGGTGGGCAAGGTGTTGGCGCACCAACTGGCCTTGCCCGAGGTCTTGGCGGCTGGCACAGTCCTGCTGACTTGGACCGAAGATCAGCGCAACGCCTTGGCGCTGGAACGCTACCAACACCACTACGGCTTCAACAACGGCCAACACTCGGCCGTTTACCCCGGCGTGGTGGAGGGCCTGCAGCGCTTGCAACAGGCCGGCGTGCCCTTGGCTTGCCTGACCAACAAGCCCGTGGGTTTCGCCCGCGACCTGTTGGAGCTCAAAGGTTTGTTGGGGTTTTTTGACCATGTGTTCGGCGGCGACAGTTTTGAGCGCAAAAAACCCGACCCCTTGCCGGTGCTGCTCACCTGCGAGGCCTTGGGCACGGCCCCGGCCGACACTTGGATGGTGGGCGACTCGCGCAACGACGCGCAGGCCGCCACCGGCGCGGGCAGTCCCGTGGTCTTGGTCAGCTACGGTTACAACCACGGCGAGCCGGTGCGCGAGCTGGACGCCCGCGCTTGCGTGGACCGCTTGGACGAGATCGATCCGGCGTGGGCCTGAGCCTTTGCTAAACTGCACACCATGTTCATCCACCGCACCATCAACACAGGTCTTGCCGACCGGGGAGCTTGGCCCTGGCGGGTCTGATCGCCCGTGGGCCTAGGCGGCCCACCGTTTTGATCCCCGTCGTGCCTTTGGCCGACAAGTCCTTGATGAACGACCCCCAGCCGGGGGCTTGAGCTGCGGAGGCTCATCGCGATGAACGAAACCGAATTCCAAGCATTGGCCCAACAAGGGTTCAACCGCATTCCTTTGGTGGCCGAGGCCTTTGCCGACTTAGAGACGCCACTGTCCCTCTACCTCAAACTCGCCCACGTGCAAGCGGGCGGCCAGCACAGCTTTTTGCTCGAGTCGGTGGTCGGTGGCGAGCGCTTCGGACGCTACAGCTTCATTGGCCTGCCGGCCCGCACGCTCTTGCGCGCCAACGGCTTTGGTGACGCCGCCAAAACCGAGGTCGTGACCGAGGGTGTGGTCGTGGAAACCCACACCGGCAACCCGCTGGACTTTGTGGCGGCCTACCAAAAACGGTTCAAGGTGGCGCTGCGCCCAGGCTTGCCGCGGTTTTGCGGCGGCTTGGCGGGTTACTTCGGCTACGACACGGTGCGCCACATCGAAAAGAAATTGGTGCACTCTTGTCCACCCGACGATTTGGGCATGCCCGACATCGTGTTGTTGCAAACCGAAGAACTCGCGGTGATCGACAACCTCTCGGGCAAGCTCTCGCTCATCGTCTACGCCGACCCCACCCAAGCCGGTGCGTATGCGGCGGCCCAAGCGCGCTTGGCGGAATTGAAGTTGCGCCTCAAAGCGCCGGCGCAAGCGCCGTCCATGGCGCCGAGCACCAGCCACCCCGCGCAGCGCAGCTTTGCCAAAGACGATTACTTGGCCGCGGTGGATCGTGCCAAAGAACTCATCGCCGCGGGCGACTTCATGCAGGTGCAGGTCGGCCAGCGCATCCACAAGCGCTTCACGGCCAGCCCGCTGTCGCTCTACCGTGCCTTGCGCACGCTCAACCCCAGCCCCTACATGTATTACTACCACTTGGGTGATGCCCACGTGGTGGGGGCTTCGCCCGAAATTTTGGTGCGCCAAGAATCCACGCCCGAAGGGCAAAAAGTCACCATCCGCCCCTTGGCTGGCACGCGCCCGCGCGGTGCCACGCCCGAGGCCGACCTGGCCGCCGAAGCCGAGTTGATCAACGATCCCAAAGAACGGGCCGAACACGTCATGCTCATCGACTTGGCTCGCAACGATATCGGGCGCATCGCCAAAACCGGCAGCGTCAAGGTCACCGAGGCCTTTGTGGTGGAGCGTTACAGCCACGTCATGCACATCGTGAGTAATGTCGAAGGCTTGTTGCTCGAGGGCGCCGACGGCCAAGCGCTCAGCAGCATGGACGTGCTCAAAGCCACTTTCCCCGCCGGCACCTTGACAGGCGCCCCCAAGGTGCACGCCATGGAGTTGATCGACCAGCTCGAACCGACCAAGCGCGGCCTGTACGGTGGCGCCTGCGGCTACCTGAGTTTTGCGGGCGACATGGACGTGGCCATAGCGATCCGCACCGGCATCATCAAAAACCAAACGCTCTACGTGCAAGCCGCCGCCGGTGTGGTGGCCGACTCGGTGCCCGAGTTGGAGTGGAGAGAAACCGAACACAAGGCCCGCGCCTTGTTGCGCGCCAGCGAACTGGTCGAGGAGGGCTTGGAATGAGCAAGATCAAAGTCCTCATGGTGGACAACTACGACAGCTTCACCTTCAACATCGTCCAGTACTTTGGCGAATTGGGTGCCGAGGTCGAGGTCTTTCGCAACGACGAAATCACCTTGGACGGCATTGCCGCACGAAAGCCCGATCGCTTGGTGATTTCGCCAGGGCCCTGTTCGCCGGCCGAGGCGGGCATTTCGGTCGCCGCCATTCAACACTTCGCCGGTCAGCTGCCCATCTTGGGCGTGTGTTTGGGTCACCAAAGCATCGGCGCGGCGTTTGGCGGCAAGATCATCCGGGCTCAAGCGCTCATGCACGGCAAAACCAGCGTCATCTCCACCACCCAAGACGGCGTGTTCGCTGGGCTGCCCGAGCGCTTCAAGGTCAACCGTTACCACTCCTTGGCCATTGAGCGGGCTTCCATCCCGGCGTGCCTGAAGGTCACGGCCTGGACCGACGACGGCGAGATCATGGGCGTGCGCCACACCGAGATGGACATCCAAGGCGTGCAGTTCCACCCCGAGTCCATCCTCACCGAGCACGGCCACGCCATGCTGAAAAACTTTTTGTAAGGAGCGGCCATGCTCAGCCCAATGCCCCCCATCACCCCGACCGAGGCGCTGCAGCGCGTCATCGAGCACCGCGAAATTTTCCACGACGAGATGCTGCACATCATGCGCCTCATCATGGCCGGTGAGGTGTCGCACGTCTGGTTGGCGGCCTTCATCGCGGCCTTGCGCGTGAAGAAAGAAACCATCGGTGAAATCACCGCCGCCGCGCAAGTCATGCGCGAGTTTTCCACCCAAGTGCAGGTGCCCGACCGCACGCATTTGGTGGACATCGTGGGCACCGGTGGTGATGGCTCGCACACCTTCAACATCTCCACCTGCTCCATGTTCGTGGTGGCCGCGGCCGGTGGACGAGTGAGTAAACACGGTGGGCGCAGCGTGAGCAGCAAGAGCGGCAGCGCCGACGTGCTCGAGAGCTTGGGCGTCAACATCAACTTGGCGCCGGAGCGCATCGCGCAGTGCATCGCCGACGTTGGTATTGGTTTCATGTTCGCGCCCAACCACCACCCTGCGATGAAAAACGTGGCGCCGGTGCGCAAAGAGCTCGGTGTGCGCACCATGTTCAACATCTTGGGCCCGCTCACCAACCCCGCCAGCGCCCCGAACATTCTGATGGGCGTCTTCCACCCCGACTTGGTGGGCATTCAGGTGCGCGCCTTGGAGCGCTTGGGCGCCGAGCACGCCTTGGTGGTGTATGGCCGCGATGGTTTGGACGAGGTGTCCTTGGGTGCGTCGACTTTGGTGGGCGAGCTCAAAGACGGCCAAGTCCGCGAGTTTGAAATTCACCCCGAAGATTTTGGTTTTGCCATGAGCAGCAACCGAGCCTTGCGTGTGGAAACACCTGAGCAGTCGCGCGCCATGTTGCTGGGGGTCTTGGCCAACGAGGCCGGTCCTGCGCGCGACATCGTGGTGCTCAACGCGGGCGTGGCGCTGTACGCCGCCAATGTGGCCGACACCATGGAGGCCGGCATTGCGCTGGCACGCGAGGCCTTGGCCAGCGGGGCCGCACAAGCCCGCTTGGACCGTTTGATATCCGCTACACAGAAAGCCGCCGCATGAGTGACATCCTGAAAAAAATCGTCGAGGTCAAGCACCAAGAGGTGGCCACGGCGCGTGAGCGCAAGTCCTTGGAGATGGTGCGAGCCGATGCCGAGAGCCGGGTGCTCACGCGCGATTTCGAAGGCGCTTTGCGCGCCAAAATCGCCGCCGGTCATGCGGCGGTGATCGCCGAAGTGAAAAAAGCCAGCCCATCCAAAGGCGTGTTGCGCGAAGACTTCATCCCCGCCGACATCGCCCAGAGTTATGCCGAAGGCGTCAAGGGCGTGAGCGCGGCTTGTCTGTCGGTGCTCACCGACAAAGATTTCTTCCAAGGCAGCTCCGACTACCTCAAACAAGCCCGCGCCAGTTGCGACTTGCCCGTCTTGCGCAAAGACTTCATGGTCGACGCCTACCAAATTTACGAAGCCCGAGCCATGGGCGCCGATGCGGTGCTCCTGATCGCCGCCTGCTTGGACGACGCGCAAATGGCCGATTTCGAGGCCTTGGCCTTGGGTCTGAACATGGCGGTGTTGGTGGAGGTGCACGACCGCGCCGAATGTGAGCGCGCACTGCGCTTGAAAACCCCGCTCTTGGGGGTGAACAACCGCAACCTGCACACCTTCGAGGTGTCGCTCGACACCACCTTGTCGATCATGGCCGACGTGGGCGAGCAGCGTTTGCTCATCAGTGAGTCCGG
>DAISXI010000096.1:0-7358 GCA_036825935.1 Hydrogenophaga sp.
CCCTCTTTGTGCAGTTTGGCCACTTCGACGTGCACCTTGGTGACCAAGGGGCAGGTGGCGTCAAAAATTTGGAAGCCCAAGCGAGCGGCTTCCTCTTGGATGGCGCGGCTCACGCCGTGCGCGGAAAACACCAGCGTCGCGCCCGCGGGCACGTCGCTGAGCTCCTCAATGAAGATGGCGCCTTTGGCCTTGAGGTCGTTGACCACAAAGGTGTTGTGCACGATTTCGTGGCGCACATAAATCGGTCGACCGAACTTGGTCAAAGCGCGTTCGACAATTTCAATCGCGCGGTCCACACCGGCACAAAAGCCCCGGGGCTCGGCCATCAACACTTCCACGTTTTTGGCTGGCATCACAACACCCCTATGATTTGGACTTCAAAACTCACGGGCTGGCCGGCCAGTGGGTGGTTGAAATCAAACAAAATCGCGCCGTCCTCGCGCACTTCGATCACCGTGCCAGCGTACTGGCCACGGCCGTCGGGCGTGGGGAACTGCACCACATCGCCTTCAACGTATTGCTGTTGGGCGTCGCTGAGCTGGGTCATGAGCTTGCGCGCCACCCACTGCACCATCTCGGGCTGGCGTTCGCCAAAAGCCTCGCCGTCGTCCAACTCCAAGGTCGTGTGCACGCCCTCTTCGAGGCCCAGCAAGCGCCGCTCGATGGCCGGCGAGAGTTCACCCGCCCCCAAGCTGAGCGTGGCCGGTTGGCCCCCAAAGGTGTTGATGATGACCTGCCCTTGGGGGCCCGACATCCGGTAGTGCAGGGTCAGGAAAGAACCTTCTTCGACGTGGGGCATGGTGTGTTGCTGTGGTGAATTCAGGGAAGGCCTGTGCCAAAGCACACGGGGGGCTCTTCCAGAACGCCCCAGCCAAGACCCCCTATTGTAAAAAGTCTGGTCCACCCCCACAGGAGCGCCCATGCAAGCCCCGATTTCTGGGCTGAAAAGCCTGCCCGCCGACACCCGGCCACGAGAAAAACTCTTGCAACGCGGCCCCAGCGCCTTGAGCGACGCCGAATTGCTGGCGCTCTTGCTGCGCACCGGCATCAAAGGCAAACACGTCCTGGCCTTGGCACAAGAATTGTTGGATGGCTTTGGTGGCGTGGCCGGTTTGCTGAACACCCCGCTAGAGGCCCTGCAACACACCAAAGGCTTGGGGCCCGCCAAACGCGCCGAATTGGTGGCGGTGCTCGAGCTCACGCGCCGCGCCCTGACCCAAGAAATGACCCAAGCCCCGGTCTTCGACAGCCCGCAGTCCGTGCGCCAGTATTTGCAGCTGCAACTCGGCGCGCGACCGCACGAGGTGTTTGCCGTGCTCTACCTCAACAGCCAAAACCGCTGGCTGGGCTGGGAGGAGCTGTTTCGCGGCACGCTCACGCAAACCAGCGTCTACCCGCGCGAGGTGGTCTTGCGCGCCCTGCACCACCAAGCCGCCGCCGTGGTCTTGGCGCACAACCACCCCAGCGGCGTGGCCGAACCCTCGCGCGCCGACGAGGTGCTCACCCAAACCCTCAAATCGGCCCTGGCCATGGTGGACGTTCGGGTGCTCGACCACTTCATCGTCACCCGCGAGCGCGCCGCCTCCATGGCCGAAATGGGCTTGGTCTGAACCCCGCCTTCGGGGCTGGGCCACAATGCCGGGCATGAAAGCCCAATCGCTGGCCGACCTTGCCAACATCCAACGCACCTTGCGCGAACGCGCCGCCGCTGAGGCCGCCGAACGCCAAGCGGCGCTGGCGCGCGCCTTGACCGAGCAACGCGAGCGCGAGCTGTTCACCCGCTCGGTGGGCACGGTGCGGCCCATCCCGGCCAGCGAGCGCCTGCTGCACACCCCGCCCGCGCCCAGCGCCCAACCGATCCAACGACAAGCCGACGAACAACGCGTCATGCAAGAGGCCCTGTCCGACGAGTTCGATGTCGAGACCTTGCTGCAAACCGATGACCAGCTGAGCTTCGCACGCCCCGGCGTGGGGGCTGATGTGGTGCGCAAACTGCGCGAAGGGCACTGGAGCATCCAGCGCCACATCGACCTGCACGGCCTGCGCACCGACGAGGCCCGCGAAACCTTGGGGCAGTTCTTGCGCGAAGCCCACCAGCAAGGCGTGCGCTGCGTGCGCGTGGTGCACGGCAAAGGCTTGGGCTCACCGGGCCGCGCGCCCGTGCTCAAAGGCCGTGTGCTGCGCTGGTTGGTGCAAAAACACGAGGTGATGGTGTTCGTGCAAGCCCGCCCCGCACAAGGCGGCGCGGGCGCGCTGCTGGTCTTGCTCAGCGGCGGCTGATCAGTTCTGCGTGGCCCGGCGCAAGGTGGTCATCACCGGCGTGTTGAGCACACCGCGCAAGCCCCACCAACCGGCCAACAAGGCCAAGACCGCGCCACCCAACGAGCCGGCCAAGGGCACCCAAATTTGGGGCGTCCAAGCAAACTCAAACACCCAACGCGCCAACGCCCAGCCCACCGCCACGGCCACCACCGAGGCCAAGAAGCCCGCCAACAAACCCACGCCGAGCAACTCGATGCGCTGCACCTGGCGCAGCAAGGCCGAGCTCGCCCCCACGGCCCGCAGGATCGCGAACTCGCGCTCGCGCTCACCCCGCGTGGCGGTGATGGCCGTCATCAGCACCACCAAACCCGCGGCGAGGGTGAAGACGAACAAGAACTCGACCGCCGCGATCACCTGACCCAACACGCGCTGGACCTGGGCCAAGGTTTGCGTCAGGTCGACCTGGGTGATGTTGGGGAATTGGCGCACCAAGCGGTTGTCAAAACTCGGGTCGGGTGGTGCTCGAAACGCGCTGATGTAAGACAAAGGCACGTCGGGCATTTGGCCTTGTGCAAAGACCACAAAGAAGTTCACCCGCATCGAAGCCCAGTCGAGCTTGCGCACGCTGGTGATGCGCGCTTGCACCACTTGGCCAGCGATGTCAAAACCCAAACGGTCGCCCACCACCAGCCCCAAGTCTTTGGCCAAGCCCGCCTCGATGCTGATGGCACCAGGCTCGTTGTCGATCCATTGGCCTTCGACGACCTCGTTCAAATCGGGCAAGGTCGCTGTGTGCGAGAGGTTGAATTCGCGCTCCACCAAGCGCGCCACGCGGTCGTCGGCATACGACTCGGCGTTGACGGCTTGGTCGTTGATCGTGGCCAAGCGGCCCCGGATCATGGGGTACCAGTCGAACGGGCCCACGCCGCCGTCACGCAAAGCCTGCTGGAAGGACTCGCTTTGGTCGGGCTGCACATTGATCACGAAGCGGTTGGGCGCGTCCGGTGGCGTGGCGTTGCGCCAGCTGGAGATCAGGTCGGTGCGCAGCAGCACCAACAAGACCAAGGCCAAGAGGCCCACCGACAAGGCGCTGATTTGCACCACCGCATAAGCCGGACGGGCCGAGAGCTGGCGCGTGGCCAAGACCAAAGCGCGTGGCGCGGTCGACTCGTTCACGCTGGCCCGCAGGAGCCGCACCGCGGCATACGCCACACCAGCAAACAGCAACACGGCCACCGCAAATCCGCCCACGGCGATACCGCCCAAGAGCCAATCTCGGCTGGCCACCAGCAACAGGGCCGCAAAACCGAGCAAGCCCAAACCGATCACGCCCACCGTGGCGGGTTTGATTTGCCCCACTTCGCGGCGGATCACCCGCAAGGGTGGGACCTGCGCGAGCTGCAGCACCGGCGGCAAGCCAAAAGCGAGCATGAGGGTCATGCCCATGCCCATGCCCAAAGCCACGGGGGTCCAGCCCGCCGCTGGCAAATTCACGCTGACCAAGCCCGAGAGCAACAACACAAAGGCGTGGTGAACCGCAAAGCCGATCAACAAACCCAAGCCACTGGCCAACACACCCACCAAGGTGAATTCCAACAGGTAAGCGCGGGCCATGGTGGCTTGGGGCACACCCAAGACGCGCAGCATGGCGCAGTCGTCCAAATGGCGCTGGGCAAAGCCGCGTGCGGCAATCGCCACCGCCACCGCGCACAAGAGCGCGGCCAACAGGGCCACCAAATTCAAAAACTTCTCGGCACGACCGAGCGTGCGCTGCATTTCCGGGCGGCCGCCTTCGAGCGAATCCAAACGCACGCCGCGCAGGTTTTGCCCTTCGATGGTTTGTTCGGCCCACGTGGTGAAGCTGGCCACAGCAGCGGGTTCGCCCGCCACCGCCAAGCGGTAATTCAAGCGGCTGGCGGGTTGCACCAAACCGGTGGCGGGGATGTCGTCTTGGTGGATCATCACCCGTGGCGAAAAGCTCATGAAGCCCGAGCCCCGGTCGGGTTCGATCACGATCAAACGGGTCACGCGAAACGGTGCATCGCCCAACCACAGCGACTGGCCCACTTGCAGATCCAAGGACGCCAACAAAGCCGCATCGACCCAAGCGGTACCGCGCTGCGGCACCTCGCGCGTGGGCACGTCGGCACCGCCCACGGCATCGGCCACACGCAACTGACCGCGCAAGGGGTAGCGGTCATCGACCGATTTGAGCGACACCAGTTTGGCCGCACCGCCGAGCTCGTCGGGCGCGCGCGCCATGGTCGGAAAACTCAACTGTTGGCTGGTCAACAAGCCCAAGGCCTGGGCTTTTTCGACGAAGGGCGGCGGCGTGGCGCTGTCGCTGCGCAGCACCGCATCGCCACCGATCAAGGCCTTGGCGTCGCGGGCCAAACCACCTTGCAAACGGTCGGCAAAAAATCCCACTGCGCTGAGGGCGGCCACAGCCAAGGCCACCGCCAAGATCAACAAACGCAGTTCGCCCGCTCGCGCATCGCGCCACAGGGCCCGCCAACCCAAGCCCCAAAACGACACCGTGACGGCGCCGCTCATTGCGTACCAAAAATGCGGTCGCCCGCATCACCCAAGCCCGGCACGATGTAGCCGTGGTCGTTCAAACCATCGTCGATCACCGGCGTGAAGATGGGCACGTCGGGGTGGTGCTGGTGAAAATTGGCGATGCCTTCAGGGCAAGCCACCAAACAACCGAAACGGATCGATTTGGGCTGGGTTTGCTTCAAGCGGTCCACCGCCGCCACGGCCGAGTTGCCGGTGGCCAGCATGGGGTCGAGCACGATCACGTCGCGCTCTTGCATGCCTTGGGGCATCTTGAAGTAGTACTCCACCGCCTGCAAGGTCTTGGGGTCGCGGTACAGGCCGATGTGGCCCACGCGGGCGGAGGGCACGACTTGCAGCATGCCGTCGAGCAAACCGTTGCCCGCGCGCAAGATGGACGCCAACACGATTTTCTTGCCGTCGATCACGCGCGACTGCATGGTTTGCAGGGGCGTCTCGATGGTGATGGTTTGCATCGGCATGTCACGGGTGATCTCATAGGCCATGAGCATGCTGACCTCGTTGACCAACTGGCGAAAGCCGTTGGTGCTGGTTTCTTTTTGGCGCAGCAAGGTCAGCTTATGCTGAATCAGGGGATGGTCAAGAACCTGAACAAGGCGGCTCATGGCAGCTTTCAAAAAATAGATGGGCGATCAACACACGGGATGGGGCGCATCACCAGCGCCAGCCAAAGCGTCGCAGCATCACATCGGCCACAAACAAGGGGCCCACCCACAGGTATTGGATATCTTCGAAGAAAGAAGGTTTCTTGCCTTCGATGCGGTGCCCCACAAACTGGCCCACCCACGCCAAGACAAACGCCAACGCGCACACCCACCAACGGGCCTCACCCAAAGGCCACAGCAGCGCCAAGACCGCGGCAGTCCACAGCACCATCAAACCCAAGGTGCGCAGACCCAATCGGGCGTAGTACACGCCACTGGCGAGCAAAAACACGGTCATGAGTGCGGGATGAACCGACCACAACAAGCCCACCAAACTGGCCATGATGACCGGCACGGCCACGCAGTGAATCGCTTCGTTGCGCGGGTGCTGGTGGCTCAATCGGTAATGCGACAAGAGTTCATCGATGCGTTGGGTTGGGGACATGGATGAATGACTCCGATGATTTTGGTTCATCATAATCCGCGGCTCACACGCGCCAAACACGCACGTTTCAGGTGCCCTTGCTGATGGTGATGGTGGGGAATTTGGCCGAGAAGTCTTTGGCCTTGGCCGCGATGGTCACCGCCACTTGGCGCGCCACGTGTCGGTACTGCTCGGCCAACTCGCCCTGGGGTTCGGCCACCACCGTGGGCACGCCACCATCGGCCTGCACGCGGATCGACATGGCCAAAGGCAAGGCCCCCAAGTAGTCCATGCCGTGTTCGGCCGCCATGCGACGCCCACCGTCTTGGCCAAAAATGTGCTCGGCGTGGCCGCACTGGCTGCACACGTGCACGGCCATGTTTTCCACCAAGCCCAAAATCGGCACCCCCACTTTTTCGAACATGCGGATGCCTTTGCGGGCATCGATCAAGGCGATGTCTTGCGGTGTGGTGACGATGACCGCGCCGGTCAGCGGCACGCGCTGCGACAGCGTCAAGGCAATGTCGCCCGTGCCCGGCGGCATGTCGACGATCAAATAATCCAAATCGTGCCAAATGGTTTGGCGCAACAGCTGCTCCAAGGCCTGCGTGACCATGGGACCGCGCCAAATCATGGCGTCCTCGGGGTTGACCAAAAACCCAATCGACATCACCTGCACGCCGTGGTTGACCATGGGCTGCATGGTCTTGCCGTCCGAGCTTTCTGGGTGCCCGCTCAAGCCCATCATCATGGGCTGGCTCGGGCCGTAAATGTCCGCGTCCAACAAACCCACCCTCGCACCTTCGGCGGTCAAGGCCAGCGCCAAGTTGGCCGCCGTGGTGCTCTTGCCCACACCACCTTTGCCCGAGGCCACGGCCACGATGTTCTTCACACTGGGCAAGAGCTGCACGCCGCGTTGCACCGCATGGGTCTGCACTTGCAGCGAAAACGACACCGTCACCGCACCCGCGCCGGGCACACCCTGCACGGCCGCTTGCACCAAAGCGCGCAGCGCTGGCCACTGGCTTTGGGCGGGGTAAGGCAATGCGATGTCCAGGGCGACATCCTCGCCGCTGAGGCGCAAAGATTTGAGCGCCGAGGCGCTGACCAAGGCCTGACCGGTGTGGGGATCCAGCACCGTTTGAAGGGCGGCTTTGATGGAGGTTTCTGACACTGACATGGGGGACGGCTCCGTTGAATTCATGGTCGAAGTCTACTGGTGTGCGGCCCGCGCTTCATCGCGCGAGCCGCATGACCCCACCAGCGTCCCCGTTGATCGGCTGGTCATTGGCGGCGCGCACGGTCACCCCAACGACTAAAATCGCCAGCTTGCCCACCCACACCGCCGCTGCCATGCCCACCCCGCGCCAACTCTTCGTCACCACCGCCTTGCCCTACGCCAACGGCAATTTCCACATCGGCCACATCATGGAATACATCCAGGCCGACAT
>DAISXI010000097.1:0-7189 GCA_036825935.1 Hydrogenophaga sp.
GCGCGCGCGGTGACCTGCACCCCGACCTACCGTCCATGCGCTGCGTGGGTTACCGGCAGTGCTGGGACATGCTCGATGGCTGCGACGATCAGCCCCAAGCCAGCGACCTGCAAACCCTGCGCGAAACCGGCGTGAGCGCCACGCGCCAACTGGCCAAGCGCCAGCTCACGTGGTTGCGCAGCATGCCCGAACGTCAAACTGTGGCTTGTGATGATCCCACCGCAGCAGCCCAAGTGTTGGACCTGATCGCCCACGCCTTGGACTGAGCCGGGATGGCCGCACGCCTGCCGATTGGCGAACGCCATGTAACTTAGTTACAATACCAGCATTCCAATCACGTAACTTCTTTGAGGCGAACATGAACAGCAGCGCAACAAAACCCCCTCTGGACATGGTGATTTTTGGCGGTGTGGGCGACCTCTCGGTTCGCAAACTCTTGCCCGCGCTCTACATGGCGCACCTGCACAACAACCTGCCCGCCCAAACCCGCATCCACGCCTTGGGTCGCCAAGCTTGGGGCCGCGAAGAATTTTTGGCCTTCATCCAAGACAAGGTGGTGGGTTTCATCGACGCCAACGCCATGCAAGCCCCCGTGTGGCAAAGCTTTTTGGACCGACTGCACTTCACCAAGGTGGACGCCACCCAAAGCGCGGGCTTCGCCGCCTTGGGCCAAGCGCTGCAAGCCGGCTCGGACCGCGTGTATTACCTGGCCACTGCGCCCAGCCTGTTCACGGACATTTGCGGCCACTTGCACGGTGCGGGCTTGATCGATGCGCGCAGCCGCGTGGTGCTGGAAAAACCCCTAGGCCACGACCTGGCCTCGGCGCGTCAAATCAACGACGAAGTGGGCCGCTACTTCCAAGAAGCCCAGATCTTCCGCATCGACCACTACCTCGGCAAAGAGACGGTGCAAAACCTCATGGTGCTGCGCTTTGGCAACTCAATTTTTGAGCCCCTGTGGCGCAGCCCGCACATCAAAAGCATCCAGATCACCGTGGCCGAGAGCGTGGGCGTGGGCAGCCGCGCGGGCTTTTACGACGGCACCGGCGCCATGCGCGACATGATCCAAAACCACCTGCTGCAGCTGCTGTGCATCGTGGCCATGGAGCCACCGGTCTCGCTCGACGCCGACGCCGTGCGCGACGAAAAACTCAAGGTGCTGCGCTCATTGCGCCCCATGTCGGTGGCCGACGTGGCCAGCAACACCGTGCGCGGGCAATACAGCGCGGGCGCGTCGGGCGGCGGGTCGGCCAAAGGCTATTGGCAAGAAGACCACGTGCCACCGAACAGCCACACCGAAACCTTCGTGGCCCTGAAGGCGCACATCAACAACTGGCGCTGGGCCAACGTGCCGATCTTTTTGCGCACCGGCAAACGCATGGCCGAGCGCCGCTCGGAGATCGTCATCGAATTCGCCGACCTGCCCTTCACCATCTTCTCGGACACGCCGCGCCAATCGGTCAACCGCTTGATGATCCGCTTGCAACCCGAAGAACACGTGCAGTTGCAAATGATGGCCAAAGAACCCGGCAGCGGCATGCGCTTGCGCCCGGTCAACCTCGACCTGGACTTGGAAACCGCATTCTCCGAGCGCCGCGCCGAGGCCTATGAGCGTTTGCTCATCGACGTCATCAAAGGCCGCTTGACCCACTTCATGCGGCGCGACGAACTCGAAGCCGCTTGGGCCTGGTGCGACCCCATCCTCAACGGCTGGCAACAACTGGGCGACAAGCCCAAGGCCTACACCGCCGGCACCTGGGGCCCCGCGGCCTCTTCGGCCCTCATGGCCCGCGAAGGCTCGGCCTGGGTGGAAGAAGCATGAGCGGCGCTTCGGTCACCGCGCAGCTCTCGCAGCACATCACCGACACGCTGCAACACGCCATTGGCCAGCGCGGTCGCGCCTTGCTCGCGGTCTCGGGCGGCAAGTCGCCCATCGCTTTGTTTGAGCGCTTGCGCGAGCAGGCTTTGGACTGGCGCGCCGTCACCGTGATCTTGGTGGATGAGCGCTGCGTGCCGCACGAGCACGCCGACAGCAACACCGCCTTGGTGCGCCAGCACCTCTTGCAAGGCCCAGCCACCGCGGCGCGCTTTGTGCCGTTTTTTGACGAACTGCCCGCGGGCGAGTTGAACGACGAAGCCTTGAGCGCTTTGGCGCGCCAGAGCAACGTGCGCTTGGCCACTCTGGCGTGGCCGCTGGACGTGGGCGTCTTGGGCATGGGCGAAGACGGCCACACCGCCTCGCTGTTCGCCCACGCGCCGGGCTTGGACTTGGCGCTGAGCACACACGACGCCTTGGCCTGGGTTCGCCCGCCCCACGCCCCGCATGCACGCCTCTCCTTGAGCCTGCACGCGCTGCGCAGCGCGCGCGCGCTGCACCTCTCCATCGCGGGCGAGACCAAACGTGCCGTGTTGGCGCAAGCCCAACAGGGCATCGACCCCGAACACCCCGTCTCGTATGTCTTGCAAGCCGGCGCTGCCCCTGTGCACGTCTGGTCATCTTGAACCCTCGGCCCTGAAAGCACCGCATGACCGCATTGAACCCCACCCTGGCCCGCGTGACCGATCGCATCGTGGCGCGCAGCCAAGCCAGCCGCGCCCAATACCTGCAGTCGGTGGCCGCACAACGCAAAGCCGGCCCCCAACGCGCCGGCATGGGTTGCGCCAACATGGCCCACACCACGGCCGCCCTGCCCGCGCGCGACAAAATCGTCTTGCACGCCGAGCGCGCCCCGCACGTGGGCATCGTCACCGCGTACAACGACATGCTCTCGGCCCACCAGCCCTTTGAGCACTACCCCGAACAGCTGCGCGAACTCGCGCGCCGACTGGGCGCCAGCGCCCAAGTGGCCGGTGGCGTGCCGGCCATGTGCGACGGCATCACCCAAGGCGATGCGGGCATGGAGCTCTCGCTGTTCTCGCGCGACGTGATCGCCTTGGCCACCGCCGTGGCCTTGTCGCACAAGGTGTTCGACGCCTCGCTCATGCTGGGCGTGTGCGACAAAATCGTGCCCGGCCTGTTCATGGGTGCGGTGCAGTTCGGGCACTTGTCTACGGTGTTTGTGCCTGCTGGCCCCATGACCAGCGGCTTGTCCAACGAGGCCAAAGCCAAGGTGCGCCAGCAATACGCCCAAGGCTTGGTCGGGCGCGAAGCGCTGCTCGAATCCGAAGCGCAGGCCTACCACAGCCCCGGCACCTGCACTTTCTACGGCACGGCCAACAGCAACCAAATGCTCATGGAGATCATGGGCTTGCACCTGCCCGGCTCCTCGTTCGTGAACCCCGGCACGGAGTTGCGTCAAGCCCTCACCGAGGCCGCTTTGGCCCGCGCTTTGGCCAACACCGGGCGCACAGGCCAAAACCCCGTGTGCATGGCCGACATCGTGAGCGAACGCACCATCATCAACGGCATCGTGGGCCTCTTGGCCACCGGCGGCTCGACCAACCACACCATCCACATCGTGGCCATGGCCCGCGCCGCGGGTGTGCTCATCGATTGGGACGACTTCGCCGAACTCTCGGCCGCGGTGCCGCTGCTCGCCCGCGTCTACCCCAACGGCAGCGCCGATGTGAACCACTTCCACGCCGCTGGCGGCATGGGCTTTTTGATGCGCGAGTTGATGAACAAGGGCTTGTTGCACACCGATGTGGCCACCGTCATGGGCCAAGGCCTGCAGGCCTACACCCAAGAGCCTTGGCTCGACCAAGGGGTCTTGGCTTGGCGCGACGTGCCCGCCCAAAGCGCCGACCTGCAGGTCTTGCGCCCAGTGGCCGAGCCTTTCAGCGCCGACGGCGGCCTGCGTTTGCTGCAAGGCAATTTGGGCCGCAGCGTGGTCAAGGTCTCGGCGGTCAAGCCCGAGCACCGCGTGGTACGCGCCCCCGCCGTGGTGGTCAGCGACCAACAAGACCTGCTGGCCCTGTTCAACGCGGGCGAGCTCGAGCGCGACTTCATCGCGGTGGTGCGCTACCAAGGCCCACGCGCCAACGGCATGCCAGAGTTGCACAAGCTCACGCCGCCACTGGCCGTGTTGCAAGACAAGGGCTTCAAAGTGGCATTGGTCACCGACGGGCGCATGTCCGGGGCTTCCGGCAAGGTGCCCGCGGCCATTCACCTGAGCCCCGAGGCCTTGGCCGATGGCCCGATTGCCCGCGTGCAAGACGGCGACATGATCACCTTGGACTGCGAGCGCGGCATCTTGCACGTCGAGGTCGACGAGGCCACCTGGGCCGCCCGCACCGTGCACCACCCCGACCTCAGCCACAACGCCCACGGCACCGGCCGCGAGCTCTTTGGCCTGTTCCGCCAACACGCCAGCACCGCCGAAACCGGCGCCTCGCCTTTGTTCAACGCCTGACCCCCACACACCATGACCACCTGTTTCACCCGCCCTGCCTTTGTCTCCCGTGTGGTGCCCGTCATCGTCATCCACGATGTGGCGCACGCCGTGCCCTTGGCCCATGCCCTGCTCGAAGGCGGGATCGACGTGATGGAAATCACTTTGCGCTCGGACGCTGCGCTGGCCGCCATGGCCGCCGTG
This sequence comes from Hydrogenophaga sp., assembly GCA_036825935.1. Lineage (GTDB taxonomy): Bacteria > Pseudomonadota > Gammaproteobacteria > Burkholderiales > Burkholderiaceae_C > Hydrogenophaga. Next base: position 4,536 of record DAISXI010000097.1, read on the forward strand.
GCCAAGGCTGTACCGGCCATGCACGTGGGCGCGGGCACCGTCACCCGCGTGGAAGACGTGCGGCGCGTGATCGACGCTGGTGCGAGCTTTGCCCTGTCGCCCGGCTGCACCGACGCCTTGGTGCAAGCCGTGCAAGCCGCCCGCCTGCCCTTTGTGCCCGGTGTGATGACGCCCGGCGAAGTCATGCGCGCGCGCGACCAAGGCTTCACGCTCATGAAGCTGTTCCCCGCCTCACAAGCCGGTGGCATGGGCATGCTCAAGGCCATGGGCGCACCGCTGCCCGATGTGCAGTTTTGCCCCACCGGTGGCGTGAGCTTGGACAACCTGGCCGATTTCCTACAATTGCCCAATGTGGCCATGGCCGGTGGGTCTTGGCTCACCCCGCCCGAGCTGCAAGCACAAGGCCAGTGGGCCCGCATCACCGAGCTGGCCCGCCAGGCCAGCACCATCGCCCAACGCTGAACACCCGCCGTCCATGACCGCCACCCCCCCCCTGTCGCCCACCCAACTGCCCGCTTGGCGCCAACTGGCCGAACTCGCCGCGCAGCCCCAGCCCCATTTGCGCGAACGCCTGCAAGACCCCGAGCGTTCGGCCATGCAAGCCACCGCTGATGGCACCGGCATTGGCTTGGACTACAGCCGCCAAGCGTTTGACGGCGAGGTGTGGAACGCCTTGCAAGCGCTGGCCCGCGAAGCCCAAGTGGCGGCGCAGCGCGACGCCATGTTCAGTGGCCAAGCCATCAACACCAGCGAAGACCGCGCGGTGTTGCACGTGGCCTTGCGCGGTGCACCCGAGGCCAGCGGCGCAGCCGCCCCTTGGGGCAGCGACATCCAGCGCTTGGTGCAAGACGAGCTTCAGCGCGTGTGCGACTTTGCCGAGCGCGTGCGCAGCGGCGCCGTCAAGAGCAGCACCAACGCGGCCTTCACCGATGTGGTGAACATCGGCATCGGCGGCTCCGACCTCGGCCCGCGCATGGCCGCCGACGCCCTCGCCCCCTTGTGCAGCGACCGGCTGCGCGTGCACTTCGTCAGCAACCCCGACGCCTGGGCGCTGCACAGCACGCTGCGCGGCCTCAACCCCGCGACCACCCTGGTCATCGTGGCCAGCAAAACCTTCACCACCCAAGAAACCATGACCAACGCCGCCTCGGTGCGCCGCTGGTTGCAAGACGGCGGCATCCGCGGCGCGGCGCAAAGCGCGCACCTGGTGGCCGTCACCGCCGCACCGGCCAGATCCAGCACCGCGGGTTACCTGCCCGAACACACCTTCACGTTTTGGGATTGGGTGGGCGGTCGCTACTCGCTCTGGTCGGCCTTGGGCCTGCCCCTGGCCATGGCCTTGGGCGCCTCGGCGTTTCGCGAGTTGCTCGCCGGCGCACAGGCCATGGACACGCACTTCCAAACCGCCCCGCTGGACCAGAACCTGCCGGTCATCTTGGGCCTGTGCGGTGTGTGGAACCGCAACTTTTTGAATTGCCCGACCCAACTGCTCTCGTGCTACCCGAGCCGCTTGGTGCGCTTCGCGCCCTTTGTGCAGCAAATGGACATGGAGAGCAACGGCAAACGCACCCACAAAGATGGCCAGCCCGTGGACACTGGCACCGGCCCCATCGTTTGGGGCGGCTTGGGCATCGACGGCCAACACGCTTACTTCCAGTTGCTGCACCAGGGCACGCACCGCGTGCCGGTGGAGTTCATTGGCGTGTTGACCGAAGACACGCCGCTGCCCATGGCCGCCGAGCACCACCGCGTGGTCAACCTGAATTTGCGCGCCCAAGCCCAAGCCTTGGCCCTGGGCCGCGACGAAGCCGCCACGCGCCAAGCCTTGTTGGCCGAGGGCCTAAGCGAGAACGATGCCGAGCGCTTGAGCAGCCAGCGCAGCTTTGCTGGCGACGTGCCCAACAGCACCCTGTGGCTCGACCAACTCAGCCCCCACCGCTTGGGCGCGCTGATCGCGCTGTACGAACACAAGGTGTTTGTGCAAGCCGCTATCTGGGGCATCAACGCCTACGACCAATGGGGCGTGGAGCTGGGTAAAACCATGGCCAAGGCGATGGAAAAGGCGTGATGCGCATCGCCTTGGTCGCCCACAACGGCAAAAAAGACGACATGGTGGCCTTGGCCACCGAGTTCGCGCCCCAACTGCGCCAACACACCCTCATGGCCACCGGCACCACTGAATCGCCCCGGGTTTTGAGGAGGCTCCAAACTTTGAGAAGATGGAGCCATGAACAAGAAATCAAATCGTTTTTCACCAGAAATGCGCGAACGCGCTGTTTACGTGGTGCACGATCACACAAAGTGACTCCCAGAGCACACTGCGTTTTGCACAGCTGTTCAGTTGACGCCGCCTTGCAAAAACAAGCGTCTCTAGGCATCGCGGGGACTCAAGATCTGCATATAAGCTTGGGCACCCCAACCCAAGAAGGTCTCCAGTCACAAACACCGAAGCGCCTGCAGCTTGGTCGGGGCGTACCAAACATACATCGTTATCGCCTGCGGGCTCGTCTACATCCGAGACACAAACCGGCTCAACGCGCTAGGACATCCAGATTCAATCCCGTTGTATCAAGGGATTAAGGCCTTCGCCGCCTCGATGCGCAAGGCCATGTCCACCGTGGCGTCGTTCATCACGCTGAGCAAGAAGCGGCGCG
>DAISXI010000098.1:0-7160 GCA_036825935.1 Hydrogenophaga sp.
GCACGCGCGGGCGTGTCCAAAGGCACTTTGTTTTTGTACTTCCCCAGCAAGGTGGAGCTCTTCCAAGCCGTGGTGCGCGAGAACATCGTGGGTCGCCTGAGCGAGTGGGCAGAAACCATCGAACGCCACGAAGGCCCCCAAGCCCCCTTGTTGCGCGAGCTCATGCACCAATGGTGGCAGCGCATCGGCATGACCGAAGCCTCGGGCATCACCAAGCTCGTCATGAGCGAGGCCGGGCAGTTCCCCGACATCGCGCGCTTCTATCAAACCGAGGTCATCGAACCCGGCCAAGCGCTGATGCGCCAGATCCTGCGCCGCGGCGTGGCCAGCGGCGAATTTCGCGCTTTGGACTTGGAGCACACCATCCACGGCCTCTTTGCACCCATGTTGTTTTTGGTGATGTGGAAACACTCACTCGGCCTGTGCGCCCCCGCACAGACCCAACTCGATCCATCCGCTTTCATCGACAGCCAGCTGCAGCTCTTGCTGCACGGCCTCATGCCACCCAGCCCGCACACGCCATGAACTTCAGTCAAAAAAACAAATCCCTGCCCTGGATCTTGCTCGGCCTCTTGGTCGTGGTCATCGCCATTGGCGTGGGCCGTGCCTTGATCAAGCGCAACACCCAGCAAAACGAAGCCACACAAGCCGCCCAGCTGATGCAAACCGCGCCGGTCTATGAATTGGTGCCCGCCGATTGGATGACCGCCGCCAACGTGTCCTTGACCCAAACGGTGGCGGTGTCGGGCTCGATCAAGGCCTTGCAAAGCGCCGTGGTCAAAGCCCGCGTGGCGGGTGAGTTGCAAGGGCTGAACAAACGCGAAGGCCAAAGCGTGAGCGAGGGCGAAGTGGTGGCGCGCGTTGTCAGCCCCGACGCGGGTGCACGTGTGCGCCAAGCCGAGCAACAAGCGCAAGCCGCCAAAGCCCAAGCCGACATCGCGCAACGCACCCACGACAACAACCTGGCCTTGGTGGCGCAGGGTTTCATCTCCAACACCGCGCTGCAAAACTCGCTGTCGCAGCTGGCTTCGGCGCAAGCCAACCACCGCGCGGCCTTGGCCGCGCTCGACATCGCCCGCCAGTCGCTCAGCGACACGGCCTTGCGCGCACCCTTGAGCGGCCAAATCTCGGCGCGCTTGGCGCAAAACGGTGAGCGCGTGGCGGTCGAAGCCCGGGTGGTGGAAATCGTCGACCTCTCGGCCTTTGAACTCGAAGCGGCGCTCTCGCCCGTGGACGCGGCCCGCGTGCAAACCGGTCAAACCGTTGAACTGCGCGTGGAAGGCCGCACCGAACCGATCAAAGCCACGGTCAGCCGCATCAACCCCAGCGTCCAAGCGGGCAGCCGCAGCGTGCTCGTGTATTTGCGCATCCCCAGCGCCAGCGGTTTGCGCCAAGGCCTGTTCGCACAAGGCCACATCCTGACGGGCCAGCAAAACGCCGTGGCCGTGCCGGCCAGCGCGGTGCGCAACGACAAACCCGCGCCCTACATCCAAACCGTACAAGACGGCCAGGTACGCCATTGGCCCGCGGTGGTCACCGCGCAAGGCCTACTCAAGGAAGAGCCCATGATCGGCATCCAAGGCCTACCCCCCGGCACGCCCGTGCTGCGCGCCCAAACCGGCTTGATCCGCGAAGGCACGGCCGTGACCTTGCGCAGCCAACCATAAGGCGCCGCCATGTGGTTCACCCAAGTCTCTTTGCGCAACCCGGTCTTTGCGACCATGGTCATGTTGGCCTTTGTGGTGCTGGGTATTTTTTCTTTCCAGCGCTTGCAGGTCGACCAGTTCCCCAGCATCGACTTCCCCGTGGTCGTGGTCAACACCGACTACCCCGGTGCCTCGCCCGAAATCGTTGAAACCGAGGTCACCAAAAAGGTCGAAGAAGCCGTCAACGCCATCGCGGGCGTCAACGCCCTGACCTCGCGCAGCTACGAAGGCTCCTCGCTGGTCATCATCGAATTCCAACTGCACGTCGATGGCCGCAAAGCCGCCGAAGACGTGCGCGAAAAAATCGCCCTGCTGCGCCCCGCCTTTCGCGACGAAGTGAAAGAGCCGCGCGTCTTGCGCTTTGACCCCGCCAGCCGCTCCATCTGGTCGGTCGCGGTCCTGCCCGACGCCACGCAGCTGCCCGCCGGCAAGGCCGCGCCCAGCGCGGTGGAGCTGACCACCTGGGCCGAACAAACCCTGAAAAAGCGCTTGGAAAATGTGCGCGGCGTGGGCTCGGTCACGTTGGTGGGCGGCACGCGCCGCGCCATCAACATCCACCTCGACCCCTCGGCCATGGAAGCCTTGGGGGTGAGTGCTGAGCAGATCACCAGCGCCGTGCGCAGCGACAACCAAGACCTGCCGGTGGGCACACTCAAAAACGACGAGCGCGAACGCGTGGTGCAGGTGCTCTCGCGCATCGAGCAGCCGCAAGACTTCGCCAACATCATCGTGGCGCGCAAGAACGGCACGCCCATCCGACTGGGCCAGGTCGCGCGCATCAGCGACAGCACCGAAGAGGTCGAGAGCTTGGCGCTCTACAACGGCCAGCGCACCTTGTTGTTGCAGGTGCAAAAGTCGCAAGACGAGAACACCATCGCCGTCACCGATGGCCTCAAAGCCACCTTGGCCGAGCTGCAAAGCGCCCTGCCCCCGGGCGTGAAGCTCGAGCAGATCGCCGATGGCTCTCGCCCCATCCGCGTCTCGGTCAACAACGTGCGCCAAACGCTGATCGAAGGCGCGTTCCTGACCGTGCTCATCGTCTTCCTGTTCCTCAACAGCTGGCGCTCCACCGTCATCACTGGCCTGACGCTGCCCATCGCCTTGATTGGCACCTTCTTCTTCATGGACATCTTTGGCTTCACCATCAACATGATCACGCTCATGGCGCTGACCTTGTCGGTGGGGCTCTTGATCGACGACGCCATCGTCGTGCGCGAGAACATCGTGCGCCACCTGCACATGGGCAAAACCCCATTCAACGCGGCCATGGACGGCACACAAGAAATTGGCTTGGCCGTGCTGGCCACCACCCTGTCCATCGTGGCGGTGTTTTTGCCCATCGGCTTCATGGGCGGCATCATCGGCAAATTCTTCCACGAGTTCGGCATCACCATGGTCGCGGCCGTGCTGATCTCGATGTTCGTGAGCTTCACGCTCGACCCCATGCTGTCCTCGGTCTGGCACGACCCCGACGCCGACCCCAAAAACAAAAACCACCAAGCGGTCACTTGGTACGACAAAACGATTGGCCGCGTCACCGCTTGGTTCGATCGCGTGCAAGACGATGTGTCCGACGTCTACCAAAACGCCTTGCGCTGGTCGCTGCGCCACAAAGTTGCCACGCTGCTGCTGGCCCTGTCCACCTTCGTGGGCAGCATTTTCATGGTGCCTTTGTTGGGTTCGGAATTCGTGCCCAAGGCCGACTTCTCGGAGACCTCGCTGAGCTTCCACACCCCCGTGGGCTCATCGCTGCAAAGCACCGAAGCCAAGGCCCAGCAGGTCGAAGCCATCCTGCGCGAATTCCCCGAGGTGCAGTACACATTGACCACCATCAACACCGGCAATGCCCAAGGAAAGATCTACGCCAGCGTCTACGTGCGCTTGGTGGACCGCAAAGCGCGCAGCCTCAACGCCGACCAAATGGCGGCCAAGTTGCGCGAGCGCTTGCGCACCGTGCCCGGCATCACCGTGACCCACGCCGGCTTGCTCGATGCGGTGGGCGGCAACAAACAAATCGAGTTCTCGCTTGAAGGTGAAGACCTGGCCGAACTGGAGCGCTTATCGCAGCAGGTCATGGAGCGTGTGCGTCCCGTCGTCGGCTTGGTGGACTTGGACTCCAGCGTCAAACCCAACAAACCCACGGTGGACGTGATCGTGCGCAGCGACATCGCCTCGGACGTGGGTCTGGGTACGGCCGCCATCGCCAGCGGCTTGCGCACCTTGGTGGCCGGCCAAACCGTGGGCAACTGGCGCGCCATCGATGGCCAAAGTTACAACGTCAACGTGCGCTTGGCCCCTGAACACCGCGAGCGTATGGGCGACCTGCAAAACCTGCCCTTCCAAGTGGGCACAGCCGCCGACGGCAGTGCGCGCGTGGTGCGCTTGGGCCAAGTGGCCCAGGTCAACGAGTCCACCGGCCCCAACCAAATCAACCGCCGCAACCTCACGCGCGAAGTGGCCATCAGCGCCAACGTCTATGGCCGCTCGGCTGGCGATGTGTCGGCTGACATCCGCAAAGCCTTGGACGGCATGAGCTTCCCGCCCGGCTACCGCTACGAATTTGGCGGCTCCACCAAGAACATGCAAGAGTCCTTTGGCTATGCGCTCTCGGCCTTGGCCTTGGCCGTGATCTTCATCTACATGATCTTGGCCAGCCAGTTCCAAAGCTTCTTGCAACCGCTGGCGCTCATGAGTTCGCTGCCGCTCACGCTCATTGGCGTGGTGCTGGCCTTGTTGATGTTCGGCTCATCGCTGAGCATGTTCTCGGTCATCGGGGTGATTTTGCTCATGGGCTTGGTCACCAAAAACGCCATTTTGTTGGTCGACTTCGCCATCCGCGCCCGCCAAGGCACGCCCGACATCCCCGCCCTGCCACGCGAAGAAGCCCTGCTCATGGCCGCCAAGGTGCGCCTGCGCCCCATCCTCATGACCACACTGGCCATGGTCTTCGGCATGGTGCCGCTGGCCTTTGCCCTGAGTGAAGGCGCCGAGCAGAGAGCCCCCATGGGCCAAGCGGTCATTGGCGGCGTCATCACCTCGTCTTTGTTGACCTTGGTGGTGGTGCCGGTCCTGTACGTGTACATCGACGACCTCACCGAATGGCTGCGCCGACGCTGGAGTCGGTAAAATGAACCAGCATCGGTTAATATACCCCCCGGAGTAAAAATGAACACCAGCGTGACCGCCATGAACCAAGCCCGATTCAACATGATCGAGCAACAAATTCGCCCCTGGGACGTTTTGGACGCCCAAGTGCTCGAACTGCTCGAGCGCGTGCGCCGCGAAGACTTCGTGCCCACCGCCCACCGGGCCTTGGCCTATGCCGACATGGAGCTGCCCTTGGGTGGCGGCCTGGATGCGGTCATGCTCGCCCCCAAGGTTCAAGCCAAACTGGTGCAAGACCTTCAAATCCAATCCACCGACCGCGTGCTCGAAATCGGCACCGGCAGCGGCTACACCGCCGCTTTGCTCGCTCAATTGGCCCAGCACGTCACCAGTTTGGAAATCAACCCCGCGCTGGCCCAGCAAGCCGCTCAGCGCTTGCAAGCCGCCGGCATCACCAACGCCCAGGTGCGAACCGCAGACGCCTGCGCCAACGGTTTTGCCGCTTGCAAAGCCGATGGGCCTTTTGATGTGATCGTGCTGGGCGGCTCGGTGGCCGAAGTGCCCGCCGAACTCACCGCTTTACTGGCCGATGGTGGGCGCCTGTTTGCCATCGTGGGCCAAGCCCCCATGATGCGCGCGACCATCATCACCCGCCGCGGCAAGGGCCTGAGCACCAGCCAGCCCTGGGACACCGTGGCCCCCCGCCTGCAACACTTCGCCGAGCCTTCGCGCTTCGCCTTCTGAGGACCACCGAACATGATGGCCATCAGCCCCGCCCAAATCCAAGACTGGGCCCAGAACGCAGCGGCAGCATCCGGTGCCAAACCCGTGGTGCTCGACGTGCGTGAGCCTTGGGAGTTACAAACCGCCAGCGTCAAAGCCGACGGGTTTGAGCTCATCGCCATGCCCATGCGCAGCGTGCCCGCCCGCCACATGGAACTGCAGCGTGACCAACCCATTGCCTGCCTGTGCCACCACGGTAGCCGCAGCGCCCAAGTCGTGCATTTCCTGATGCAAAACGGCTTCACCAACATCGTCAACGTCCAAGGCGGCATCAACGCCTGGTCCAGCGAAGTCGACCCCAGCATTCCCACCTACTGAACCCAAAGGCACCACCATGTACGCAACCCCCGTCAGCCGCCAAACCCCACGCCCTTCGCTGCGCCCCTTGGTCGCCGCCGCCGTGTTGGCCTTGGGTGCTGCGTCCAGCGCGCAAGCGCAAAGCCTGCTCGAAGTGTTCCAAGCCGCCCGCGACCACGACGCCAATTACCTCTCGGCCGTGGCCAACGCCAAGGCCACGCGCTCGCGCGGCAAACAAGCCTGGGCCGGTGTGCTGCCCCAAGTGGCATTCAGTGCCGATAAATTTGTGTCCCAAAACAATGCGCTCAGCAACGCGCCCAGCATCAACAGCGACAGTCAAACTTTGTCGCTCAAGCAACCCTTGTATCAAATGGGTAGCTACTATGGCGTTTTGCAGGGCGAAGAGTCGATCTACGTATCGTTGAGTCAGCTACAAACCGCCGAACAAGACTTGGTGATCCGCATCACACAAGCTTACTTCGACGTGCTATCGGCCAGCGACAACGTGGGCGTGGTGCAAGCGCAGAAACAGGCGGTGAGCGAACAGCTGGCCGCGGCCAAACGCAACTTCGAAGTCGGCACCTCCACCGTCACCGATTCGCGTGAAGCCCAAGCACGTTTTGACTTGGTCGTGGCCCAAGAAATCGCCGCCCAGAACGACCTGCGCGTCAAACGCTTGGCGCTCGAGCAGCTCGTGGGCATCAACGACGTGCAGCCCAAGGCACTCAAGGTGCCCGTGGCCTTGCCCGACCTGTCGACGATGGACTTGGACTTCTGGCTCTCACAAGCGAAAGCCAACAATGCCCAACTCCAACAAGCCCAAAGCGCCCAGAAAATCGCCAGCCTGGAATCCAAAAAAGCCATGTCCAACCACCTGCCCACCTTGGACTTGGTCGCGCAGCAACGCCGCAGCTATGCATCATCCACCTCCAGCCAAAGCGACAACACCAGCATTGGCCTGCAACTCAACTGGCCCTTGTTCGCGGGCTTTGCGCACCGCAACCGCATCAGCGAAACCCTGCACCTGCAAGACAAAGCCCAGGCCGATCTGGACAACGCCCAGCGCAGCGTGTTGCAAGCCACTCGCAGCGCCTTCTTTGGTGTGCAAGCGGGCATGAGCCAAGTCAAAGCCTTGGAAGCCGCAGAAGCCTCCAGCCAAGTGTCTTTGGACGCCAACAAGCTGGGCTACCAAGTCGGTGTGCGCATCAACATCGATGTGCTCAACGCCCAAACCCAACTCTTCCAAACCAAACGCGACCTGTCCCAGGC
>DAISXI010000099.1:0-6991 GCA_036825935.1 Hydrogenophaga sp.
GCAAAACTGCGTGCACTGCAAAACCTGCGACATCAAAGACCCCACGCAAAACATCGTGTGGGTCACGCCCGAAGGCGGCGGTGGGCCCAACTACGCGGGGATGTGAGGTTTACTTCAGTTCCACGCCGTAGAAGTTCCGCCCACCAAAGGGGCTCACGCGCAGGTTGACCACTTCTTTGCGGTGGATCACCGACTGAACCGACTGGGCCATGGTGAGCCAGGGGGCCTGCTCTTTGAAGATGCGTTGAGCTTCTTCGTGCAGCGGCATGCACAAAGCTGGGTTGGCCAGTTGCCGGGCTTTGAGGACCAGTGCGTCGTAGTCGGGGTTGCAGAACTTGGAGAAGTTGGCACCCCCGGGCACCGCGGTGTCACACGACAAGAGGTTGTAGAAAAAGTAATCGGGGTCACCGTGACTACCGGTCCAACCCAGCAGGGCCGTTTGGTGTTCGCCCGCGTACACGCGCTTGAGAGAGTCGCCTCATGGAGCGGTTTTGAACGACACTTGGACGCCGATGTTGGCCCAGTCCTCACGGATCAATTCGGCCATCAGGTTCGCGTTGGGCATGTAGGCCCGCGCAACCGGCATCACCCACAAATCTGTCGAAAACCCGTCCGCAAAACCGGCTTCGGCCAACAGCTTTTTGGCGGCTTTCGGGCTGTAGGGTTCGACTCCATTGGAGGTGTGTTTGGCCGCCTGATCGGGACTGATTTCTTTGCGCATCACGCGCACCGAGGTGATCCAGAGCTCCTCCTCCAAACCTGGCCAAGCTTGGTTAAGGAACTGGCTGTTGATTCGAATGGTGGTGTCGCACTGCTGACGTCAGCTGGCCATTTCTTTGGCCAAATGGTTGGTGATTTCCACCGAATGGGTCGAGAGCGGAAAAAACCCGGGCAAGTTGTTGGCCAATGCTTTCGAAAAGCCAGGGGTGGCCAGCCACGACAAAACGCCTTGGCTTGCACTTAAGAACAAGTCTCGGGCCTCGTCCTCCCCCACATCGGCATGGTTGGAGGGCAAGTACTCGCCCATTTTGGCCAAGCTGCGCCAGGCATCCACGTAGGGCTTATCGCTGAACTTCGCGCGCCCCGTGAGCAAATCCAAGCGCCCTTTTTCGCCGCCCCAATGGTTGGGCCCGATGCCGGACAACAACACCTGAGCGGCTTGCCAAGCGTCTTTGGTGCCGAACGCCAAGGGCACGTACTTGGCTGATTTTTTAACCGTTTCGAGCAACTTGAACAGGTCCTCTTCGGTTTTGGGGGGCTCAAGCTTGAGCTCTTGGAAAATCTTGGTGTCGTAGAAAAACCGGTCATGACCGAGGCCACGGGCATGCAAAACACCCGTTCGGCGTAATAACTGGTCCACGCAAACTTGCCATGGTTGCGAAACAAACGCAGCTCAGGCATGTGCGTGATGTCTGTTTTCATTGGGCTGGCATCGCCACAAAGTAAAATAAAAACGGTCTTAAAGTGCACACATCTTGGTGTTGCCGAAGCTGTCCTTCAGCCTGGCGCCAGCGCACCCTTTTGACGCCAATCACACCCCTTCACCGGAAAGCCTCTCATGACCCCCTACTACAGCGAAGAACACGTTTGGCTCACCGTTGAGGGCGAGATTGCCACGGTGGGCATCACCGTTCACGCCCAAGAGGCGTTGGGTGATGTCGTGTTCGTGGACCTGCCTGCGGTGGGCGCCAACATCGCTCAAGGCGCCGTGGCCGGCGTGGTGGAATCTGTCAAGGCCGCTTCAGATGTGTTCATGCCCATCAGCGGCGTGGTCGTGGAAGTCAACGAAACCCTGCGCGGCGATCCTTCGCTGTCCAACACCGACCCCATGGGCGCGGGTTGGTTTTTCAAAGTCAAACTCAGCCAAACCATTGAATCGGCGGGATTGCTCAACGGCCCCGAGTACCAAAAGCTGATCGGTTAATTTTTTTGCTTTGCCACGGCTGGCCGATGGCTGGATGAGCTTAAAATCCAATTTCGTATCGGGAGAGATCACCCCAAAAGGTGACGCCGAAGGAGCAACCGCCCCGGAAACTCTCAGGCAAAAGGACCGATACGTTCAGGCGCAGACGCGCCATACACTCTGAAGAGTGGCCAAGGTTCGTCACCTAGGCCCACCGCAGGAGCAAGACGAACCGAAACGTTCGTTGAATCTCTCAGGTTTCAAACAGAGGGGGTCATGCCACACACATTCGGTGTGTCGTATGTCCTTCCTATTTGAGACGTTGATTCAGAGAACAGCTCCATGAAAAAACACATCGTCAGCAAACACGTGGTTGTGGTGGGCGGCGGCATCACCGGCGTCACCTCCGCTTATGCATTGGCCCAGCAAGGCCTGCAGGTCACCCTGATCGAAAAAAATCGCTACCCTGGCATGGAAACGTCCTATGCCAATGGGGGCCAACTGTCGGCATCGAACGCCGAAGTCTGGACACACCCCTCCACCATCTTGAAAGGCTTAAAGTGGATGCTCAAAAGCGATGCGCCGTTGTTGATGAACCCCGCCCCCACTTGGCACAAACTCAGCTGGATGGCCGAGTTCGTGGCCGCGATTCCCAAGTACAAAGACAACACCATCGCCACGGCCCAATTGGCCATTGAATCCCGGGCGCACCACTTTGCCTGGGCCAAAGCCGAAGGCATCGACTTCGACCACAAGTCTGAAGGGATCTTGCACATCTACCGCGACAAAAAAGGTTTTGACCACGCGGGCGAGGTCTCCAAGCTGCTGGCCCAAGGCGGTCTACCGCGCCGCGCCGTGACGCCCGACGAAATGAAGGCGATTGAGCCGACCTTGCAAGGCCAGTATCACGGCGGCTACTACACCGAAAGTGACTCGACGGGCGACATCCACAAGTTCACCTTTGGCCTGGCCAAGGCCTGTGAGCGTTTGGGCGTGAAGATCCTGACCGAGCACCAGGTGCTCAAGGTCACGTCCAACGGCCAAACCGCCACGGTGCAGGTGCAACACCAAGGTCTAACTGAAACCCTGAGTTTTGACGGCATCGTGATCTGTGCGGGCGTGCATGGCCGGGGCCTGGCCGCACAGCTCGGCGACCGCTTGAACATTTACCCCGTCAAAGGCTATTCGATCACCGTGGGCCTTCACGATGCAACCAGCCAGGCTGCCGCGCCACAGGTCAGCTTGCTCGATGACGAGACCAAGTTGGTCACCAGCCGTTTGGGTACAGACCGCTTTCGCGTCGCGGGCACGGCCGAGTTCAATGGCATCGACCTGAACATCCGCGCCGACCGCATCAAGCCGCTGGTCAACTGGGTCAACGCATGCTTCCCCGGCGTAGACACCCGCCGCGTGGAGCCTTGGGCGGGCCTGCGCCCGATGATGCCCAACATGCTGCCGCGCGTGGGCGCAGGCAAAAAAGCCAATGTGTTTTACAACACCGGCCACGGCCATCTGGGCTGGACACTGAGCGCCATCACGGCACACCAACTGGCCGGGCACGTGAGCGCGTGGGCCGCCCCGAGCCGGGTGTCGGGTGTTGGGGTGACGTTGAACACCATCCCATGCTGATGCCCCACTGGCACAATTCACCTCCATGAAGCTCTCCATCGATGCCGTCGACCTCCGACAAAACGCCCACCGCGACGCTTTGATCCATCTGCTGGATATCTACGCTCAAGACCCCATGGGCGGTGGACAGCCATTGGCGGCCGAGGTGAAAGCCCGTTTGTGCGACGACATGGCCGCCCGGCCGACGGTGGCGAGTTTCATCGCTTGGTTGGACCAAGCGCCGGTGGGCTTGGTCAACTGCGTGGAAGGTTTTTCGACCTTTAAATCACAGCCGCTCATGAACATCCACGACTTGGTGGTGCTGCCCGGCCACCGCGGCATGGGCATTGGGCAAGCCCTGATGCAAGCCGCCCAATCGCACGCACAAGCGCGTGGCTGTTGCAAGCTGACCTTGGAGGTACTCACCGGGAATGAGCGGGCTTTGCGCAGCTACGAACAATTCGGCTTTGAACCTTATACGCTGGACCCTGCTGCTGGGCAGGCCAGCTTCATGCAGAAATGGCTATAAGCTAGCCCCCATGACCACACGCCAACACTTCGCCAGCGACAACTACGCCGGCACCTGCCCCGAAGCCCTGCATTGGTTTTTGGAGGCCAACGCCAGCGGGCACGAACCCGCCTACGGCGACGACCGCTGGACACAAAAATCCAGCGACATGCTGCGCCAACTCTTCGAGATCGACTGCGACGTCTATTACGTCTTCAACGGTACGGCCGCCAATTCATTGGCTTTGGCCAGCATCTGCCAGAGCTACCAATCGGTCATTTGTTCGTCCTTCGCCCACATTGAAAACGACGAATGCGGCGCACCCGGTTTCTTCTCCAACGGCGCCAAGCTCCTCGTGGCCGAGTCGCAGTCCCCATCAGCGCAATTGGGCAAACTCAGCCCTGAAGCGCTGCACCATGTGGCCACCAAGCGCACCGACCTGCACTACACCAAGCCCCGTGCCGTGTCGATCACCCAAGCCACCGAGCTGGGCACCGTGTATTCGGTCGACGAGGTGAGCGCCTTGTCCGAGGTGGCCCAACGCAACGGCTTGAAACTGCACATGGACGGCGCGCGCTTTGCCAACGCGGTGGCGCACTTGGGTTGCTCTGCGGCCGACATCACCTGGAAAGCCGGTGTGGACGTGCTGTGTTTTGGTGGCACCAAGAACGGTCTGCCCGTGGGCGAAGCCGTGGTGTTTTTTGACCGCGAACTCTCCAAAGACTTTGCGTGGCGCGCCAAACAAGCCGGCCAACTCGCCTCCAAAATGCGCCACATTTCGGCGCCTTGGGTCGGCATGCTCGAAAACGACACCTGGCTGCGCAACGCCCGCCACGCCAACGCCATGGCCCAGCGCCTTTACCAAGGTCTGCTGAAAATCCCCAGCGTCAAAGTGATGCACCCACCCCAAGCCAACGGCGTCTTCGCCAACCTGCCCGCACCGGCCATCCAGGCCCTGCACGCCAAAGGCTGGAAGTTCTACGAATTCATTGCCGGCGGCGGCTGCCGCTTCATGTGCGCCTGGGACACCACCGAAGCCTCGGTAGACGCCTTCTTGGCCGACATCACCCAAACCCTCGCCACGTGAACACCGCCTTCAAAGTCCTGAGCCTCATCCCGCCGATGACGCAGCTCAACACGCCCTACCCGTCAACCGCTTACTTGACGGGTTTTTTGCGTGGCCGGGGCATCGATGCGGTGCAAGAAGACATCGCCTTGGCCACGGTGCTCGCCCTGTTCACGCCCGAGGGCCTGGACCGTGTGCGCGAGGCGGCGCTGGCCGTTCACGAAGACGAGCGCAGCGCCTGCCTGAATGCGTTTTTGGACGCGTTCGGCGCTTACCGCAGCAGCATCGGTCCCGTGCTGGCGTTTTTGCAAGGCCGCGACTCGACCTTGGCGCACCGCATCGCCGCGCGTGGTTTGGTGCCCGAAGGCCCGCGCTTCGCGTCGATTGACGCCTACGACGACGATGGCAGCGGCGACCCGCTCGGTTGGGCCTTTGGCGCTTTGGGCGTGCACGACCGCGCCCGCCACATCGCCACCTTGTTCTTGAATGACCTGGCCGACGTCTTGCGCGACGCCGTCGACGAGCGCTTTGAATTTGTGCGTTATGGCGAACAACTCGCCAGCAGCCAACCCACCTTCGAGCCGCTGGCACAGGCCTTGGCCGCGCCCACCACCTTGCTCGACCAAACCCTGCAAAGCCTCACGTTGGCCACCGTGTCGCGCCACCAGCCGCAGTTGGTGCTTTTGTCGGTGCCCTTCCCTGGCACGGTCTACGCCGCGCTTCGCATGGCCCAAGCCATCAAGGCCGCGCACCCCACCGTGCGCATCGCCATGGGCGGCGGCTACGTCAACACCGAGCTGCGCGAACTCAAAGAGCCGCGCGTTTTCGACTTCGTGGACTTCATCACCTTGGACGCGGGCGAACGCCCGGTGCTCTCGCTCATCGAGCACCTGCAAGGCCAGCGCTCGGCGCAACGCCTGCAGCGCACCTTCAGCCGCCACGCCGACGGGCACGTGCAGTACACCAACATGGTCGAGCCCGAGATCGCGTTTGAAGACGTGGGCACGCCCACGTGGGACGGCCTGCCGCTACACCGATACCTGAGCCTGCTCGACATGCTCAACCCCATGCACCGCCTGTGGAGCGATGGGCGTTGGAACAAACTCACCGTGGCGCACGGCTGCTATTGGAAAAAATGCAGCTTTTGTGACGTCAGCCTGGACTACATCGGTCGGTACGAGACCGCCAGCGCCACCGAACTGGTCGACCGCATCGAGCGCATCGTGGCCGAAACCGGTCAAACCGGTTTTCACTTCGTGGACGAGGCCGCGCCGCCCAAAGCGCTCAAAGCCTTGGCCGAAGAGCTGTTGCGCCGGGGCGTGCAAATTTCGTGGTGGGGCAACATCCGCTTCGAAAAAACCTTCACCCCCGAACTCGCCGACCTGCTGGCACAAAGCGGCTGCATCGCCATGAGCGGCGGGCTGGAAGTGGCATCCGACCGCTTGCTCAAGCTCATGCAAAAAGGCGTGAGCGTGGAGCAAGTCGCCCGCGTCACCAAAAGCTTCACCGACGCTGGCGTCTTGGTGCACGCCTACCTGATGTACGGCTTTCCGACACAAACCGTGCAAGACACGATCGACGCGCTCGAATACGTGCGCCAGCTGTTCGAAAACGGCTGCATCCAAAGCGGCTTCTTCCACCGCTTCACCTGCACCGTGCACTCCCCCGTGGGCCAAGACCCCGACGCCTACGGTATCCGCCTGCTGCCCCTGCCCGAGGTCAGCTTCGCCAAAAACGACATCGGCTTTGTCGACCCCACCGGCGTCGACCACGACCAGCTGGGCCGGGGCCTGCGCAAAGCCATTTACAACTACATGCACGGCGTGGGCGTGGAGACCGACGTGCGCCAATGGTTCGAACTCCCCAAAGGCCAATGCCCCAAACCCACCGTGCCCCGGCACGCACT
>DAISXI010000100.1:0-6909 GCA_036825935.1 Hydrogenophaga sp.
TTTGGCGACGAGGCCGGCAAGATGAACCTGAGCGTGCAAGACGTGCAAGGCGGCTTGCTCATCGTGAGCCAATTCACCTTGGCCGCCGACACCCGCAGCGGCAACCGCCCCGGCTTCAAAGACGCCGCACCGCCCGAGCAGGGCCGCGCGCTCTACCAACACCTCGTCGATCAAGCGCGTGCGCAACACCCCGTGGTCGCCACGGGCGAGTTCGGTGCGGACATGCAGGTGGGTTTGCTCAACGATGGTCCGGTGACCATTCCGATGCGCGTGAATTAGGCGTAGGGGTTTTTCAAACCCAAGCCCGCCAAGATCTCGATTTCGCGGGCTTCCATGGCCTCGGCGTCGGCCTCGCTGGTTTCGTGGTCCCAGCCTTGCGCGTGCAACGCGCCGTGCACCAGCAGGTGCGCGTAGTGGTCGGCCAGTGATTTGCCTTGGGCTTGGGCTTCTTGCGCCACGACGGGCGCGCACAAGACCAAATCGGCCATGACGACCGGCTCGGTGGCGTAGTCGAAGGTCAGCACATTGGTGGCGTAGTCCTTGTGCCGGTAATCGCGGTTGAGGCTTTGGCCCTCTTCGGCGTCCACGATGCGCACCGTGATTTCGGCGTCGGCGTCCAGCGCGTGGCGCAAACAGCGTTGCACTTTGTGCCGCGCCAAGGCGGCGCGGTGGGGCGCGGCGTCGGCCAGGGTGCCGAATTGCAAAGACAGGTTCAGTTGGGGCAGGGGCATGGGGGCTTTGACGGGCGTTTAAGTGCGGGCGCGGCTGGGGCGTTTGACCGCGGGGCCAGCGTCGTAGGCGTCGACGATGCGGGCGACCAAGGGGTGGCGCACCACGTCGGCGCTGGTCAGGCGGTGGAAGGCCAGGCCTTGCACGCGCTTGAGCACGCGCTCGGCGTCGATCAGGCCGCTGAGCTGCGTGGGCGCCAAATCGATTTGGCTCACATCGCCCGTCACCACGGCCTTGCTGCCAAAGCCGATGCGGGTGAGGAACATCTTCATTTGTTCGGGCGTGGTGTTTTGCGCCTCGTCCAAGATCACGAAGGCGTGGTTGAGCGTGCGACCGCGCATGAAGGCCAGCGGTGCGATTTCGATTTGTTGGCGCTCAAACGCTTTTTGCACCTTCTCAAAGCCCATGAGGTCGTTGAGTGCGTCGTAGAGCGGGCGCAGGTAAGGGTCGACTTTTTGGCCCAGGTCACCGGGCAAAAAGCCCAGCTTCTCGCCGGCTTCCACGGCGGGGCGGGTGAGCACGATGCGCTGCACGGCGCTGCGCTCGAGCGCATCGACCGCGCAGGCCACGGCCAAATAGGTTTTGCCGGTGCCGGCCGGGCCGATGCCAAAGGTGATGTCGTGCGCGGCCATGCTTTGCAGGTACAGCGCTTGGTTGGGCGTGCGCCCGCGCACCTCGCCGCGGCGGGTCTGCATGCCCAAGGCCTCGTCGCCGGGTGCGGCCAGGGCGGTGTCGCCGCTGAGCATGAGCTGCACCTGCTCGGCCGGGATGGGTTTTTTGGCCATCTCGTACAAGGCTTGCAGCACCTCCAAGGCTTGCTGGGCTTTGGCTTTGGGGCCTTCGATGCGGAACTGCTCAAAGCGGTGCGCCAACTTGATTTGCAGGGCCGCTTCGATGCTGCGGATGTGGCTGTCCAACGGGCCGCACAGGTGGGCCATGCGGACGTTGTCGGGCGGGGAGAAGGTGTGTCTGAGAATCAAACCGATAATCCGTGAAAAGGAACAGCAATGATAGGCAAGTTGACCGGCACCCTGTTGGAAAAGAATCCGCCCCAGCTCTTGATCGACTGCCACGGCGTCGGCTACGAGGTGGACGTGCCCATGAGCACCTTCTACCACCTGCCCGCCGTGGGTGAGACGGTGGCGTTGCTGACGCATTTTGTGGTGCGCGAAGACGCCCAGATTTTGTACGGCTTTGGCACCGCCCGTGAGCGTGAGGCCTTTCGCCAGCTCATCCGCATTTCGGGCGTGGGCCCGCGCACCGCGCTCTCCGTGCTCAGCGGCATGGGGGTGGACGATTTGGCGCAAGCCGTCAGTGCCCAAGACAGCGCGCGCATCGTCAAGGTGCCGGGCATCGGCAAAAAAACCGCCGAGCGTTTGTTGCTCGAACTCAAAGGCAAGATGGGGGCGGACCTGGGCGCGCGCGGCGGCATGGCCGCGGGCAGCGATGTGGTCAGCGACATCCAGCAAGCCCTGATGGCCTTGGGTTACAACGAAAAAGACGCGGCCACGGCCCAAAAAGCCTTGCCACCGGACGTGGGCGTGAGCGAAGGCATCAAGCTCGCGCTCAAGGCCTTGGCCAAATAAAACGGACACCCCATGAGCATCCAAACCGACGACTTTGCCCCCGCGCCCCGCGTGGTGTCGGCCGCACCGGTCTCGCCCAAAGAAGAGGCGATCGAGCGCGCCTTGCGCCCCAAGCTGCTCGACGAGTACGTCGGGCAGGTCAAGGTGCGCGAGCAGCTCGAGATCTTCATTGGCGCGGCCAAGCAGCGCCAAGAGGCGCTGGACCACGTGCTTTTGTTTGGCCCGCCCGGTTTGGGCAAGACCACGCTCTCGCACATCATCGCGCAAGAGCTCGGCGTGAACCTGCGCCAAACCAGTGGCCCGGTGCTGGAAAAACCCAAAGACCTCGCGGCCCTGCTCACCAATTTGGAGCCCAACGACGTCTTGTTCATCGACGAGATCCACCGGCTCTCGCCCGTGGTCGAAGAAATTTTGTACCCCGCGCTGGAGGACTACCAGATCGACATCATGATCGGCGAAGGCCCCGCGGCGCGCTCCATCAAGCTCGACCTGCAGCCCTTCACCTTGGTGGGAGCGACCACGCGCGCGGGCATGCTGACCAACCCGCTGCGCGACCGCTTCGGCATCGTGGCGCGGCTGGAGTTCTACAACGCCGAAGAGCTCACGCGCATCGTGCGGCGCAGCGCGGGCCTGCTCAATGCGCCCATGGACGATGAGGGTGCGTTTGAGATTGCCCGCCGATCACGCGGCACACCGCGCATCGCCAACCGCTTGTTGCGCCGCGTGCGCGACTACGCCGACGTCAAGGGCAATGGCCGCATCACCGTGGACATGGCGCAGCGCGCCCTGACCATGCTCGACGTGGACCCGCAAGGCTTTGACCTGATGGACCGCAAATTCTTGGAGGCGGTGATCCACCGTTTCGATGGCGGCCCCGTGGGTTTGGACAACATCGCCGCGAGCATCGGCGAAGAGGCCGGCACCATCGAAGACGTGATCGAGCCCTATTTGATCCAACAAGGTTTCATCCAACGCACGCCGCGCGGCCGGGTGGCGACGGCCGCCGCCTACCGCCACTTGGGTGTGGCGCCGGCGCGGCCCGATGGCTTGTTTGGCGGCGAGCTTTAAACGCTGCGCTCGTCGAGCGTGTTCGCGTCGAGGTGGGCCGTGTCGGCCCAACCCACCAAGCTCAGGCCTTCGGGCGACCACAGCAAGCGGTTGATGGCCGTGTTGCGCAGCTCCCAAGCGCGGGGGGCTTGCAGGTCCAAGCCGGTGGCGGCGCGGTAGAGGACGTCGAGCACGCCCCCGTGCACCACCACCAAGATTTGTTCGCCCAGGTGGCGCTCAGCGATGCCGTTCAAGGCGTTCAAGATCCGCGTCGACAGCGCGATCAGCGACTCGCCTCCTTGGGGTGGCGCCCAGTCGGGCACGCGTTGGCGCCACGCTTGGCTGGCCTCGGGCCACTGGGTTTCGATCTCGGTCCAGGTGTGGCCCTCGAACTGCCCAAAGCAACGCTCGCGCAAACTGGGGAGGGTTTGCACGGCGTGGCCGTGCACGTCGGCCACGGCTTGGGCGGTGTCGCGCGCGCGGCTGAGGTCGCTGGCGTAACACGCCGCCACCGGCTCGTCGCGCAGGGCGTGCGCGAGTTGCTGGGCTTGCCATTGGCCGTGGTCGCTCAAGCCAATGTCGGTGAAACCTTGGATGCGGGTTTCGCGGTTCCACAGCGTTTCGCCGTGGCGCACCGCCAAGATGCGGGTGGCGATCATGGTTTTGCTTTTTCTTTTGGCGTTAGGTCAATGGTCACCGTGTTTTGCTGCGCACGGCTGAGCGGGAATTCGCGCAGGGCGGCTTGCACCAAGGCGCGCCACTGCTCGGTGCTGGGCGGCACCCATGCTTCGCGGCTGGCGCGTGTTTCGTAAGCCACCGGGCCTGCCCCTGCGGGCCGCACCAGCACCACCACCTGTGCGCGGTCCAAGGGTGGGCTGGGCTCGGGCCACATGGATCCGAGCTGGATGCGGCCATGGCCCACCCCGATCCCAATGCCGATACCGATGTGGACGTTGCTCTGCGGTGGCCTCGGGGTGCGCAGGTTCTGGCCTTCGATGCTCAGCGTCCACTGCGGCTGAGCCGGGTCCAATCGCCAACCGGCTTGGGCCAACACCGCATTGGCGGCAGCTTCCAGCGCATCTTGCTCGACGGCCAAGGGGCCACTGCGCAGCGAAGGCAAGCGCTCCCATTGGTAAGCGGGCGTGCCGGTGGGGATGCCCGCAGGCCACTGCGGGTGCGTGCTGACCTCGGCTTGCAGGCTTTGCGTGCCCGCACAACCGGCCAGCAAGGCCAGCGCCAGTGCGGCGGTGGCCCAGCGGGTGCCGTGCTTCAGGAGGTGCTGCATGAGGGTTCCTGCGCGGCGGCTTCGCGGCGCACCGGGATGATGCTCGGCACATCCACCCGGGATAGGGGCTCGTCGTCAAAGGCGGTGTCGCCGTCCTCCACCGGTAGGCCGGTGGTTTGGATGGTTTCAAAGGGGTAGAGCTTGCGGTCCATCAAATGGCTGGGCACCACGTTTTGCAGCGCCGAGAGCATGCTCTCCAAGCGACCGGGAAAGCGTTTGTCCCATTCGCGCAGCATGTCGCCGACCTGTTTGCGCTGCAGGTTTTCTTGGCTGCCGCACAGCGTGCACGGGATGATGGGGTATTGCTGAACGTCGGCCCAGCGCACGATGTCTTTTTCCACCACATAGGCCAGTGGGCGGATCACCATGAACTCACCGTTGTCGCTCACCAACTTGGCCGGCATGCCTTTGAGCTTGCCTCCAAAAAACATGTTGAGGAACAGGGTTTGCAGCATGTCGTCGCGGTGGTGGCCCAGTGCGATCTTGTTGCACTTGAGCTCACGCGCCACGCGGTACAAAATGCCCCGGCGCAAGCGGCTGCACAGGCTGCACATGGTTTTGCCTTCGGGGATCACCTGCTTGACGATGGAGTAGGTGTCTTGCGTCTCGATGTGAAACGGCATGTCCAATAGGCTCAGGTACCCGGGCAGGATGTGGTCGGGGAAGCCCGGCTGTTTTTGGTCAAGGTTGACAGCGATCAGCTCAAACTTCACGGGCGCGCGCTGCTGCAGTTTGCGCAAGATGTCGAGCATGGTGTAGCTGTCTTTGCCACCCGAAACGCACACCATCACGCGGTCGCCTTCTTCGATCATGTTGAAGTCGATGATGGCGCGGCCCATTTCTCGGCACAGGCGCTTCTCAAGCTTGTGGTTTTCAAAGGCTTCTTTTTCGGGGGTCATGTTCGCTCTTTCCGTGGGTTTCACCACTGGCCGCTTTCCATGCGGATGGCCACTTCGCAGTCGTCAAAAATTTCCAGCTTGGCGATCTTCACGCGCACACCGATCACGCCGGGCAGCAGCATCAAGCGGCGCGTGAGTTTGCCGATCAGGCTCTCGAGCAGGTTGACGTGTTCGGCCGTGCACTCGTCGATGATGATTTGGCGCACCTTGCGGTAGTCCAGCACGTGCTCGATCTCGGCGTCTCGCGGCAGCAAGGGTTGGGCGCCTTGGTTGAGTTCGGCGTCGACTTGAATGGGTTGTGGTGCCGTTTTTTCGTGGGCCAAGATGCCCAAGTTGGCGTCAAAGCGCAAGCCCGTGAGGGAGAGGATTTGGGTGCCGTGTTCTGGCGCAGGGGTATTGATGTTCATGGCGGGGTACGCTCA
Source organism: Hydrogenophaga sp. (assembly GCA_036825935.1). Taxonomy (GTDB): domain Bacteria; phylum Pseudomonadota; class Gammaproteobacteria; order Burkholderiales; family Burkholderiaceae_C; genus Hydrogenophaga. The sequence continues at coordinate 5,969 of DAISXI010000100.1, forward strand.
CATGTGGGAAAAATCGCGCTCAAAGCGCATCAGGTGTTGGCCACCGTCGACCAACAGCGTGGTGCCGGTGATGGAGCGGTTGCTCAAAGCGAAGGCCACGGTGGCGGCCACGTCTTCGGGTGTGGACGAGCGGCCCAGCGGCGACTGGCGGTGCAGTTCAGCGAACTTTTCGTCGCTGAGCATGTGGCTGGTCAGCGTCAAGCCCGGGGCCACGCCCACCACCCGCAGGTGCGGCGAGAAGGCCTGGGCCATCAAGGTGTTGGCGGTTTCCAAGGCGGCCTTCGAGAGGGTGTAGCTGAAAAAGTCGGGGTTGGGGTTCCACAGCTTTTGGTCGAGCAGGTTGACCAACACGCCGTCTTGGCCGCCACGGGCCACGACGTGTTGGTGCAGGGCTTGCGCCAGCAGCACGGGGGCGGCGGTGTTGGCCATCCAATGCCGTTGAAAACTGGCCACATCGACGGTCTCGGCGCTGTCGTGCTCAAAGACCGAGGCGCTGTTGACCACGGCGTCGAGCGCGCCGAACTCGGCCACCACGGCGGGCACCAAGTCGCGCACGCTGGCCTCAACCGACAGGTCGGCGTGGCAGACCATGGCGGGTGGGCCTTTGGGGTGGGCGGCGCTGCAGTCGGCCGCGGTTTGCTCGGCCTCGCTGCGCGAGTGGCGGTGGTGCACAGCGACACGCCAACCCGCGCGCGCCAAGGTCAGGGCGATCTCGCGCCCCAAGCGTTTGCCCGCGCCGGTGACCAGCACGGTGCGTGAACGCGGCGAAAGGGGTGGGGTCATGGGCGACAATCGGGGGGTGAAAGAACTCCTGAGTTTAACGAGCGCGCTGCAAACGCGTGTGGCCCAAGCGGTGCGCCAGGCCGATGGCTGGCTGCCGTTTGACCGTTTCATGGCCATGGCCCTGTACGAGCCCGGTTTGGGCTACTACGCCAACCACA
>DAISXI010000101.1:0-3954 GCA_036825935.1 Hydrogenophaga sp.
TCGGCGTTCACGGTGAGGATGAAGTCGTCCATCATGCCCAGCAAGGCGCGGGCGTGGTGCTCGACTTTGTCGCGTGGCATCTCACCGTCCACTGTGGCCGCACCAGGACGGGTCAGGGACAAGATGGACGCCAAAGGGGTGCGCATGTCGTGCGACAAAAACTGCAGGGCCCGGTCGCGCTGGGTTTGGTATTGCCGCAGCTCGGTGATGTCCATGAAGATGAGCAGGTGCAATTGGCCACCCAAGGGCGCGTCCAAGCTGGCGTTTTTCAAATAGATGTCGCGCAAGCCTTGGGGGGTGTGGATTTGAAACACATTGCGCTGGCTGGCTTGGGGGTCTTGGCTAGGGCGAACGGGTAGGGCGTCGCCCGGGGTGGGGTTGGCCAAGTCCGTGAAAAAGCTCAAGGGCAAGTGCCAACGCTCGGCCAGCTCGCTCAGCGCCGAGCCGTGTTCCAAGCCCGCATCACCGATGAGGGCCTGCATTTTGTTGTTCGAGAGCAAGAGCTTGTCTTGTGGGTCAAAGATGACCACGGCGTCGGGCATTTCGTCGACCACCGCGCTCAAGAATTGAAGTTCGTTGCGCGCGGAGTCCACCGCGTGATCCAAGAGCTTGGCGTATTGCAAGACCACCTCTCGCGATGACGTGGCTTGTGTGCCTTGTGAGCGCTCTTCGGGCTGGAATTGGCGCAACTCATTGGCTCGGCGAAAGATCACGCCGGTCATCGCTTCCAAGCGCCGCCAAGCCCAAAAGGGTTGGATGAGTGCGGCCACCACGATCAGGGGTGTGGGGTTCAGCCACACATGCTCCCAGTTGAGCAGCGCATACGAGCCCAAAACGGCCAAGGCGATGAGCACGACCGATATCACCACGGTTGTGCGAGGCTTGAAAAAAATCAGGCTCATCAAGAGCAGCGACATCGCGACCCAATTGAGTGCAAAGACCGATTCATCCTCTACGGATGCGATGAAGGCGTTGTTCAGCGAGGCGTTGAGCACACTGGCCAAGATGGCCACGCCCGGTGTGCCACCGTGTTCTCCGCTGTACAGGGTGGGGTAGCGGTCGCCCAGGCTGGGGGCGGTCACGCCCAGCATGACGTACTTGTCTTTGACCAGCGACAGCGGGAATTCTTCGGACAAAGCATCGGCGAGCGAGACCATCGGGAAACCGATGCTGGGGTCGACCATGCGAAAGCGTTGGTAGCTGGGTGAGACCTGCGCTTTCAGGATGTTGTGGTGGCCCCTCTCACCCAAAGCGTGCATGGCCAGGGCAAAGTGCAGGTGGTTGCTATCCAAGGTGCGAAAACCACGGATCACGCCGTCGGCATCGAAACTCACGTTGATGTGTGAGAGCCGGCCGGCTTCTGCCAATGGTCCAGCGGGCAGTGCGGTCCCAGTGCCACCGCTGGCCAAATCGGAAGTGAACTCGATGGGCAAGACCGTGGGCGTGCGCCGCATGGCTTGCGCCAAGCTGTCGTCGTAGGGTGACGGGTCGAGCAACAGCAAATCAAAACCCACGGCTTTGGGTCGGTGGCGGGGGTCTTCGAAACGTTCAAGCAATTCCGTGTAGCGGCTGCGCTGCAAGGGCCAGCCACCGAGCTGCTGCAAGCTGCGGTCGTCCACCGCGATGATGACGATGTCGTCGGTGTGGTGAAACCCTTGCCAGCTCATCATGCGGTCGTAGAGCACATCGCCCCACAAACGCGCCGATTGAGAAAACACCAACCAGCCCAACAAGGCCGAGGCCATCACCACCGTGAGCAGCCATTCGCGGCGCAAGCGCCGTTCTTCACGCGTGGGTGCGCTCAAGGTTGTTCGCGCCCAATGGCCACCAATTCAAATTGGCCGGTTTGATTGACCTCGACGTTGCGCAGCAGGTGGCGCAAGGACCATTGGTAGCGACCCGGCGCCAAGTTTTGAATCGAAAAACGGCCCAATCGCGCCTTGATGGTGTGGCCTTTTATCACCGAGGTGGCGGTTTGTGTTTGCACCCGGTCCAGGTCGATGGTCATGGGCACGCCGTCGGCCAGGGGCACATCAAATATCACGTTGCAGCGTTCGCTGGCGCTGGTCGGCTGGCAAAAGCCGTAGCGGATGGGCTGGCCATACAAACCGCTTTGGGCGATGGCCATGAACTCATAGAACACAGCGTTGTCGTCCAAATAACCGACCGGCACGCGCGGATCTTTGAGGGTTTGGGTGTAGCGTGTGCCACCCAAATTGGCGGTGCTGGCGCTGCTGGCGAGATAGGTTTTGGCCTCGACCATGGGCGCGAGGTTGAGCCAGCGGCCTGGCGTGGGCGGCATGATGCGCTGGGCTGATGCAAACTTCGGGGGTGGTAGCAGTTGCTCGAGGTCTTGCGCTCGTCCTAGGGCATCGATGGGCAAGCCGTAGCCTTTTTCCACGTTTTGGCCCTTGGCGTCTTGACCGCCTTGCGCAGAGACGGTACCCGTCAAAACCTCGACCTGCGCGGTCTCGTCTTCGGGCGAGTAGCCCACCCGGAATTCGGTGCCGCGCACGCCCATGACCGCTTTGGGGGTGGTGACCTCAAACGGGGTGCTGCGTGAGCGGTTTTTCTTGACGCTGATCTCCACACGGCCGCGCACCAAGTCCAAACGCACCTCGGGTTCGGGCTCAATGGCGTTTTTGCGCAGGGCGGTGAATTTCAAGGTGGCGCTCGAGGGCAAGCGGATGACCGAACCATCTTCCACCGCCAAGGTGACGTGGCAGTCGGCGGGCACTCGCACCACATCGCCTTCGGTGACGTTGTTACCCACGGCCAAAGCTTGTTCTGAAGTGCCCACCAAAATGGGTTGGGCACACGTCAAGCTCACCACGTTGGCCACGGCGGGGGTGAACCGCAGGATGTTGCGCGGCAGCAGCAGTTCGGTGCCCACGCTGATGCGGTTCATGTTGGTGATTTGGTTGAGTTGCAGCACCTGTTGGCGATCGGCATCGGGCTGCACAAAGCGGCTCCAGATGTCGTTGAAGGTGTCGCCAGGATTGATGCGGTAGGCCACATGGGCTTGTTCTGCGCTGGGGCTCACGTTCGTTTGGGCAACGGCCCAGAACGGGCTGGACAAACCCATCACGGCGATCAACACCGCACCGGTGTGGCCAAGGGTGGCAGAACGGTTGTCAGGACTCATCGTTTTCTTTCACCGCCATCAAGCGATAACCAAAGCCATAGATGGGCTTGAGCCTGAGGTGTTGCGAGGTGGCGGCGAGTTGCAATTTTTTGCGCAACCAAGAAATGTGAACGTCCAACGAGCGTGAAATGTCGTCACCTTGGTGACCCCAAATTTCTTGCACGATGCGGTCGCGAGAGACCGCACGTTCAGCGTTTTCAAACAGCAGCAAAGCGAGTTTGAATTCTTTTTCGGTGAGGCTGTGGGTTTGGCCTTGGTAGGTCACGGCGTTGGTCACCGCGTTGAAGCTGTAGTCCAGCAACACGCGCGTGGTGTCGCTGTTTTGGCTATCGGGGTAGGTTCGGCGCAGCAGCGCTTTGACGCGCGCGGTGAATTCGCTGGGGCGCACCGGCTTGGTGCAGTAATCATCAGCGCCAGCGTTGAGCGCTTCGGTGATGTCTTGCTCATCGCTGCGGCTGGTCAAGAACAAGACCGGCTCTTTCATTCCCTTGACTTCGCGGATGTGCTTGAGCACCTCGATGCCACTCATTTTGGGCACGCGCCAGTCCAAGACGAAGAGGTCAAAGGTGTCTCTGCCAATGGCTTTGACCATGGCAGCACCATCTGGGAAAACCGTGACCGTGTGGCCGGCGGATGCCAAGATGTCGCTGACGTGTTGAGCCAGATGGGCTTCGTCTTCTAGCAGGCCGATGTACATGGGGTGAGTTGGCGGAGACTGTGAGATTCGAACTCACGGACCCTTGCGGGTCGGCAGTTTTCAAGACTGCTGGTTTAAACCGCTCACCCAAGTCTCCGGTGCGGGTTGCAAC
>DAISXI010000101.1:4054-5136 GCA_036825935.1 Hydrogenophaga sp.
CCGCTCTCGGGCGTGGTCGTGACCCGCTACGACCACACGCCGCCCAGGCCCGAGGGCTTGGCCCCGCGCATCGAGATCTTGGAGGCGGCCCACCCCGTGCCCGACGCGGCCGGCGTGGCCGCGGCCGAACGCATCATGGCCAGCGTGGCCAACTTGAGCGCCGATGACCTGGTGCTCTGCCTGATCTCGGGCGGCGGTTCGGCCCTGCTCACCGCTCCGGCCGAGGGCTTGAGCTTGGCCGACAAACAGCAAGTGAACCAGCAGCTTTTGGCGCGCGGCGCGAACATCCTGGAGATGAACACGCTGCGCAAACACCTCTCGCGCATCAAGGGCGGGCGCTTGGCCGCGGCATGCTCGCCCGCGCGCGTGCTCACGCTGACCATCAGCGACGTGCCCGGCGACGACGTGAGCGTGATCGCCAGCGGCCCGACCGTACCCGACGCCAGCACCTCTGCTCAGGCGTGGGAGATCGTGCAGCGCTACCGCATCGACCTGCCCGAGCCCGTGCGTCAAGCTTTGATGAGCGGCGCGCTGGAGACACCCAAGCCCGGCGATGCCTGTTTCACCGGTCACGAGGTGCGCCTGATCGCCACCCCCCAGATCAGCCTCTTGGCCGCGGCCGAGGCGGCGCGGGCCATGGGCTTGAACGCTTATGTGTTGAGCGACGAGATCGAAGGCGAGTCACGCGTGGTGGGGCAGGTGCACGCCGCGCTGGCGCGCTCCACCGCCACGGGCCGCAGCGCCTTCACCGCGCCGTGCGTGATTTTGAGCGGTGGCGAAACCACCGTGACCCTACAGCCCCGCCCCGAAGGCCAAGCCAAAGGGCGCGGCGGGCGGGCTGGGGAGTTTTGCATGGGCTTGGCACAAGGCCTGGCCGGTCATGATCGCATCTGGGCCTTGGCGGCCGACACCGACGGCATCGACGGCGTGGAGGCCAATGCCGGCGCCATCGTCACGCCCGACAGCTTGGCCCGCGCGGCTGCACAGGGCCTGAAACTGACCGATCATTTGGCCCGCAACGACGCCGTGGGTTTCTTCGAGCCGCTGGGCGACTTGGTCGTCACCGGCCCCACCCACACCAA
>DAISXI010000101.1:5236-6783 GCA_036825935.1 Hydrogenophaga sp.
ACGAAATTCACCCGGGCGAAATTTTGCTGGAAGACTTCATGAAGCCCATGGGGATTTCGGCGCGCCAGTTGGCGGCAGACATCGATGTCTCACCGAGCCGAATCAGCGAGCTGGTGAACGGCTTGCGCCCCGTGACCGCTGACACGGCCTTGCGTTTGGGCCTGTTTTTCAACATGGAACCGCGCTTCTGGTTAAACCTGCAGACCGAGTACGACATGCGCCAAGCCGCTCGCACGCTCAGCGCGAAGATCGCGCCCCGCATTCGGGTCTTTCAGCAGCCTGCGGCTGCATAAGTCTAGGTCGGTGGTTTTAGCTCAACAAAGCGCCAGCGTCCTCATACCAAAACATCAGCGCGTCGTCGTAGCTCTCCCACACGCAGCCGTTGCAGCCGCGCCCGCAGCACGAGGTGGGCTCGGGCGGCGGCTCGCGGAAGTCGTGGCCCGCGGCTTGCAGCCGGGCCTGAAACTGCGCAATGCCCTGGCGAACAGACGCTCGCTGGGCTTGGTGGGGGTCGATGATGGGGTGATCGAGCTGGCTCATGTTCCAGTCAATCCAACCAAGGGTTGATCCAACTCACACCGGTGCCAGTGAAGTCCGCTGTGTTGCGCGTCACCACCGTGAACCGGTGCTCCAACGCGGTGGCCGCGATCATCGCGTCTCGGTCCGAGCGCGGGTTGGGGATGTGCAGCGATGCGCAGACGGTGGCGGTGTGTTCGGCAAACGGCAGGATGCGCCCAGCAAACGCGGCGCGCACCCCAGCCAGCCAAGCGCGCAAGGCGCTGCCTTGGGGTGGTGTGCGGCGCTCCAGCGCTTGGATGCCCAGCTCCAATTCCAAGATGGTGATGGCGGACAAAAACAGCTGGTGGCTGGGTTGCCTGGCAGCCCATTGGCGCACCGCCGCAGAAGGCTGGGGCTTGCCTTGACGCAATTCGGAAATGACGTTGGTGTCCAACAAGAACATGGACACCTCAGTCCAGCGATGCGGGCTGGATCGCGATGTGCAGTTTGGGCGGCTCGAAGTCGATGCCTTCACCCCCGGGAATGCCGTCCATCAGTGCCAGCAAAGACGGCGTCTGTTGCCCGGTCATGCGGTGGTAGTCCTCGATGTTGAGCAGGGCAAACGCTGGGCGGCCACGGTCGGTGATGAACACGGGACCGTCCACCGCCGCGCGCTTGGCGGCCGACACGTCGCGCGTGAAGTCTCGGCTGGAAAAAGTGTGAATGGCCATGTCTAACGCCCCAAACCATGAATGTTTGTATGTTACGACAAAACACAGGTGGCCGACAAGTCTTCAGTTGGAGGGGGGTAGCTGAGGCCCAGCGGGCTGGCCTTGGATGACGGTGTGGGCGATCAAACGTTCGTCGCCCAGCACGACCATGGCGAACAGCCATTCGGCCAAGGTGTTGGTTTGCGCGGTGCGCCGCGCCAGCAGTGGCGTGGCTTTCGGGTTGAGCACCACGAAGTCGGCTTCGCAGCCGGGCAGTAGGTTGCCCACTTTGCCGTTCAAATCGAGCGCGGCGGCGGCGCCTGCCGTGTGTTGCCACCA
>DAISXI010000102.1:0-3653 GCA_036825935.1 Hydrogenophaga sp.
TTGACGCTGGTCTTTGGCATCATGGACATGATCAACTTGGCCCATGGCTCCTTGTACATGGTGGGGGCCTACTTGATCGCCACCTTGAGCGAAGTCACAGGCTCTTGGTTGGGCGGTTTTGTGCTGGGCGTGCTGGCCACGGCCGCGCTGGCGGTCCTGCTGGAGCTCTCGGTGTTGCGCCGCTTGTATCAGCGCGACCACCTGTCCCAGGTCTTGGGCACCTTCGCCATTTTGCTCATGTGCAATGAAGCGGTGCGCATGATTTGGGGACCGCAACCCATTCCTTTGAACACCCCCGAGGCCTTGTCGGGACCGGTGGAGCTCTTGCCCGGTTTGATGTACCCGTCTTACCGCTTGCTCATCATCGGTGTGGGCTTGGCGGTGGCCTTGGTCATGTATGTGGGCGTCACACGCACGCGCATCGGCATGCAGGTTCGCGCCGGTGCGGCCAACCGAGAAATGGCCATGGCCATGGGCGTGAACGTGCGGCGCTTGTTTACTGGCGTGTTTGCCTTGGGTGCGGCTTTGTGTGCGATCGCTGGCGGCATGCTCGGCCCCCTGTTGTCGGTGCAAGTCGGCATGGGCGAGAGCATTTTGATTTTGGCGTTTGTGGTCATCGTCATCGGCGGCATTGGCTCCATCCGTGGCGCTTTTTTGGGCGCTTTGTTGGTGGGTTTTGTGGACACAGCGGGCCGCACGATTTTGCCCATGGGTTTGTCGCAGGTTTTGCCGGCCCAATGGGCCGCCCAAGCGGGCCCCGCAATGGCCTCGATCCTGATTTACGTCCTGATGGCCGCTGTCTTGTATTGGAAACCCCGGGGCTTGTTCCCCGCGCGCGGATGATGAAACCCTCAGTCTTGGACCACCCTTTGCGCGCGCCGTGGGCGCTGTTGGCTCTGTGCATGCTCGTGGCCTTGCCCTTCGTGGCTGAGGCCTTGGACGAGGGCTTCTACATCACGGTGGCCAGCCGTATTTTGATCTTTGCCTTGGCCGCCACCAGCCTGAACCTGATCTTGGGTTTTGGCGGCATGGTCAGCTTCGGGCACGCCGCCTTCATGGGCATTGGCGCCTATGCGGTGGGCATGTTGATGGACGCTGGCTTGGCCTCGGCCGCGCTGTCTTGGCCTATGGCGGTGTTGGCGGCGGCTGTGTTCGCCGCCATCATGGGGGCCATCAGCCTGCGCACCCAAGGCGTTTACTTCATCATGATCACCTTGGCGTTTGCGCAGATGCTCTACTTTTTCATGGTGTCGCTCAAGGCCTACGGTGGCGACGATGGCTTGTCGCTGGCCTCGCGCTCGACTTGGTCGGGTTGGAACATCAACAGCGACGTGGGTTTTTATTTTTTGGTTCTCGGCGTGTTTGTGCTGGTGTTCGTGGGTTTGCAGCGTTTGCTCAACAGCCCCTTGGGACACGCTTTGCAGGCCATTCGCGACAATGAAACACGCATGACCGCCCTGGGTTTTTCGGTGTTTCGCATCAAGTTGATGGCCTTTGTGGTGGCCGGGGCCATCGGCGGTCTGTCGGGCGCTTTGCTGGCCAACCAAAACGGCTTTGTCAGTCCCTCCCTCATGCAGTGGAGCCAGTCGGGCATGCTCATGATCATGGTGATTTTGGGCGGTGTTGGGCGCTTGTATGGCGGCTTGGTGGGGGCCGCTGTGTTTTTGCTGCTCGAAGAAATTTTGGTCGCGTTCACCATCCACTGGACCCTTGCCTTGGGCGCGCTGCTCTTGACCGTGGTCTTGGTGGCGCCCAATGGGCTGCTCAGCCTGTGGCCCAAGCGGAGGCGTCCATGAGCGAAGCCCTGCGCGTTCGTGGCTTGGTCAAGCGTTTTGGTGGCGTTTTGGCCACCGATCATGCCGATTTGACGGTGCTCAGCGGCCAATGCCACGCCCTGATTGGCCCCAATGGCGCGGGCAAAACCACCCTGATTCACCAAATGTCGGGCAGCTTGGCCAGCGATGCCGGCACGGTGGTGTTGAATGGACAAGACGTCACCACATGGCCCATGCACCTGCGTGTGCGGGCTGGTCTGGCGCGCTCTTACCAAATCACCAGCGTATTCCAGCGCTTATCTGTGCAAGACAACTTGGCCTTGGCCCTGCAAACCCAAGGCAGGGGTCTGTGGCGCTGGTGGACGCCCGCGAGCGCCGACCGAGCGCGCTTTGAGCAAGCCGCGCAATGGGCAGAACGGGTGGGATTGTCCGCCGTGTTGGACCAAGCCGTTGGCGCCTTGTCGCACGGTCAACAGCGTCAGTTGGAGGTGGCCATGGCCTTGGCCACTGGGCCCTCAGTGGTGTTGCTCGACGAGCCCATGGCCGGCATGGGGCCTGATGAGAGCCAGCGCATGTTGGCGTGGCTGCGCTCCATCAAAGGTCAGGTGAGCATGCTACTGGTCGAACACGACATGGACGCGGTGTTTGCCTTGGCCGACACCGTTTCGGTGTTGGTGGCTGGGCGAGTGATGGCCACCGGCAGCCCCGACGAGGTGCGCCAAAACCCTGCGGTCAAGGCGGCTTACTTGGGCGACGAATGGGGAGACGCCACATGAGCGCGCTGTTGGAAGTGCAAGACCTGCAAACCGCTTACGGCAGCAGCCAGGTGTTGTTTGGTGTGAACTGGTCGGTGGCGGCGGGCGATGTGGCCACCCTGCTGGGGCGCAACGGCATGGGCAAAACCACCACCGTGCGCAGCGTTTTGGGTTTGACGCCCGCCCAATCCGGGCGCATCCGATTCTTGGGTGAGTCGATTGTCTCGCTGGCGCCCGATCGCATCGCGCGCATGGGCATGGCGGTGGTACCCGAGGGGCGCCAAGTGTTTGGCAACCTGAGCGTGCGCGAGAACTTGGTGGCCTTTGCCGCCAACCGCAACGCCAGTGCCCATCCTTGGACCTTGGAGCGCGTGCTGCACCTCTTGCCGGGTTTGGTTTCGCGCTTGCACCACATGGGCGATCAACTCTCGGGTGGTGAGCAACAAATGGTGGCCATCGGACGGGCGCTCATGACCAATCCGCACCTGCTGATCCTGGACGAGGCCACCGAAGGCTTGGCGCCCTTGATCCGTGAAGACATTTGGCGCTGCTTGGCCACTTTGCGAGCCGAGGGGCAAACGATTGTGGTGATCGACAAATACGTCCAACGACTGATGGACTTGGCCGACCAACACACAGTGTTGGAACGCGGACAAGTCGTCTGGTCGGGCGATTCTTCCGCTTTGCGCGCCGATCCTGACCGCTGGCAGCGTTACTTGGGCGTTTGAGCCGGCGCGTCGCGCAGTACGCGGGGTGGCGTTTGCAGTGGGCGTTTGGGCGCTTCTTCGGCCGCCGGCGGTGGCGCAGGGGCTTTGACTTTGGGCCGACCCAAGTCCAGCACAGCATCGATCACCACCCGGCTGCGGATGTTGACCAACAACACATCGTCGCCCAACAAAGCCCACTCCAAACCGCTGCGTGCGGGTCCGAGTTTGGCCAACAGCTCGTTGGCGGCTAGACGTGTTTGTGCGGTTTCGGGTAAGGCTTGTCCGTAGATCCAACTGCGCACCACATCGGGTGCGGACTGACACAGCACCTCGAAGGGCACCAAGGTGCCGGGGCAGGGCTCGGTGCCGGGCCAGGTGGCGAAGTGACGCGCGATCACCCGGCGCTGCTGGGGGGT
>DAISXI010000102.1:3753-6745 GCA_036825935.1 Hydrogenophaga sp.
TGCAGGGGGAGCCGCGGGCGCTGAGGCTGGCGCAGGCGCCTGAGCACCGACGCCCCCAGGGGACATCAGGACAACAGCCAGCAAAGGCAATAAAAAATAGGGCAGGCGCATGGGTTTGGGCAAACTAAGTACCTGATGGAATCGGCGCCAGACGCCCAAACTTGAGCGTGCCCTCAAGTGCCGTGGCGTTGCCAAGCCAGCTGGGCGCCCTGAGCCAAGGCCTCCAGCTTCTTGACCGCGACCTCCCGGCTCATGGGTGCCAAGCCGCAGTTGGTGCAAGCGATCAGGTGCTCTTTGGACACGTATTGCAAGGCTTTTCCGATGGTGTCGGCGATTTCCTCGGGTGTTTCGATCTTGGGGTTGGCCACGTCGATCACCCCCACCATCACGTCTTTACCCTTGAGAAGACCGATGAGCTCCATCGGCACTTGCGAGTGCATGCACTCCAAGCTGACCTGATCGATGCTGCTCTTGGCCAAGGCGGGGAAGACCTTTTCGTACTGTCGCCACTCTTGGCCCAGGGTCTTTTTCCATTGGTTGTTGGCTTCGATGCCGTAGCCGTAACAAATGTGAACCGCGGTGGTGCAGGTCAGGCCCTGTGCGGCGCGCTCCAAGGCTTGGACGCCCCAATCGGCGGCTTCGTCCATGTAGACGTTGAAGGCGGGTTCATCGAACTGGATGATGTCCACGCCATCGGCCTGCAGCGCCAGTGCCTCTTGGTTGAGCAGCTCGGCAAAGGCCATGGCCAGTTTGAATTTGTCACCGTAGAAACGGTCGGCCACGGTGTCCACGATGGTCAAGGGGCCGGGCAGGGTGAACTTGAGTTTCTTTTTGGTGTGGGCGCGGGCGAGCTGCGCTTCAAAAGCGTGCACGCGGCCTTTGAGGCGCAGCGGTGCAATGACCTGCGGCACCATGGCGTCGTAGCGGTTGTTGCGGATGCCCATCTTGACCTTGTTCACAAAGTCGATGCCCTCGACCTGTTCCACAAAGCCGTGCACAAAGTGTTGACGGGCTTGTTCGCCGTCGCCGACCACGTCCAAGCCCGCGTCTTCTTGGGCTTTGATCCACAACAGCGTGGCGTCGGCTTTGGCTTGCAAGAGTTCAGGGCCTTGGCTTTTCCATTCGGGCCAGAGTTTTTCGGTTTCGGCCAACCAAGCGGGTTTGGGTAGGCTGCCGGCGATGGCGGTGGTGAACATGGGTCAATTCTCCTGAGGTGTGGGGTGTTGATGTTAAGCCAACCACGTGCGCTGAAAGTGCCCATGGGGGTCGTGGTCTTGGGCTTGCTTTTGGGGGTTGAAACGGCGGCCCGCCCGGGGGTCGGTGCCGCGGCCGCTGACGTACAGCCAGTTGCCTTGGTTGCTGCTGACGTCAAAGTCCACCAGCAGTGACTCGAACCAAGCTGCGCCCGCTCGCCAGTCGCAAGACAGATCGTGTACCAAAAAGCTCGCCACGATCTGGCGCATGCGGTTGGAGGTGAAGCCCGTGGCCGCCAGTTCGCGCATGCCCGCGTCCACGATGGGCTCGCCCGTTTGTCCGCTGCACCAGCGTTGAAAGTCTTTCGGGACATGCGTGGGCTTGGGCAACGTTGACAAGCCCTGTGCGGCATAAAGTTGCGGGCCGTGTTGCCGGTGCAGCATGCGGAAGTTGTCTCGCCACAAGAGCTCAAACCAAAGCCAGTAAGTGCCGTCGTTGCTGCCGTGCTGTTGCTCGTAGGCCTGCAGCTCAGCCCAAATGCGGCGCGCCGACACCGCGCCCGTGGCCAGCCAGGGCGACCAGTGGCTGCTGGTGTGCTGACCTTGCAGGGCGTTGCGGCTTTGTTTGTAGCGGTCGGGCCAAGGGGGTGTGAGGTAGCTTTGCAGGTGGGCCAAACCACTGGCTTCGCCGCCTCGGTAGGCGGTGTGGGCGTACGGAAAGTTCGAGCGTGCAGACAGGTTATTTTTCGCGTCGTCTTGTTCATCGCCCCCGGTGTGGGCTTGCAGCAGCGTGAAGGCGTTGTCGGTCCAGCCGGGCAAGCTGGCCCATGGGCTAGAGGGCTCACTCGGAGGCGCAGGCAGCTGGGTGGGTGCGGGCAAGGGCGTCAGAGGTTTGAGCCCCTTGGATTCGATGCGCTGGCGAAACTCGGTGAAGACCTGCGGCATCGCTTCAGCCGCAAAGGGCAGGGTATCGGGTTCGATCAGGCTGGATTGCCACAGGGTGTTGACGGTGAGGCCCGCGTTGACCAGTGCTTGCACCTGCGCTTCTTCTTCGGGCGCGGCGATGTCTTCGCAAAACACGGTGTCGGCTTGTGCTAGGCGTGCGCAGGCGGGCAACACTTCTGCCACGGGGCCGTGCAACAACACCAGCCGCTGGCCCAAAGCAGCCAGGGACTTTTGCAGGTCTTGCAGCGTGTCGGCCAGAAAGCGCCTGCGGTGCGCACCCATGCGGCGAAAGCCCCAGGCGGTGGGTTCGTCTTGCTCGGGTTCGTGCACATAGACCAGCAGCAGGGCTTGGCCATGGGCCTGGGCGTGCTCAAGGGCTTGCTGGAGTGCGCGTTGGTCGTGCAGGCGCAGGTCGCAGCGAAACCAAAACAAGGTGGTGCGCATGGTTTAAAAATCAAAGCCCAGCTGGGGCGTTGAGGCGGGTGGGGTTCGTGTTTTTCGGGTGCTGGTGCGCACCCGCCGCGAGGCGTGTTGCTCGATGACCGCGCGTTTGCCCGCGCGCACCTCGGGCTCGGCTCGGCGGGCGTGCAAAGCGGCTTTGGCGCGACGCGTGGCTTGGGCCAAGTCCACCACCGGCTCGGGGATGTCCACGCCAACCGTCAAACCACAGTGGCGCTGGACTTCGGGCGGCATGAGCCAAGGCTCGAACAACCAGGTGTCGGGCACACGCCGCATGTGCGGTAACCAGCGGCGCACAAAGATGCCTTTGGGGTCGTGGTCTTGCGCTTGTTTGATGGGGTTGTACACCCGTGTGGTGTTGATGCCGGTGGTGCCCGACTGCATTTGCAACTGGC
>DAISXI010000103.1:0-6389 GCA_036825935.1 Hydrogenophaga sp.
GCGGAAATTCGCAACCAAATCGCCGCGCTGTCCAAGGTCTTGCACCAGCAGTCCATGGACAACTTGGAGGACCGCGACGTCGACATCTTGGCCGTGAAGGTGCAGGGCGGTCGGGGGTGCGTGAACCTGGCGATGGTGCGCGGCGGACGCCACTTGGGCGACCGGCCGTATTTCCCGACCCATGTGGAAGACGCCTTGACCGGCGAGGCGGACGCCGAAGAAGCCGTGGCCGATGGCGACCCTTTGCAGCGCTTGGCCAGTGCGGTCTTGCACGCTTTCATTGCGCAGCATTACGTGGGCGTGGCCATGCCGCACACCTTGGTCAGCAGCCACCCGGTGTCGCCCGATTTGGTGGCCGCGCTGACCGAGCACAGCGGCCAAAAGCTGCACACCGTGCACCAGCCGCGCGAGCACCGCCGCGCTTGGCTGGACATGGCGCAACACAACGCCGACCTCGCTTTGGCGCGGTTGCTGAGCGAAGAGGGTTCGCAACAAGCCCGCACCCGTGCCTTGGTCGAGGCGCTGGATTTGGCGGTGGAGCCGCTGGAGGCGCTGCGCATCGAGTGTTTCGACATTTCGCACACGGCGGGTGAGTCCACCCAAGCGTCTTGTGTGGTGTTCGCCCAGCACAAGATGCAAAACAGCGGCTACCGCCGCTACAACATCGAGGGCATCACGCCCGGTGACGACTACGCCGCCATGCGCCAGGTCTTGCTGCGCCGCTACGGCAAGCTGGTCGAGGCCGACGCACAAGACAAACTGCCCGACGTGGTGCTGATCGACGGCGGCAAGGGGCAGGTGGGCGTGGCGCGCGAGGTGTTTGAGCAGCTCGGTTTGCCGCTGTCGCGTTTGGTGGGTGTGGAAAAAGGCGAGGGCCGCAAGGTGGGCTTGGAGGAGTTGGTTTTCGCCGATGGCCGCGACAAGGTTTACTTGGGGCACGATTCGGCCGCGCTGATGCTGGTGGCGCAGATCCGCGACGAGGCGCACCGCTTTGCCATCACCGGCATGCGCGCGGCGCGCGCCAAAACCCGCACCGGCGGCAGCCAATTGGAAGACATCCCCGGCGTGGGTCCCAAGAAGCGTGCGCGCTTGTTGCAGCGCTTCGGCGGTGTGCGTGGTGTGGCCCAAGCCAGCGTCGAGGACCTGTGCACCGTCGAGGGCATTTCTGCCGAGTTGGCCGACGCCATCTACCGCGCCCTGCGCTAAGCCCGCCACAGGCCGCATAATTCGGGCATGTTCTTCAATATCCCGACTTTGTTCACTTGGGCGCGCATCGCGGCCATCCCCTTGATCGTGGGGGTGTTCTACTGGGAGGGCCTGAGCCCAGCTCAGCAAAACCTGGTTGCCACGGTCATGTTCGTGGTGTTCGCGCTGACCGATTGGGCGGATGGATTCCTGGCCCGTAAGCTCAACCAAACCTCGGCCTTTGGTGCGTTCTTGGACCCGGTGGCGGACAAGTTTTTGGTGTGTGCCTGTTTGTTGGTCTTGGTGCACCTGGACCGTGCCGATGTGTTCGTGGCGCTCATCATCATTGGCCGCGAAATCGCGATTTCTTCCTTGCGCGAGTGGATGGCCATCATCGGCGCGACCAAGAGCGTGGCCGTGCACATGGTGGGCAAACTCAAGACCATGGTGCAGATGATCGCCATTCCTTTTTTGCTGTTCGACGGCACGGTCTTGGGCCTGATCGACACCCGCATTTGGGGAACTGGTTTGATTTGGGCGTCGGCGGTGCTCACCGTCTGGTCCATGGTGTATTACCTGCAAAAAGCCTTGCCCGAGATCCGCGCGCGCGCGCGCTGAGGTTGGAGACGTGAGTTCGCTGTCATTGGGGGACCGCAACGCATGGATCCGACTCATGCCTTGGGTCTTTGTGCTGATCTGGAGCTTGGGCTTTATCGTGGCGCGATACGCCATGCCACACGCCCCCCCGATGAAGTTTTTGTCCATGCGCTTTGCCTTGTCGGTGGGCTGTTTTTTGATTTGGATTTGGTGGCGCGGCGTGCGTTGGCCCACCAGTGCCAGCCAGTGGCGTCACTTGGCCGTCACTGGCATCTTGATACAAGGTGGCTATTTGTGTGGTGTGTGGCTGGCCATCAAAGACGGCATGGGTTCGGGTTTGTCCTCGCTCATCGTGGGTTTGCAGCCGGTCCTCACCGCGGTGTGGATCAGCACCATGGGTGGTGCCGATGCCACCGTCAGCAAGAAACAATGGGCGGGTTTGTGGCTGGGATTTTTGGGTTTGGTGCTGGTGGTGTCTCGCAAGTTCGAGACCGGCAGCCCGGGCGACACGGCCACCCTGAGTAATTTGAGTTTTGTGTTGGTGGCGCTGCTGTCCATCACCGTGGGCACGCTCTACCAAAAGCGCTACGTGCAGCCCTGCGACGTGCGTTCTGCCAACGCGGTGCAGCTGATGGCGGCCTTGGTGATCGCCTTGCCATTTGCCTTGATGGAAACCGAGGGCATGAACTGGAACGGCGAATTGCTGGGCGCCTTGGTCA
Source organism: Hydrogenophaga sp. (assembly GCA_036825935.1). Lineage (GTDB taxonomy): Bacteria > Pseudomonadota > Gammaproteobacteria > Burkholderiales > Burkholderiaceae_C > Hydrogenophaga. Next base: position 2,502 of record DAISXI010000103.1, read on the forward strand.
CCGCGGTGCTGGTGCTCACCTTGGGTGGCAGCTCCTTGTTTTACATGTTGATTCAACGCGGCGCGGCGGCGTCGGTCACCAGCCTGATGTACCTGGTGCCACCGTGCACGGCCATGATGGCCTGGTTCTTGTTTGACGAGCCCATCACGGCCGTGACCTTGTTGGGCACGGCCTTGACGGCTTGGGGTGTCAGTTGGGTGGTGCGTTCGTCCGCCCCAAATTTGGAGAAGTCCACATGAGCACACAACGCATCGCGGTGATCGCTGGCGACGGCATCGGCACCGAGGTCATGCCCGAAGGTTTGCGCGTGCTGCAAGCCGCGGCCAAGCGCTTCAATCTGAAGCTGCAATTCGACCATTTCGATTTCTCCAGTTGCGACTACTTTGAGCAGCACGGGCAAATGCTGCCCGACAACTGGAAAGAGCAGATCGGCGGCCACGATGCGATCTACTTCGGCGCGGTGGGCTGGCCCGACAAAGTGCCCGACCACATCTCGCTGTGGGGCTCCTTGCTGCTGTTTCGCCGCGAGTTCGACCAATACGTCAACCTGCGTCCGGCCAAACTCATGCCCGGTGTGATCGCGCCCGTGGTGCGCAAAGACGGCACACCGCGCCAGCCTGGCGAGATCGACATGGTCATCGTGCGCGAAAACACCGAGGGCGAGTACTCCAGCATCGGCGGGCGCATGTACCCCGGCACCGAGCGCGAGATCGTCATGCAAGAAACCGTGATGTCGCGCATCGGCGTGGACCGCGTCTTGCGCTACGCCTTCGAGACCGCACGCTCACGCCCCAAAAAACACCTGACCAGTGCGACCAAGTCCAACGGCATCGCCATCACCATGCCGTATTGGGACGAGCGTGTGGCTGAGATGGCCAAGCAATACCCGGATGTGAGGGTGGATAAGTTTCACATCGACATCTTGACCGCGCACTTCGTGCAGCGCCCCGACTTCTTTGACGTGGTGGTGGGCAGCAACTTGTTTGGCGACATCTTGAGCGACTTGGGGCCGGCCTGCACCGGCACCATTGGGATTGCGCCCAGCGCCAACCTCAACCCCGATCGCCGCTTCCCGTCTTTGTTTGAGCCTGTCCACGGCTCTGCCCCAGACATCGCAGGCCAAGGCATCGCCAACCCCATCGGTCAAATTTGGTGCGGCGCCATGATGTTGGACTTTTTGGGCCACAGGGCGGCGCACGACGCCATCATGCGGGCCATTGAAACGGTCTTGCAGCCCGGCAGCGGTGCCCCCCGAACACCCGACCTCGGTGGTCGCGCCAGCACTCAAGAGGTGGGGCTGGCCATTGAGCAGGCCTTGCTTGCCAGCTAAAAACCTATGGCAAACCCGCATACGTGTTTGTTCGCTATTTTTTTGCCATTAAAAGCGACTAGAATCAATTTCGTTCGCGCCAAAAGCGTGGCGTTTTTTTTGTGAACCGCGGTTAAGACCGCACTTTTTTCATCACTTCAATAGGGGCTATTTGTGAACAAATCTGAACTCGTCGAACACATCGCTAAGAATGCAGACATCTCCAAAGCTGCTGCTGCTCGGGCCTTGGATTCCACCATCACCGCCATCCGCACCACCTTGAAAAAGGGCGGTACCGTTTCTTTGGTCGGTTTCGGTTCTTTCGCTGTGACCAAGCGCCCCGCTCGCAAGGGTCGTAACCCACGTACCGGCGCCGAGATCAAGATCAAAGCCGCCAAGGTGCCTAAGTTCCGTCCAGGCAAAGGTCTGAAAGACGCGTTGAACTGATCGCTTCTCCGGTGGGGTGCTTAGCTCAGTTGGTAGAGCGGCGCCCTTACAAGGCGTAGGTCGGCGGTTCGACCCCGTCAGCACCCACCACCTTCGAAAAGGCGAACCTCTGTTCGCCTTTTTCGCTTTATTGTTTACAGGCTTGAAGCATGTTTGAATCCATCCGCCAGCACAAAAAGTACCTCATGGGCTTTTTGATGATCTTGATCATTCCGTCGTTCGTGCTCTTTGGCGTGGAGGGCTATTCCAACGCCAACGAAAGCGGCGAAACGGTGGCCACCGTCAACGGTAAAAACATCAAGCAGGCCGAGTGGGATGCGGCGCACCAAGCGCAAATTGAGCGCCTGCAACAAGCCATGCCCACGATCGACATCAAACTGCTCGACACACCCGAAGCCCGCTACGGTGCCCTGGAGACTTTGGTGCAACAGCGTGTCATGGCCGTGGCCGCCCAAGAGCTGCGCATCGTCACCAGCAACCAACGCTTGCAACGCGACTTGCAAAGCAACGAGGTCATTGCCTCCTTGCGTTTGCCCGATGGCAAGCTCGACATCGAGGCTTACCGTACGCTCTTGGCCCGCCAAGGCATGACGCCCGACATGTTCGAAAACCAAGTGCGCCAAGACCTGTCGGTTCAGCAAATCACCCAAGGCGTGTTGTCCAGCGGCTTCACCACGCCAGCCGCCGCCGCCGCGGGCCTGAAGGCTTTCTTTGAGCGCCGCCAAGTGCGCGTCGCACCCTTCACCGCCGCGCAGTTCGCTGCCCAAGCGGTCCCCACCGACGCCGACCTGCAAGGCCACTACCAAAACAACGCCACGGTGTTCCAAACGCTGGAGCAAGCCGATGTGGAGTACGTGGTGCTCGACGCACAAGCCATGGCCAAAGACGTGCGCTTGAACGAGGCCGACGTGCGGGCCTATTTTGAGCAAAACACGGCTCAGTGGGCCGGTGCCGAGGAGCGTCGGGCCAGTCACATCCTCTTCTCACTGGATCCCAAGGCCGACAGCGCTGCGCAAGCCCAAGTGAAGAAAAAAGCCGAGACCGTCTTGGCCGAAGTCCGCCAACAACCCGAGCGCTTTGCCGCGTTGGCCAAGCAGCATTCCCAAGACCCAGGCTCTGCCGCTGAGGGCGGTGATTTGAACTTCTTTGGCCGCAACGCCATGGTCAAGGCGTTTGAAGACGTGGCTTTTTCGCTCAACAAAGGGCAAATTTCCGATCTTGTGAAAACCGACTTCGGCTGGCACATCATCCGCGTCACCGACATCAAAGAGCCGCCCAAACCCAGCTTTGAAGCCTTGCGCGCACAAATTGAGGACGACCTGAAAAAGCAACAAGCCCAGCGCCTGTTTGCCGAAGCCGCCGAGACCTTCACCAACATGGTCTACGAGCAAGCCGACAGCCTGCAGCCCGTGGCTGAGCGTTTCAAGTTGACCGTTCAGACCCAAGCCGGTTTGACGCGACGCGTCCAAGGCGATGCTGGCGTGTGGTCCAACGACCGTTTGCTCTCGGCGGTGTTTTCACCCGATTCGATCGCCAAAAAAACCAACACCGAAGCGGTGGAGTTGGGCTCGGGCCGCATGGCCGCTGCTCGCATCGTGCGTCACGCCCCCGCAGCCACCCAGCCCTTTGAACAGGTCAAAGACGCGGTGCGGGCCCGTTGGGTGGAACAACGCGCGGTGGAATTGGCACAAGCCCAAGGCGAGCAATCGCTGGCGGCTTGGAAGGGCGGCGCTGCCGCCACTGGTTTGGGCGAAAGCCGCACCATCAGCCGCGTGGCCGCCTTGGGCTTGAGCCCTGAGGCAATCAACGCTGTGATGAGCGCCAGCGCTCAGTCTCTGCCCGCTTGGGTCGGCGTGAAGTTGCCCAACCAAGGCTATTTGGCGATTCAAGTCGAGCAGGTCTTGCCGGCCGAAGGTCTGGGCCAAGCCCAAGACCAACAGTACGCACAAGCTTGGACCGCCGCCGAATCCAAGGCCTACGTGGAGAGCCTGAAGACCCGTTTCAAGGCCCAAATTTTGGCGCCTGCACCCGCGGTCAAACGCTGAGCCCCCAATAAAACGAGCTATAATTTCACCCTGCGGTGGCTGTAGCTCAGTTGGTAGAGTCCAGGATTGTGATTCCTGTTGTCGTGG
>DAISXI010000104.1:0-6387 GCA_036825935.1 Hydrogenophaga sp.
TGGCGGCGAACAGCTCGGGGTCGGTTTGTTCAATCGGTGTGTTGCGGTTGTACATATTGGGCGTCGGTTGGGGTTGGGCAAACAAAGGTTTGACAGGCCTTGCGGCAGGTGAGCCATGTTCGCCGCAGTCCAGCCCAGAGACCATGCGGATAACGTCACGAACGAACGCTTTTACGACATCCCCCGCCACCCCGGTGGCCCGTGCCCAGATCAGGCGTTGGGGGTGGGCTTGTCGCCCCCTGCGGCGGCCCGTCGTCGCCCCGAGCCGCGCTGCAAATTGGCCCCAGGCGCAGCCCCGGCTTCGCGGCTTTGCTGGCCCGCCCATTGCGCTTTGGCGCCAGTCGAGACGTCGCCGAGTTGCGACTCAATTTGCTCCAAACTGGGGGAGGCTTGGCGGGTGTGGGCGAGCAGCGCTTGGTGCATGGCCGCGAGGTGCTTGGGCGAGGTGCCGCAGCAGCCGCCGATGATGCGCGCCCCGGCGTCGAACGCCATGCGCGCGTACAGCGCCATGAGCTCAGGCGTGCCGTTGTAGCAAATGCTGCCGCCCACGAACTGCGGAATGCCGCAATTGCCTTTGGCCACCAGCACCACGTCCGGGCCGGCCGCTTCGGCCAAGTTGCGGACGCAGGCCACCACTTCGGAAGCGCCCACGCCGCAATTGGTGCCACAGGCCGCCAGCTTGTGGGGTGAGGCTTGTTCAATCTGGGCCAGATCGTGGGCCGACAAACCCATCATGGTTCGGCCGTTGGTGTCAAAACTCACGGTGACGACGATGGGCAAGCCGACCGTGGCCGCACCGGCCACCGCCGCTGCCACCTCTTCGCGCGAAGACATGGTCTCGATCCACAAGACGTCCACGCCGCCCTCGGCCAAGGCGCGGGCCTGTTCGGCGAACGCGGCCTGCGCGTCTTCGGCGCTCAGGCTGCCGATGGGTTCCATGATCTCGCCCGTGGGCCCGATGCTGCCGGCCACCGCCACCGGGCGGCCCGCCGCATCGGCCACACTCCGCGCAATGCCCGCAGCCTTCACGTTGAGTTCGTGCACCCGGTCTTGCGCTTGGTGCAGCTTGAGTCGGTAGCGGGTGCCGCCAAAGGTGTTGGTCAGCACGATGTCCGCGCCCGCATCCACGAAGCCCTGGTGCAAGCGGGCGATGCGATCGGGGTGTTCTTCGTTCCAAAGCTCGGGGGCGTCGCCCGAGACCAGCCCCATGTCAAAGAGGTTGCTGCCGGTGGCGCCATCGGCCAGCAGCCAAGGGCGGGTCGCCAGCAGGTGTGAAAAACGGTTGGGCGCGGCGGTCGTGTTCATGGGGGTCTTGGTAGGTCAGCAATCAGACCCCCATTGTTTCACAGTGGCTGGGCCGACCCAGCCAATCAAGCGCGCCGACCGCGCCGGCTCTTGGCGCTGGCTTCGACCACCACCCGCTCGGGCAGCGCCACCGCTTTTTGCAATTCGGTGAAGGGGTCGTTGAGGTGCGGGATGGCCATGGCGTCGACAAAAAACGCTTGGAATTGCGGCTCCACCGCGGTCTCGATTTTGTCGACCCGGCGCACCAAATTTTGGATGTCCGTGCGGGCCTGGATGTCCAGCAAGGCCATGCGGGCGCCCGTGCCGGCGGCGTTGCCCGCCGAGCTCACGTGGGCCAGGTCGCAGTCCGGGATCAAACCCAACACCATGGCGTACTTCACATCGATGTGGCTGCCAAAGGCGCCGGCGAGTCGCACCGCGTCCACCTTTTCAACGCCCATGCGCTCCATCAACAAACGCACACCCGCGTACAGCGCGGCCTTGCCCAGCTGAATGGCGCGAACGTCGTTTTGCATGATGCGCAAGGCCGGACGGTCACCGGTGGCCGCCAACAGTTCGTAGCAAAAGGTTCGGCCATCGGACTGGATGCGGGGACTGAGCTCGGCTTTGTTGCCGTCGATGATGCCGTCGTGGCGCATGACGCCGCTGAGGTACATCTCGGCCATGGCCTCGATGATGCCGGAGCCGCACACACCCGTCACGCCGGTGGCGCCGATGGCGTCGGCAAAACCGGCTTCGTCGGACCACAGGTCGCAGCCGATCACCTTGAAGCGCGGCTCCAAGGTCGCGGGGTCGATGCGCAAGCGCTCGATCGCGCCGGGCGCGGCGCGCTGGCCGCAGCTGATCTGCGCGCCCTCGAAGGCCGGCCCCGTCGGGCTGGAGCAGGCCAGCAAACGCTGGTTGTTGCCCAAGACGATTTCGGCGTTGGTGCCCACATCGACCAAGAGGGTGATTTTGTCCGTGAGGTCGGGCCGCTCGGCGAGCAACATGCCCGCGGTGTCGGCCCCCACGTGGCCCGCGATGCAGGGCAGGACGTAGACCCGCGCACCGGGGTGCAATTCCAGGTCGATCTCGCTGGCCGAGACGTCCATGGCGCGGTCCACCGCCAAAGCAAACGGCGCGCCGCCGAGCTCCACCGGGTTGATGCCCATCAGCAGGTGGTGCATGATGGGATTGCCAACGAAGGTGGCTTCCAAAATGTCCTGGGCCGTGATGCCGGCCTGAGCGGCGACGTCGCGGGCGAGTTCGTTGAGCGCCGCGCGCACGGCGCGCGTCATGTCGACCTCGCCGCCGGGGTTCATCATCACGTAAGAGACGCGGCTCATCAGGTCTTCGCCGAAGCGAATCTGCGGGTTCATCACCCCGGCCGAGGCCACCACTTCACCTGTTTCTAGGTTGCACAAATGGGCGGCGATGGTCGTGGAGCCCACGTCCACCGCCATGCCGAAAAGGTGCTTGTGCAGACCAGGCCAGACCGCGGTGATGCGCTGGCGCGCGTGCACCGCCACGGTGACCTTCCAGCCACCTTTGCGCAAAACCGGTTGCAGCACTTGCAAGACCTTGAGGTCGCAACCCAAATCGGTCAAACCCCATTCAAATTCGAGGGCGTCTTCCAGGCGACGCAGGTCACCCGATGGGTCGTGCATGTCGGGCTCTTGCACCTCCACGTAGTGCAGGCTGACCAAGGGGTTGAGCACCAAATCGTGCGCTTCGGCGGCTTTTCGAACCACCTGTTTGTGAACCTGGCTGTCGGGCGGCACGTCGATGACCACGTCGCCTTCGATCTTGGCGTGGCAAGACAAACGTCGGCCCTCGACCAAGGGGCGCTCGCCCTCGAAACCGCGCTCCACCTCGGTGAGCGCGCACAGGCTTGCCGCGCTGGACGTCAGGCCGTGCTTGGGAAAGTCGCCCTCGGACACCACCACTTGGCAGCGGCCACAAATGCCGCGGCCGCCACAGACCGAGTCGATGTCCACACCCAAGGAGCGGGCGGCCTGCAAGACGGGCGTGCCGATGCGAAAGCGCCCTCGGCGGCCCGAGGGGGTGAAAACAATCAGCGCGTCGTTCGATTCACTCATGGTGTCGGTGGGTCCTTAACTGGAACGGCGGCGGCTGGTGTCGCGACGACCACGACCGGGGGCGCCATCAGCACCGGCCGGTGGGTCTTGACGGAACTTGCGGATCCAACGGGCGCAGTCGGGGTCGTGGCCCATCATCACGTCGGCACCCATGATGGCGCGAACCACCTCTTCGTGCAGGGGGTTGGTGATGGCCGAGGTCATGCCAGCGCCCATCGCCATGGTCAGGAAGGCGGCGTTGATGCCGTTGCGCTCGGGCAAACCGAAGCTCACGTTCGACGCACCACAGGTGGTGTTCACTTTGAGTTCGGTGCGCAAGCGGTGCACCAAACGCATCACCTGCACGCCGGCGGTGTTGATGGCACCCACAGGCATGACCAAGGGGTCGACCACCACGTCGCAAGCGGGGATACCGTAGTCGGCCGCGCGCTGCACGATTTTCTTGGCCACTTCAAAACGCACATCGGGGTCTTCGGAAATACCGGTCTCGTCGTTGGAGATCGCCACCACCGCCGCGCCGTACTTCTTGACCAAGGGCAAAACGGTTTCCAAGCGGTCATCTTCGCCGGTCACAGAGTTGACCAAAGCCTTGCCTTTGTAGACTTTCAAACCGGCTTCCAAGGCGGCGACGATCGAGGAGTCGATCGTCAACGGCACATCGGTCAAGGACTGCACGAGCTGAATGCAATGCGCCAGCAGCGCGGGTTCGTCGGCCAACGGAATACCGGCGTTGATGTCGAGCATGTGGGCGCCCGCGGCAATTTGGGCCAAGGCGTCGCTTTGCACGCGACTGAAATCGCCCGCGATCATCTCGGCGGCCATGATCTTGCGACCGGTGGGGTTGATGCGCTCGCCAATGATGACGAACGGTCTGTTGAAGCCAATCACCACCTCTTTGGTGGCGGAACTGATCACGGTATCGGTCAAAGCAAACTCCTAATAAAACAGGTCTGGGAGTGGCGTTAAGCCACGGCGTTGTAGGGGGTGTCGCGGCCGGGGTACCAGGGCACACGTCCGCCCAAAATACCGGCCCGTTCGACGATCTCGGGCACGGTGTCTTCTTGGCGGTAAGCCATGATGTGCACACCGCTGACGCCTTTGATTTCACGAATTTCTTGAATGAGGTCGATGCAGATTTGGCGGCCCTCGAGCGCGGGTTTTTCAGCACCGGCCAAGCGCTTGATGACCGAGTCGGGGATGTGCACACCCGGAACGTTGCTGCGCATCCACTCGGCCACTTTGGCCGAGCGCAAGGGGCCCACGCCCACCAAGGTGAAGACCTTGTCCAACAGGCCCATGTCGTCGAGCGCGGTCATGTACTCTCGCAAACGCGGCACGTCGTAGCAATACTGGGTTTGGATGAACTGCGCACCGGCGGCGATTTTCTTGGCGGTGCGCTGCGCACGCCAATCGAACGGTGGCACGAAGGGATTGGCGGCGGCACCCAAAAACACGCGCGGCGCGAAAGTGATCTTGCGACCGCTTTGGAAATGTTGCTCGTCGCGCATGGTGCGGGCGATCTCGAGCAAGGACATGCAGTCCAAGTCGAACACCGGCTTGGCTTGGGGGTGATCGCCCGACTGCACACCGTCGCCGCTCAAACACAAAAGGTTGCACACGCCCATGGCGGCGCCGCCCAAGATGTCGCCTTGGATGGCGATGCGGTTTTTGTCGCGGCAAGAGATCTGCATCACTGGGGCGTAACCCGCCCGTGTGAGCAAAGCGCACACCGCCATGCTCGACATGTGGCAGTTCGCGCCGCTGCCGTCGGTGGCGTTGATGGCGTCCACATAGCCATCGAACAAACGCGCGCGGCGCAAGACCTCGTCCGGGTCGGCGGAATCGGGCGGGTCCATCTCCGCGGTGATCGCGAAAGCGCCGCTGCGCAACACTCGCTCCAAGCGGCCAGGAGAAACGTGCCCCGGTAGGATGGGCAGCGGATAACCGGGTACGGGTTCGTCATCAAATCGCATGCGTTGACCCCTGCTTGTTTTGGGCGGCTTGGCCTTTTTCCCTGGCCACTTTGAGCCAAGATGAACGCCCTTCTAGGCGCCGGTCGACGGCGATTTGGATCACGCGGATGGCCTGACCGTTGCGCATGCGTTCGCTGCCGGCAAAACCCTCGACCCACACGCAGCGCATCTCGGGCTTGACCTCGCAGTGGCCATTGGCCCGGACGCCGCCGCAAGGGCCGTTGCGGATCGTCTTGGGGCAGTTCATGGAACAGGACATGCCGGTGGAGCTCAGCACGCATTGGCCGCACATTTGGCAGTCGAACAAAAAGCCTTTGGTCATGCGCTCCAACCAAGCCATGGGCGCTTCCAAACGCTCATAGCCCACGCGCTCAAACCACGGGTGCAGAGAGACCAGCGCACGTTCAAACCGGTTGTAAAACCACTCAAGGGAACGGGCGTTTTTCACCGACCACAGGCGGACTTGGTACATGGTGTGTTCATCCTAGAAGGGGGTTGTTCAGGCTGCGTCCGCACCGGGCTGGGCGGCCCGCTCAGACGGTGGCACCGAGCCGGGCTCCAAGCCATGGGCGCGGATCAAGACCAGCAGGTCTTCGTCGCTGTAGCGCGCTTCCAAGCCATCGGCCACGGTTTGAGCGGCCGCTTCAAGATCGCCGGTGATGGACTCGGGCGCCGAGCGCGTCCAGTCGGCCAGGTAGGCGTCGGAGCTGGCTTTGCCCGCCCGCATCGCGGCGCGGTCAATGGCCTCTTGAAAGCGGTGCGAGAGCTGGATCTTGTGGGCCTCTCGGCCCGCTTTGACCACGACTTGCGACGGGATGTCGCGCCAAGAAATCACGATCAGTTTTGCCATGACAAGACGCCCAAAGGTTGGTGGAGCGACGCGGCGCGTCGCAATCCGGTTTCAAGTCCGCCGTAGCCCGTAAAACGGTGGGTGAACTGCAGGCCCAAACGGCGGGCCGCGGCCTCGGCCAAAGCGATGCCGTCGGGGCTCTCTCGCTGGGCAAGGTACACCAAATGGGTGTAGTTGCCAA
>DAISXI010000105.1:0-6292 GCA_036825935.1 Hydrogenophaga sp.
ACGCCGCGGTTTATCCCCTGATGACCGCGTTCAACGCCTTGCCCAAAGCCGCCTTCGTGCCGATTTTGGTGGTGTGGTTCGGTATCGGCGCTGGCCCGGCCATCCTCACCGCGTTCTTGATCAGCTTCTTTCCCATCATGGTCAACATCGCCACCGGTTTGGCCACGCTGGAGCCGGAGCTGGAAGATGTCTTGCGCGTCTTGGGCGCCAAGCGTTGGGACGTCTTGACCAAGGTCGGCTTGCCACGCTCGATGCCCTACTTTTTTGGCTCGCTCAAAGTCGCCATCACCTTGGCGTTCGTCGGCACAACCGTGTCCGAGATGACCGCTTCCAACGAGGGCATTGGATACTTGTTGATTTCGGCTGGCAGCTCCATGCAAATGGGCTTGGCTTTCAGCGGCTTGCTCGTGGTGGGCGTGATGGCCATGGCCATGTACGAATTGTTCAGCTGGATCGAAAAACAAACCACCGGCTGGGCACACCGGAGCAGCCACGCCGAATGAGTTGGCACGCACGGCTCGACCTGAATTACAGCCGTCAAGGGGACAGCACCCAACTGCATTTCCAACACGAGGGACCGCTGCGCATCCTGCGCAGCCTCTACCCAGAAGGCCCCCGCATTTGTCACAACGTCATCGTTCACCCGCCTGGGGGCTTGGTCGAGGGCGATGTGCTCGAGGTGACGGTGGATGTGGCCAGCGATGCCCATGCCTTGTTGTCCACGCCGGGAGCCACGCGCTTTTACAGCAACACCAGCGAACAAGTCTCGCAACAGCGGGTGCGCCTTTGCGTCGCTGCGGGTGGACGGCTCGAGTGGTTGCCCTTGGAGTCCATCGCCTATCCCGAATGTTGGGCCGAGAACAGTTTGGACATGGACCTGGCTGCCGGGGCCAGCGCGATGGCCTGGGATGTCACCGCCTTGGGCTTGCCGCAGGCGGGAAAGCCCTTCGATTCGGGTCGCTTTCGCCAGCGCATGCGTGTCAATGGGGTTTGGTTGGAGAGCGGTCTGATCGATGGTCAAGACGATCGGCTGATGAACTCACCCCTGGGCTTGAACGGTCAGCGCTGCATGGGCACCTTGTTCTGTGCGGCTGGGCATGCGATGGACGCGCCCACACAGGCCGATTGGGTGGAAGCGGTGCGCGCGGTGTTGCCGACCTCGAACACGCCGCTGGCCGCCGGTGCCACTTGGCCCAACGACCATGTCTTGCTGGTGCGCGTGCTCGGCCCCATGGCGGAGCCAGTGATGGCGGTGTTGCAATCGGCGTGGGCGGTGTTGCGACGCGTGGCGTGGCAGTTGCCAGCGACGCCACCGCGGATTTGGCGGGTGTGAAGTTTTGCACCAAAGTGGGCCATCGAACGCCTTTCGCACCAAAAGAGTGACCCCTTGGGTTCTTGGCGCACAAGAACAGAGCGCAACAGACGGTGTGTTGACTTAGGCCAGTGGGCACACAAGTTGCGAATCGCTCGACATGGAACTCACCCCTCGCGAAAAAGACAAGCTGCTGATCTTCACCGCGGCCCTGCTGGCTGAGCGCCGACGCGCCCGCGGCCTCAAGCTCAATTACCCCGAGTCGGTGGCGCTGATATCGGCGGCGGTGATGGAGGGCGCGCGCGACGGAAAAACCGTGGCGCAACTCATGAGCGAGGGCCGCACGGTGCTTGGCCGCGCCGATGTGATGGTCGGTGTGGCCGAGATGATCCCCGACATACAAGTCGAGGCCACTTTTGCGGACGGTACCAAGTTGGTCACTGTGCACCAACCCATTCCCTGAACCAAGGACCTCCACATGAAAAACATTTTTGTCACCACGGTCGGCTTTCATGCCCTGACCACGCGGGCTCACGATGGCCATGGATGGGTCGGCGGACATTGGCACGCCAGCGATGCGTTTGGATTTGTGGCGCTAGCGGTGGCTGTGGCCGTGGCGCTGTGGTTGTCGCGCCAGTGAGGGTGTCGCCATGATTCCCGGCGAAATGTTCATCGATGAAGGTGACCACACGCTCAACCCTGGGCGGCGCACCTGCGTGTTGGTGGTGATCAACGCCGCCGATCGACCGATCCAGGTGGGCTCGCACTACCACTTTGCCGAAACCAATGCGGCCTTGGGCTTTGACCGTGAGGCCGCACGTGGCATGCGCCTGAACATCGCCAGTGGCACGGCAATCCGCTTTGAGCCGGGCCAGCAACGCACGGTCGAGTTGGTGGATTTGGCCGGTGACCGAACGGTGATCGGGTTTCGCGGCCTGGTTCAAGGAAAGCTCTGATGGCCCACATCGACAAACGCGCTTACGCCGACATGTACGGACCCACCGTGGGCGACCGCGTTCGACTGGCCGACACGGGCTTGATGGTCGAGGTGGAGCAGGACTTCACGCTGCGCGCGGGTGCCTACGGTGAAGAAGCCAAATTCGGTGGCGGCAAAACCATCCGCGACGGCATGGCGCAATCACAACGCACCCGATCCGAGGGCGCGGTCGACACGGTGCTGACCAACGCGCTCATCATCGAGCACTGGGGCATCGTCAAGGCGGACATTGGCCTCAAAGACGGTCGCGTCGTGGCGATTGGCAAAGCCGGTAACCCCGATGTTCAGCCCGGCGTGGACATCGTCATCGGCGCGGGCACCGAGATCATCAGTTGCGAAGGCCACATCGTCACCGCCGGCGGCATCGACAGCCACATCCACTTCATCTGCCCGCAGCAGGTGGACGAGGCCTTGGCCTCGGGCATCACCACCATGCTCGGCGGCGGCACCGGGCCTGCCACCGGCACCTTTGCCACCACCTGCACGCCAGGGGCTTGGCACATCGAGCGCATGCTTCAGGCCGCCGATGGCCTGCCCATGAACATCGGATTTTTGGGTAAGGGCAATGTGAGTCGGCCCGAGCCGGCCCGCGAACAAATTGAGGCCGGGGCCATTGGCTTGAAACTCCACGAAGACTGGGGCAGCACACCGAGCGCCATCAGCAACTGCCTGGACGTGGCCGACGAGACCGATACCCAAGTGGCCATCCACTCCGACACGCTCAACGAATCGGGCTTTGTCGAAGACACCATTGCTGCGACCAAGGGCCGCACGCTGTGTGCCTTTCACACCGAAGGTGCGGGCGGTGGGCACGCGCCCGACATCATCCGCGTGGTGGGTGAAGCCAACTTTTTGCCTTCGAGCACCAACCCGACCATGCCCTACACCGTCAACACCCTCGACGAGCATGTGGACATGCTGATGGTCTGCCACCACCTCGACCCGGCCATCCCCGAAGACCTGGCCTTTGCCGAAAGCCGCATCCGCCGCGAAACCATTGCGGCCGAAGACATCCTGCACGACATGGGTGCCATCAGCATCATGAGCAGCGACAGCCAGGCCATGGGCCGGGTGGGCGAGGTCGTCATCCGCACTTGGCAAACGGCCGACAAAATGAAAAGCCAACGCGGCGCGCTCGACGGCGACAGCAGTCGCCACGACAACTTCCGCGTCAAACGCTACATCGCCAAATACACCATCAACCCGGCGATTGCGCACGGCATCTCGCACATCGTGGGCTCGATCGAGGTGGGCAAATGGGCCGACATCGTCGTGTGGAAGCCTGCTTTCTTTGGCGTCAAACCCACGGTGGTGCTCAAGGGCGGCAGCATCGCGTTGGCGGCCATGGGTGACCCCAACGCCTCCATCCCCACGCCGCAGCCGGTGCACTACCGGCCGCAGTTTGGCGCGCTGGGCGGCGCCTTGGCCAAGGGCAGCTTGAGTTTTGTGTCGCCAGCCGCGCAAGCCGCCGGTGTGGCGCAGCGCTACGGCCTGCACAAAACCACGGTGGCGGTGCAGGGTTGTCGGCGCATCAACAAAACCGATATGGTGCACAACGCCCATTTGCCGGTGATGGAAATCGATGCCCAGCGCTACACCGTGCGCGCCGATGGTGTGCTGCTGACGTGTGAGCCCGCCACGCGCTTGCCGATGGCGCAACGCTATTTTTTGTTTTAAGACCATGTTGATCGTCAACCGTTGTTTGTCTCAAGGCCAAGGCTTGGCACCCAGCGTGATCCGGCGCAGCCCGCATGTGAGTTTGGATTGGGACACCCGACAAAAAAGCCGCTTCCATGCGCACGACAGCCAAGGGCGTTCGGTGGCGGTGTTTTTACCCAGGGGCACGGTGGTGCGCGGCGGTGATGTCTTGCTCTCCCAGTGCAATCAGTGGTTGCGCGCAGAGGCCGCGCCACAAGCGGTGTTGCGCATCACGGTTGGTTCGGTCCATGGCAGCGCGTTTGATCTCATGCGGGCGGCATACCATTTGGGCAACCGGCACGTGCCCATGGAATTGCAGCGCGACTGTTTGCAGATCGAGCCCGACCACGTCTTGGCCGATTTGCTGCGCAGCTGGCACCTGAACGTGCACGAGACCCACGCGCCCTTTGAGCCAGAAGGTGGCGCTTACGGCGACAGTGCCATGCTGGGACACGCCCATGCTCACCCACATCCGCACCCATGACACCCGATGCCGTGCAACTCATGTGGTTGGCCTCGCCGGCTTTGCCCATTGGGGCTTTTTCGTATTCCGAAGGCTTGGAGTCCGCGATCGAGCACGGTTGGGTGAGCGATGCCGAAAGCGCCACGCGGTGGTTGGTCGACCAATTGAACCTGAGTCAGTCGCGCGGCGACATGGCCTTGATCGCGCAGGCCATGTCGGCCTGGCGGTCCATGGACATCGAGCGTTTGCAAGCGCTCAACCGTTGGGTGTTGGCGACACGAGAAAGTGCCGAAATGCGTTTGCAAACCGAACAGATGGGCCGGTCTTTGTTGGATTGGTTGCGCAACCTGGAACGCTTGACGCCATCGCAACAAGCCTGTGCCCAAGCCATGCCCAGCACCTATCCCATGGTCATGGCCTTGGCCTTGGCCCAAACGGGAGCGGCACCCTCGGCAGCTCTGCACAGTTACGCCTTTGGCTGGGCTGAAAACATGACCCAAGCCGCACTCAAAGCCGTGCCCTTGGGGCAGAACGCCGGGCAGCGCATGCTCGCGCAGTTGGTGCACAACATCCCCGCGGCCGTGGCCCGGGCGCTGGCCACCACCGACAAAGACCGACAAAACTTCAGCCCCATGTTGGCCATCGCCTCGGCCCAACACGAAACCCAATACTCACGACTGTTTCGATCATGACCACTGCCTTGCACCACATTGCCAACCGCACCAAAACCTTGCCGCCCTTGCGTGTGGGCATTGGCGGGCCGGTCGGTTCGGGCAAGACCACCTTGCTGGAAATGCTGTGCAAACACATGCGCGAACGCTGGGATTTGATCGCCATCACCAACGACATCTACACCAAAGAAGACCAGCGCTTGCTCACCGTCAGCGGGGCTTTGCCCGCGGAACGCATCATGGGGGTGGAGACGGGGGGCTGCCCGCACACCGCCATTCGCGAAGACGCATCGATCAACCTGGAGGCGATTGACCGCATGTTGGTGAGCTTCCCCAACGCCGACATCGTGTTCATTGAAAGCGGCGGGGATAACCTGGCCGCCACCTTCAGCCCCGAGCTGAGCGACCTGACGATCTATGTGATCGATGTCGCCGCGGGGGAGAAAATCCCCCGCAAAGGGGGGCCCGGCATCACCAAAAGCGATCTGTTTGTCATCAACAAAACCGACTTGGCCCCCTACGTGGGCGCCAACTTGGACGTGATGAAAGCCGACACCGAGCGCATGCGACCCGACCCGGTCAAGCGGCCTTGGGTCATGACCAACCTCAAGACCTTGTCGGGTTTGGATGAGGTGGCGCGCTTCATTGAAACGCGCGGTCTGTTGTCAAATCTTTGAGTCGGCGCGCCGCGCAACCGCCGCCGCGCCCACAATCATCAATGCCGCCAGCACCACGCTGGCGCTGGGGCGCTCACCACGAACGCCCAACAACACCAAGGTTGACAGCAAGGGGGTGAGGAAACTCAACACCCCAATCTGTTGGGCGTCGCCGCGTTTGAGTGCGGCGTCCCACAAAAAGAAAGCGCCGCCCAAGGGCCCCAAGCCGAGCAGGGCCATGAGTCCCCAGTCTTGCGCCGTCAAGTGCACGGGGCTTTCCAGCCACCAGTGGCACAACAAGGACAGCACGCCCGAGACGGCGGCAAAGCTGCCGATGGCGGCGGTGGGGAAGTGCGGTACGCGCTGCGTGAGCAAGGAGTAAGTGGCCCACACAAAGGCCGAGGCCAAGGCCAGCAAATAGCCCCACGCCCAAACCACATCCACGGACTCGCCACGCCCACCCACGATGGCCAAGGCCGCACCGGCAAAGCCCAG
>DAISXI010000106.1:0-6236 GCA_036825935.1 Hydrogenophaga sp.
ACGCCGTGGCCGCCAGGAACATCCACGCCGCCGTGTACGACGCGCTGCGTTTGGTTAAAGACCTGTGAACCGCACAGGCCGTTTTGGAACTGCCTCAGCGCGCGGTCAGCAGCTCTTGTTGGGCGCAGGCGGGCAGGTCGTGCAGGCCTTGCATCCAGGGCAGGGCGCTGCGCTGCCACAGCTGGGCCACTGGCGCCAAGTCGGCGCGTTGGTCCAGCACCCCCACCCGCAAGGTCGCCAGGCCTTGTCCATCGGCGCTCTGCGCCATGAGTGGTGTGCCGCAGGTCGGGCAAAACACCTGCAAACGCACCGCGCCACTCTCGGCCCGACGGGCATAAGACGACACGGGCCCGCTCACTTCGCAGCAGCCCGCCAGCGCCGGCACCACCACCCGAAACGCGCTGCCGGTGAGCACTTGGCAGTCCGAGCAATGGCAAACGAACACCCGCGATCGGTCCACCGTGGCGCGCAATTGAACGGCACCACAGTGGCAACGGCCGGTGACGGAGAGGGTGGAGGTGTCGTGGGTGGGCATAGATTGATATGAAGAAGTGAGGCCTTGTTGAAGTTGATGTTAGGTCATTGGTCAGCCGACCACAACAGCGACACCGGCCCCGCATGAAGCTGGGCATCGAACGGTGTGATGCGGTCGTGGTCGTGCAGCACCAGGCCTTGCACAAACCGGTCGCCCACGGCGGCTTGCAGTTGGCGCAGGCCGCGCAGGTCGGTGCTGCGCACCGTGGCGGATGCTTTGACTTCAATGCCGATCACCCGGCCCTGTGGGTCTTCAATGACCAGGTCAACTTCTTCTTGGTTGTGGCTGCGAAAGTGCGACACTCGCAGCCGCTTGTCTGACCAAGCGATGAGCTTGAGCACTTCGGACACCACAAAGTTTTCCAGCAGCGGCCCCCAGCTGGCGCGTTCGGGCGTGGTGTCTTTGTGCAGCTGGGCGGCCGTGACGCCGCGCAGGGCCGCGAGCAGACCGGTGTCCACAAAATGCAGCTTGGGTGTTTTGGTGAGTCGGCTCACCGCGTTGTGCGACCAAGGGGGCAACTGGCGCAACAAAAACAGCCGCTCCAAAATGCCCACGTATTTGTGGGCGGTGGGCGATGTCAGGCCCAGTGCCGCGCCGTAGCTGCTGTGGTTGACCAGTTGACCGGCGTGCGCGGCCAAGAGGTTGAGCAGGCGCGGCATGCGGTCGAGCTGGTCGATGTTGGCGATGTCGCGTACATCGCGGTCCAGGATCAGCGCCGCGTAGTCCAGCAGCCAGGCTTGGCGACGCCCGGGCGTGGCGCGACGCCGTGCTTCGGGGTAGCCGCCTTTGAGTACCACGTCCACCAATGCGTCGCCCAGCACCGGGCTGCCCACGCTGGGCAGGCCGTGACCGTCAAACAGGCGGTCGAGCAAATGCCCGGACGTGCCCGCCAGTTCGGCTTGTGAAAAAGGCAGCAGGGTGATGACTTGCAAGCGCCCCGCCAGTGAGTCGGCCACCATGGGCATGGCCATGAGGTTGGTGGAGCCGGTGAGCAAAAAACGGCCCGGTCTGGGGTCTTGGTCCACGCTTTCTTTGATGGCCAGCAACAGCGCTGGTGCACGTTGCACTTCGTCAATCACCGCCTGTTTCAGGCCGCGCACAAAACCGGTGGGGTCGGCCCGTGCCGTGGCCAGGGTCGCCGGGTCGTCCAATGTGATGTAGGGGCGCGCAGCGCTGGTGTAGCGGCGCGCCAAGGTGGTTTTGCCGGCTTGGCGCGGTCCCACGATCAGCACCACGCGGGTGTCCTCCAAGGCCACGTCCACGGCGTCTTGCACGTGGCGGGGAATGTCCTGATCGGGTGTCATGGGGGGTCTTGTGGCTTGTGAAATTTAAAATTAACTATAGCAAAATTTAAAATATAAAAGGAAAGAATTTAAAGCAAAAATCCCCGGTGCGATGGGTTTTATGCACCCTGCCGAAAGGTTTGCGGCGTCTGCCCCGTCCAAGCCTTGAAGGCCCGCATGAAACTCTTTTCGTTCTGAAACCCCACCTCGGCCGCGATGTGTTTGATGGCCTTGTGGGTGCGCAGCAGCGCGTCGGTGGCCTGTTCGCGGCGCACGCTGTCTTTGATGGCCTGCAGGCTGGCACCTTCTTCTTTGAGTTGGCGGTGCAGGGTGCGGGTGGACAGGTTCAGGCGCGCGGCCAGTTCGTCGGCGTTGCGGCCCAGGGCGGGCGTGTCGCTGAGGGCTTGGCGCACGCTGTCGACCAGCAAGCGGTCGCGGCGGTAGGGGCGCACGGTGAGAAGCAGGGCGCGCTGCAGCATGCGTTGCAGCGCGGCTTCGTCGCGCCGCACCGGCAAGGCCAGGTAGCCGGCGTCGAAGCTCAGGCTGTGGTGCTCGGCGTCGAATTGGGTGGGACCGTCGAACAGCACGCGGTAGCTGTTGGCGTGTGGCGGTGGCGGCAAGGCCAGCGTGGTCTGGCGCAGCGGGATGCGCGAGTCGGTCAACCAAGCCGCCACCCCCAGGGCGTTGCGCAAGAGCGAGACCACCGCAAATTCTTGAAAGTCGCCCAAGCGGCGGCGCTCGTCCACGTGCAGCGTGGCCACACCATCGCGCTCGCTCAGGCGCAGGTCCACGCTGCCGGTCAACAGGCCGTGGTGGCGGCACCAGCGCCGCAGCGCCACACCCAGCGTGGGCGCGCTCAGCGAGGCGCGCACCAACATGCCGTAACTGCCCCAAGGCAGGCGGCGCTCGAACCAACCCAGCGCCTCGTCGTCCAGCTCGCGCATGGCGGCTTCGCTCATCCACTCCATTTGCAAAGCGCTCACCTTGGCCTGGGGTTTTCTGAGCAGGGATGGCGCTATTTGTGCTTTCGCCAAGGCCACGCTCGGGTTCAGTCCGCGGCGTTCATAGGCTTGTACCATGCAGAGAATGAAGGCCATTGGCGTCTCCGCGCGGCCTTTGCTGCTGGATTGGCTGGGGGCTTGGGTGCTCATGATTGGCGCAATTTGCAACCATTATGGCGCAAGCCGCGCCGCCATTGGGCGTAAGCTGGGCGCTGATTGTTCAACCAGGAGCGTTCCCCATGCCGGTTCTGTACACGACCCTTGACCCCCGCTCGGCCGACTTCGCCGCCAACGCCGCCGCCATGCGCGCCGTGGTCGACGACTTGCGCCTGCACCTCGAGCGCATCGCCCAAGGCGGCGGTGAGGCCGCGCGCAGCAAACACCTGGCCCGGGGCAAGTTGCTGCCGCGCGAGCGGGTGCAGATGTTGCTCGACCCCGGCACGCCGTTTTTGGAAGTGGCGCCCTTGGCCGCGCTGAACCTCTACAACAACGACGCACCCAGCGCCGGCCTGATCGCGGGCATCGGTCGCGTCAGTGGCGTGGACTGCATGGTGGTGTGCAACGACGCCACGGTCAAAGGCGGCACCTACTACCCCGTGACCGTGAAAAAGCATTTGCGGGCGCAAGAAATCGCGCAGCAAAACCGCTTGCCTTGCATTTATTTGGTGGACTCGGGCGGCGCCAACCTGCCCAACCAAGACGAGGTCTTTCCCGACCGCGACCACTTTGGCCGCATCTTCTACAACCAAGCCAATATGAGCGCGCAAGGCATTGCGCAGATCGCGGTGGTCATGGGCAGTTGCACAGCCGGCGGCGCTTACGTACCGGCCATGAGCGATGAGACCATCATCGTCAAAGACCAAGGCACCATCTTTTTGGGGGGGCCGCCGCTGGTGAAGGCCGCCACCGGCGAGGTGGTGAGTGCCGAAGACCTGGGCGGCGGTGATGTGCACACGCGCCTCTCGGGTGTGGCCGACCATTTGGCGCAAAACGATGTGCATGCGCTCGCCTTGGCCCGGCAAGCGGTGAAAAACCTCAACGCCCAGAAGCAACCCAACATCGCCACCCACGCGCCGATGCCGCCGAAGTTCGATGCACAAGAACTGTACGGCGTGATCCCCACCGACACGCGCAAGCCGTTTGACGTGCGCGAAATCATCGCCCGCATCGCCGATGGCAGCGAGTTCGACGAATTCAAATCGCGCTTCGGCACCACGCTGGTCTGCGGCTTTGCGCGCATCGAAGGCATGCCAGTGGGCATCATCGCCAACAACGGCATCTTGTTCAGTGAGTCGGCCTTGAAAGGCACACACTTCATCGAGCTGTGCTGCCAGCGCAAGATCCCCTTGGTGTTTTTACAAAACATCACCGGTTTCATGGTGGGGCGCAAATACGAGAACGAAGGCATCGCGCGCAACGGCGCCAAGATGGTCACGGCCGTGGCCACCGCGGCGGTGCCGAAGTTCACCGTCATCATTGGCGGCAGTTTTGGTGCGGGCAACTACGGCATGTGTGGCCGCGCTTTTGGTCCGCGTTTTTTGTGGATGTGGCCGAACGCGCGCATCTCGGTCATGGGCGGCGAGCAAGCCGCCAGCGTGTTGGCCACGGTCAAGCGCGACGGCATCGAAGGCAAGGGCGGGCAGTGGAGCGCCGAAGAAGAGGCCGCATTCAAGGCGCCCATCAAGCAGCAATACGAAGAGCAGGGTCACCCTTATTACGCCACCGCGCGTTTGTGGGACGACGGCATCATCGACCCGGCCGACACCCGCCGCGTGTTGGCGCTGGGCCTGAGTGCATCGCTGAACGCCCCGATCGCCGAGACGACATTTGGACTTTTCCGCATGTGATGTGTATGATTTTATAAATTTATACACATTCAGGAGGTTTCCAAATGCGCACCAACATCGTGATCGACGACAAGCTCATGGCCGACGTCATGGCTTATGGCGACTTCAAGACCAAGCGAGAGGCTGTCGAAGAGGGCTTGCGCATGCTCAAGCGGCGCAAAGTCTATGACGGCTTGCTGGCCTTGCAAGGACAGCTTCAGTGGGACGACTCTGACGAAGGATGGGCCCGCTGGCGGGCGCAGCAGCAGGCTTTGAAGGCAGCAGGCGAACCATACGACCGCGCCATTGACGCGTCAGAGAAGGTCTACGCAGGCGTTCAGGCTTTGGTGCTTCAAGAGCCCGAGCCGCCCACACTGAGCGCAAAAAACCGGAAGAAGCCATGATTCTGGTGGACTCCAGCGTCTGGATTGATTTCTTCAATCAAGCACCAACACCGCAACGCCTGCAACTGGTGCGCTGGCTGGAAGGTGGAGACCTGTCGATTGGCACAGCCGATCTGGTGGTGTTCGAAGTGCTGCGCGGATTTCGCAACGACACAGCCCGTCGCAAGGCAGAAAGCCTGCTGTTGGATTTACCCGTGATGGACATTGGCGGGGCGGCCAATGCGCTCAGCGCGGCAGCGCTGTACCGCCGCCTACGGGCACAGGGCCGCACCGTGCGCAGCCCCATCGACGTGCTGTTGGCCAGCTACTGCATGACGCACGGCCACACGCTGCTGCACCGCGACGCCGATTTTGAATCGCTCAAAACTTGGGGAGGTCTTGACACATGGCCGCAATGACATCATGAGCCACCACCTGAACTGGGCCACACAAGGTGGCGTTCACACCATCACACTCGCGCGCCCCGAGGTTCGCAACGCCTTCAACGATGAGGTCATTGCCGAGCTGAAAAACGCTTTCCTGGCGGTGGCGCAAGACGCGTCGGTGCGTTGCGTGGTCTTGGCCGCCGAGGGCCCTGCGTTTTGCGCCGGCGCCGACCTGAATTGGATGCGCCGCATGGCCGACTACAGCCGCGACGAAAACCGGGCCGATGCGGGCGAGCTCGCCGCCATGCTGCGTGCGATTTATGCATGCCCCCAGCCCACCATTGCCCGCGTGCAAGGCGATGCTTACGCCGGCGGCATGGGTTTGGTCGCCGCGTGTGACATGGCGGTGGCGGTGGACACGGCGCAGTTTTGTTTGAGTGAGGTCAAGCTGGGCCTGATCCCGGCGACCATCAGCCCCTATGTGATCCGTGCCATGGGTGCGCGCGCAGCGCACCGTTACTTTTTGACGGCCGAGCGCTTTGGTGCGGCCGAGGCGCACCGCATCGGCCTGGTGCACGAAGTGGTGTCGGCCGATGCGCTGGACGCCCAAGTGGCCGAGTGGACGCAGGCGCTGGTCAACGCCAGCCCCCACGCCGTGCGCGCGTGCAAGCGCTTGGTGCAAGACGTGGCCGAGCGCGAGATCAACGACTCGCTGGTGCGCCAGACCGTCGAGGCCATCGCCGACATCCGCACCAGCGCCGAAGGCAAAGAGGGCGTCCAGTCCTTTTTGCAAAAACGCAAACCCAACTGGTTGGTTTGAGG
>DAISXI010000107.1:0-6221 GCA_036825935.1 Hydrogenophaga sp.
GAGCCCCGCCTCACCCACCCACTGGACGCGCCACCGGCCGCCGCTGAGGTGGGTTTTCTTTGGTCGGTGTTCAGCGAGTTGCCGCGTTTGACGGCCAGTGCCGAGCTGCAAAGCTGGGCTTTGGAGCGCGGCTCTTTGACGCGCCGACTGCGCCAGCACTGGCCCGACACCCGGGTGCAGGTGCTCAGCGAAGGCCTCACACCGCCCCTGCCCCACGAAGCCCAGGCCCTGGGCCTGGCCACCGGTGAAGCCGCTTGGGTGCGTTGCGTATGTTTGATCGGCGGCGATCAAGCGCGCATTTACGCCCGCACCGTCATCCCGCGTTGGGATGCCCAGAACCCGTGGGCCGAAGTCCAGCGTTTGGGCGATCAGCCCTTGGGCGAACTCCTGTTCACCTTGCCCGACCTGGAGCGCAGCCCCTTCGAATGGGCGCTCAACGCGCCTTGGCCTGAGGCCATGGCGTGGCCCAGCGCCACCTGTCCCGAGGTGCTGGCGCGGCGCTGTACCTTTGTGCGCGCACACGCACCGCTGTTGCTGACCGAAATTTTCCTCCAACTCGCCCCTCCTACACCATGTGCCAACTCCTCGGCTTAAATTGCGCCACCCCCACCGATGCGTCCTTCAGCTTCACCGGTTTTTGCAAGCGCGGGGGCAACACCGACCACCACGCCGACGGCTGGGGCATCGCGTTTTTTGAAGGGCGCGGCCTGCGCCTGTTTGTGGACCACCAGTGCGCGGCCGAGTCGCCCATGGCGCGCTTCCTGCAACAGTTCCCGCTCAAGAGCAAAAACATCGTCGCCCACGTGCGCAAGGCCACCATCGGCGAGGTCTGTTTGGAAAACGCCCACCCCTTCACCCGCGAGCTGTGGGGCCGCCACTGGGTGTTCGCCCACAACGGTGACTTGAAGGACTACCATCCCAAACTGCACGCGGCGTTTCAAACCGTGGGCACCACTGACAGCGAACGCGCGTTTTGCTGGCTGATGCAAGAGTTGTCCAAGTCGCACGCCCGCTTGCCCAGCGTGTGTGAACTCACCCACACTTTGCGCGAACTGATCCCACAAGTCACCGCCTTCGGCACCTTCAACTTTTTGCTCTCGAACGGGGAAGCCATGTGGGCACACTGCAGCACGAACTTGCACCACCTCACGCGCCAACACCCGTTTGCGCAAGCCACCCTGGCCGATCACGACTGGACGGTGAACTTCGCCGACTTGAACCAGCCCGGCGACCGATCCACCGTGATCGTCACCACACCGCTGACCAACAATGAACGGTGGACCGCGTTTGCGCCGGGCGAGCTCAAGGTGTTTGTCGACGGTTTGCACGTGGCCTGAGGGCCACAGCACATCAGGGCCGGCCGCTGCGGCGCTGCTCGCGCAGCATGAACAGGTACAGGCCTTCGACCTTCTCGCGCGCCCACGGCGTTTTGCGCAAAAACTTCAGGCTCGAGCCCACGCTGGGGTCGAGGTTGAAACAACGGATTGGGATACGGTGCCCGAGTTCGTCCCAACCGTAATACTCCGACAAGGCCGTGACCATGGCCTCGAGCGTGACGCCGTGCAAGGGGTTGCGCGCTTGGGTCGCGGGTTTGGCCGGCACCTCGGGGGTGTCGGGCGTGAGCTCGTCGCTCATGGCTGCACCATCGCGGCTTGCAAGGCATCCACGAACATGGCGGCCACGTCAAAGCCGGTTTGGTCGGTGATTTCTTGGAAACACGTCGGGCTGGTCACGTTGATTTCGGTGACGTGGTTGCCGATCATGTCCAAGCCCACCAACAACAAGCCCCGCGCAGCCAAGACCGGGCCAATGGCCTCGGCGACAGCACGGTTTTCGTCGCTCAGCGGCTGCGCCACGCCCTTGCCGCCCGCGGCCAGGTTGCCGCGAACCTCGCTGCCTTGCGGGATGCGGGCCAAACAAAAGGGTGCGGGCACCCCACCGATGATGAGCACGCGCTTGTCGCCTTGCGCGATCTCGGGCAAGTAGCGCTGCACCATCACGCTGGTGGCGCCGTTCTGGTTGAGCGTCTCGGTGATGGCGCCCAGGTTCATGCCGTCGGCGCCCACACGGAAAATGCCCGTGCCGCCCATGCCGTCGAGCGGCTTCAAGATGATGTCTTGGTGCTCGGCGTGAAAGGCCCGGATCTCGGCGGCCGAACGCGTCACCAGTGTGGGCGGCGCGTAAGACGCAAATTCCATCAAGGCGAGTTTTTCGGGGTGGTCGCGCAAAGCGCGTGGGCTGTTGAACACGCGCGCGCCTTCGCGCTCAGCCTGCTCCAACAAGTGGGTGGCGTAGAAAAACTCGCTGTCAAACGGCGGGTCTTTGCGCATGAGCACCGCATCAAAGGTGTGCAGCGGCTGGCGCGACTCGCCCAGCACCTCGTACCAAGCCTCGGGCTGGCCCGTCAGGCGCAGTTCACGACAGGTCGCGCTGACCACCTCACCGCGTCGCCACGACAGGGCGTCGACCTCGGCCACCGACACGCGCAGGCCGCGGCGTTGGCACTCGCGCATCATGGCGAAAGTGCTGTCTTTGTGGATCTTGAAGCTGTCCAAGGGATCGGCAATGAAAAGGATGTTCATGGGTGTTGCTTTCGAATACCGAGCTGTTGCACGCCCAACGCCAAGGCGCCGGCCACCACACCCCAGAAAGCCGAGCCGATGCCGGCCACGACAACGCCGCTGAGGGTGACCAAAAAAGTGATGATGGCCGCTTCGCGGTGGGCTTCGTCTTTGAGCGCGGTGTGCAAGCCCCCGCCGATGGTGCCCAAGAGTGCCAAACCGGCGATCGCCAACACCAAGGACGACGGGAAGGCCAAGAGCAGGCCGGTCACGGCCGCGCCCACCAAACCGATGGCCACATAAAGCGCGCCACACACCACCGCCGCGGTGTAGCGCTTGGCCTTGTCGGGGTGCGCCTCTTCGCCCATGCAAATGGCCGCGGTGATGGCGCTCAAATTCAAGGCAAAGGCACCAAAGGGCGCGAGCACCAAGGTCGCCAAGCCAGTCAGGGTGATGAGCTTGGAGATCGGCATGTCGTAACCCGCGCTGCGGATGGCCGCCACACCAGGCAGGTTTTGTGAGGCCATGGTCACCACGAAGAGCGGCAAGGCCAAGCTGATCACCGCACTCCAGCTGAACTCGGGCGCGGTGAACACCGGCACGGCCCAGTCCACCTTCAGCGCCGAGGTTTGCAGCTGGCCTTGGCTGCTCACGGTCAGCACCGCCACCAACAAAGTCAGCGGCACGGCGTAACGCGGCACCCAACGCCGACCCAGCAAATAGGTCAGCAGCATCAGCACCACCAAGAGCAGCGCGTCGTGCGCCGCCCCAAAGGCTTGCAGGCCGAAGCGCGCCAACACCCCGGCCAGCAAGGCCGAGGCGATGGCCACTGGGATGCGGTTCATGACGCGCTCAAACCACCCCGTGGCACCCACCAGAACGATGAGCACGGCGCACACCATGAAAGCGCCCACGGCCTGTGCCATGGAAAAACCACCGACCAAACCCGCGCTGGCCAAGACCGCCGCACCGGGCGTGCTCCACGCCACCATGACCGGCTGCTTCAAGATCAGCGACGGAACCGCCGAACACAAGCCCATGCCCAGCCCCAGCGCCCACATCCACGACGCGATTTGCTCGGGCGTGGCGCCAAAGGCCTGCGCGGCCTGGAAGACGAGGGCCACCGAACTGGTGAAGCCCACGAGCACGGCCACAAAGCCCGCGGTGGCGCTGGACCAGCTCAGGTCGCGCAGCAGGGTCAGGCTCATTCGTAGACTTCGGCCTCGGGGTCGGTGGCTTCCAGCTCGTAGCTTGCCGCGAGCATGGCCAAGCGGCCGATGACCCCGTACATGTAGAAGCGGTTGGGCACGCTGGCCCCGGGCTTGGTGCCGGGCTGCGGCCACTGCGTGCTTTGCTCAAAGGCCAAGGGGACGAAACTCGAGCCGGGGGCGGTGAGGTTCTCGTCTTGGCGGCGCTGGGCGTGCACCCGGTAAAAACCGCCCACCACGTAGCGGTCCATCATGTAGACCACCGGCTCGGCCACGGCCGCGTTGATGCGTTCGTTGGTCAGCACCCCTTCTTGGATGATGACCTCGCTCACGGGCTGCTCGGAGTCGCGCCCCGTCATGTCGGCCTTGGCTTGGTCGGACAACTGATCAAGGTCTTTGACGTCGCGCACCGTCAGCACGCGGTGCAAAGTGTCGATGGCGTTGTCGGCCTTGATCACCACGAACGGTTTGTCGGTGATGCCGTATTCCTTGTACTTGCGTCGAATTTTGTTGAGCAAGGCGTCGACGTTGGTGCGCAAACAATCCAGGCCAGCGGCTTGGTTGAAGTTGACCTCGCCGCACTGGTTGAACATGGGGTTGATGAGCCAAGGGTCCATGTCGAGCAACTTGCCGAAACGCTTGGCCACTTCTTCGTAGGCCTTGAAGTGCTGGTGTTTGCGCCGCGTGGCCCAACCCGCGTGCAAAGGCGGCAAGAGGTACTGCTCGTGCAGGTCTTCCAAGATGCCCGGCACGCCGGCGCTCAAATCGTTGTTGAGCAAAATCGTGCAGGGGTCAAAGTGTTTGATCATCAGTCGGTGCTGCGTGCGCACCAAGGGCTCAAGCGTGATGGACTCGCCACCGGGCAAATCGATGGTGGTCGGCTCTTTGATCTGGTTGGACAAGGAGCCCAAACGCACGTGCAAACCGGCTTGGTGAAAAATGCGCTGCAGTTGCACCAGGTTGCTCAGGTAAAACGTGTCTTGGGTGTTCTCGGGCACCAGCAGCAGGTTGCGCGCTTCGGGGCAAATTTTCTCGATCGCGGCCATGGCCGCTTGCACAGCCAAGGGCATCATCTCGGGCGTGAGGTGGTTCCAGCCCGAAGGGAACAGGTCGGTGTCCACCGGGGCGAGTTTGAAGCCGGCGTTGCGGATATCGACCGCCGAATAAAACGGGGGCGTGTGCTCCATCCACTCCAAACGAAACCAGCGCTCGATGACCGGCGTGGATTCGAGGATGCGCTGCTCCAGCTCGTTGATGGGGCCGTTGAGCGCCGTGACCAAATGGGGGACCATGAAAACCTTTCTGGCGCTCAGACGCGCACATCGCCCTCGCCCA
Organism: Hydrogenophaga sp.; assembly: GCA_036825935.1. Classification (GTDB taxonomy): domain Bacteria; phylum Pseudomonadota; class Gammaproteobacteria; order Burkholderiales; family Burkholderiaceae_C; genus Hydrogenophaga. The sequence continues at coordinate 5,105 of DAISXI010000107.1, forward strand.
GCACCACGTACTTGAGCGAGGTCAGGCCCTCGACCCCGACGGGGCCTCGGGCGTGGAATTTGTCGGTGGAGATGCCGATCTCGGCCCCCAGTCCGAACTCAAAGCCATCGGCAAAGCGCGTGCTGGCGTTGACCATCACGCTGGCCGAGTCGACCTCACGCAAGAAGCGCTGGGCGTGCACGTGGTCGGTGGTGAGGATGGCGTCGGTGTGGTGCGAGGAGTAGTGGTTGATGTGGGCAATCGCCTCGTCCACCCCGGCCACCAGCTTGACGCTGATGACGGGTGCGAGGTATTCCTCGAACCAATCTTGCTCGGTCGCGTCCACCACGTTGGCGCCCGGCACCGCGGCCAAGATGGCTTTGGCCTCTGGGCAGCAGCGCATCTCCACGCCTTTGGCGGCGTAGACCGCGCCGATGCGGGGCAAGAATTCGGCCGCCACGGCCCGCGCAACCAAGAGGCTTTCGGTGGCGTTGCAGGGACTGTATTTGTGCGTCTTGGCGTTGTCGGCCACGGTCACGGCCTGCGCGATGTCGCAGGGGTCGTCCACGTAGGTGTGGCAATTGCCGTCCAGGTGTTTGATGACGGGCACCTTGGCCTCGGCGCTGATGCGCTCGATCAGGCCTTTGCCGCCACGCGGGATGATGACGTCCACGTACTGTGGCATGGCGATGAGCTGGCCCACGGCGGCGCGGTCGGTGGTGGGGACGAGCTGCACGGCATCGGCGGGCAAACCGGCCTCCACCAAGGCCTGTTGCACCAAGGCCGCCAAAGCGCGGTTGCTGTCGATGGCCTCGGAGCCACCGCGCAAGATGCAAGCGTTGCCGCTTTTGATGGACAGGCTCGCGGCCTCGATGGTCACGTTGGGGCGACTCTCGTAAATCATGCCAAAGACGCCGATGGGCACGCGCATTTGGCCCACGCGGATGCCGCTGGGCATTTGTTTCATGCCCGAGACCTCACCAATAATGTCGGGCATGGCCGCGAGCTGCTCACAGCCTTCGGCGCAGGTCTCGATGACCTTGGGTGTGAGCTTCAAGCGGTCGACCATGGGTTCGGCCAAGCCGGCCGCGCGCGCGCGCGCCAGGTCTTTGGCGTTCTCGGCTTGCAAGGGCTCAAC
>DAISXI010000108.1:0-6209 GCA_036825935.1 Hydrogenophaga sp.
TTTTCGCGCACACCGGTCAACGTGGAGTGGTCCAGTCTGCTCAAAGGGCAGCGCCCGTTTGTCTTGCCTCGCATCTACCCCGATTGGATTCAGTCCTTTCTCAGCGCAGCCGATTTTCAAACCTTGAAGGCCTTGCCCATCGAGGTGCGGGTGGCGATCACGAGGCCCATCCGTTTTTTGCCCACCACGGTATCGACCGCGATTGCGCTGGGTTTGTATTCGACCGAAAAGTTTTGGCTGCGCACACTGCACAACCGGCTGCCCCATTTCTTTGGGCTTCGCTCAGAGCATTGGGTCATCAACCAATGCGCCAACGTTGACGAGGCCAGCACGCTGCTCCTGGCCTCGGGTGCGGCGGTGCCGATCACGCCCACGCACAAAGTGGCGGGACGTGCCGCGTTGGACGGGGGCTTTTACGACAATGCGCCGCTGCCCAAAACCCAACCAGCCAGCGGCGATACCTTGGTCTTGCTGACCCGACACAAACCAGACCGGCCACAGATATTCGAATCAGACGGCCGCGTTTACCTGCAACCCAAATCCAAAGTTGCCGTCACCAACATGGATTGCACAGACCCTGTGGGTGTGCAGCGCACCTTCGATCAAGGGTTGATGGAAGCGGCTGAGTTGCGTGGGTAATCGCGCCAGCACTCACCGCTTACCCAGCAATGGCGACCGCCCGCGCCTTCCAATTCAGCCCCACCATGGGCGCGTTTGCGGGCCTAACCCCTTACAGGAACTTCCGCACCGCAGGCGTGAGTTTTCATTGTTGAGGGCTTTATTGAGCGGTAAACTTGAGCTTCCACTAGGAGTTCACCATGGCCAACCTCATCGAAGAACTTAGCTCACAAGCTCGAACACTGCCTGCGGCGGACCGGGTTCGATTGGCCGAGGAACTTCTTGCGACGGTGCACGAACCAGACGACGAAGTCGAGGCGGCTTGGGACGAGGAGATTCGAATCCGGATCGCCGATATCGATGCTGGTACGGCGAAGCTCATTCCCGCTGAAGAAGTATTTCTAGAAGTTCGACGTCTGCTGAATTGATGCGCGTCCGATTTCACGAGGCCGCAATGGCCGAGTTGGCGTGGGAGGTTCAGTACTACGCAAAGATCAGTCCGCCGCTCGGTGAGCGATTTGCAACGGTCGTTGAGCGGGCGCTCGCGATAGCGACCGAATTTCCGGATATGGGGTCACCTTACAAGCACGGCACACGCCGAGTTTTCCCGAAAAGATTTCCATTTTCGGTCGTGTACCTGCACCGCAGTGATGAAATCTTGGTACTGGCAATCGCACCGGACGACAGGAAGCCAGGCTATTGGCGTTCCCGGATGATCAAGGGATAACTTGCCGTTCCAACGGACGCGTGCAGGTGCCGCGCACCGCTGATCTTCACGTGACCCATTCACGAACTTAAAAATCACCCAGACCAGTCATGAAAACCCTATCCCTAGAAGCCTTCCGTTCAAAACAGTTTGAAACGGTGGTGTTTGCCGGAGGCGGCAACCGCAGCTGGTGGCAGGCGGGTTTGGTGGCGGGCCGCCGCGGTCGAGCGTTTTTCGCGCACACCGGTCAACGTTGAGTGGTCCAGTCTGCTCAAAGGGCAGCGCCCGTTTGTCTTGCCACGCATCTACCCCGATTGGATTCAGTTCAAAGATGCCATGACCAACTCCGAAGAACCGAACGACCCACAGCAAGCCTATCGAGTGGTGCGTTCTAACAACCACTAACCTAGGTGGTGCAGTTTTCCTCGGAAACGTCGATGAAAACCTGCCACGGTTATTGATTTCAGGCCAGCGCCCTTTGGGTCAGCTCTACACAATTCAGCCATGCTTTACCTCAAGTGCACGCAAGAAGTCCAAAACGTCGTAGGCCTGCGCAAGGAAAACCTCGCTTTGCCAAAGCCCTCCGATGCGCCATTGGGCAATTGGTATGTCAACCGCTTCAATCTTGGTCGGCGCAAGGCCTTCATCTTCATGAGTGAAACCACGCTGCTGTCATTCATCCTGTTTCAAGGTCAGAAGCCCGTCACGACCGAGTCGTTGCCGAACATGTTGCTCGCTGGACTTGATCAGTTGCTTCAGATGAAGGGGCTGCCTATGTCGGCCATCAACAAGGCGTTCGAGCATTACAACGAAGGGCTGTACGCCAAGACCGACAACCGCTCAGACCTAGGGTCATTGAACGATCTGGTCAACCACTATCAGGTGCGCGTCGAAAGAGAGGGCGGTTTGTCCCAATGCGACCTGACAGGCATCATCATGGGCGTTAACAACATGCCTCAACGGCGCATCGGGTGGCAAACATCTTGGGACGCCGTGCAAGGCAAGCTATGCCCACCAAATTAAAAAAGTTGTCCTAAGCACCTGCGGTGCTCCTTCACCGCTTGCCCAGCACCACCAACAATTTGCGCGAACCAAACTCCGCGCCCCGGCCACGCTCAAAACGCGACAGCGACTCCGGCGTCACCCCCGTCTGAGCCGCCACGGTTTCACCGAGTTCTTGAAGGGTTTGCATTTTGATATTTGCATCAAAAATGCCAGTTCACGGCATGATTTTGATTTGAATATCAATTTATGCCATCACCCGACTGCGAAGCGCTTCTTGAGCCAGCAAGTTGATGCTCTTGCCCTCAGCTTGAGCCGCGATGGCAAGCTGCTCGTGCAACTCGGGCGAAATACGCAAGTTGAACTTGCCTGAGAAATGCTTTCGAGGCTCGATGCCTTTTTCTTCGCAAACCTCAAGAAAAACTTGCAAGGACTTTTTGAATTCGGTCCGCAGCTCTTTGGGGTTCTTCCCGTAAAAGTCCGCGCCACCGTTCAGGCCGAGAATTTCACCGCGAAAAAGATCCAGTTCAGCGTCGTATTCAATCTTGGCGTGATAGCCGTTCAGGGTCATGACGCTCATGGGTGTTTCCAGTGATGGGCTGATGAGGTGATTTTGCAAAGATCGCAAACATGGTACCGATGATGGGTACCTGTATCAAGGGTGATCCCGCCCCGCCTCCACCTCCGTCTTGGCCAAGCGGTTTTCGTGCCGCAGCAAGAACAAGCCCGAGGCCATGACGACCACGGCGCCCAGCCACACCGACGCGCCGGGCAGGCTTTGCCAGATCAACCAGTCCAGCCCCGCGCCCCAGGCCAGGGCGCTGTATTCAAAGGGCGCCACAGCGGACGCTTGGCCGTGGCGAAAGGCTTCGGTGATGGCCAGCTGGCCAATGAAGCCGGTGACGGCCAAGCCCAGCAGCAAGGCCGTGTGTTCGGCGCGTAGCGGCACCCAGTCGGGCCAGGCCAAGAGGCCGGCGCCCACGCCCATGAACACCATCATCCACAAGACCAAGCTCTCGGCGCTGTCGCTGCGGCTGGCCAGTCGCCCGCTCACAGCGGCCACGGCGTAACAGGCCGCGGCCCCCAAGGCCGCCGCGCCACCGCCCGACACCAGTTGCGCCCAAAAGTCGCCGCCCGCGTGCTGCGGTTGCAAGGCGATGATCACGCCCGCAAAACCACCCGCAATCGCCCACCAATGCGCCCGCGCCACCCGCTCGCCCAGCACGGGCGTGGACAGCAGCGCGATCAACAAAGGCGCAATAAAAAACAAGGTGTAAGCCGCGCTCAGCGGCAGCTCGCGCACCGACGCGGTGAAGAGCGTGATCATGACGATGCCCATCACGCCGCGCAGCACGTGCAGCGGCCAGCGGATGCGCCACACCGTGTGCCAGCGCTGGCGCAGCGCGATGTACACGACCACCAACGGCAGCGCGGTCAGCCCGCGCAGCGCCGCAATTTGCAGAACCGGGTAGTGCGCGGTCAGTTGTTTGAGCACCGCGTCCATGAGCGCAAAAAACAGCATCGCCACCAACATGGCCAAGATGCTGCGGACATTGCCGCTCATGGGCGCACGGCTCATCGGCGCTGGGGCTCGGTGGCGCTGGTGCCGGCGTAAATCAGCGGCAGGGTCAGCACCGACAGCGCGAACTTCACGACCATGTTGAAGACAAAGATGTCCCACACCACCTCGTTGGGCATCACGCCGTAGAAGGCGATCAGGCAAAACAGGGCGCTGTCCAAAGGCACGCTGACGGCGTTCGACACCAGCACCCGCGCCCACAGGCGTTGCTGGCCCATGCGGTTGACGAACCACTGGTACACCTCGGTGTCGAGCAATTCGCTGAGCACCTCGGCCACGATGGACGCCAAGACAATGCGCCACACGGGGGTCAGGATGGCGGCGAAGGCCACGCCCAAGTCCATGCCGCCAGCGCCGCTGCCGGCCCAGCCCGCGTCGCTTTGCACCCACGCCACGCCCATCAGGTACAGCGCCATGAAGACGTTGATGCCGGCGGCAGTCAAGATGATGGTTTGCGCGGCGCGTTTGCCCATCAGCTTGTGGATGAGGTCGCGCAGCGTGAAGGTCAACGGGTAGATGAAGGTGCCCATGTCGACCGCCCAGCCACCGACTTGGCCGATTTTCAGGCTGGCGATGTCGGCCATCATTTGCGCAGCGATGTAGCTGCACAGCACGACGGTGGCAAGGTTGGAGAACGTGGGTGCGGGGCTGGCGTGCGCAGGGCTCGCCGAATGAACGGTGTTCATTTTTTTATCCTTGGTGATGGAACAAGTGCGCCCCAAACAGGGGCGCGAGGTATGAATTGTCGCAGATGCAACTGTAGGGCTCGCCCAAGAACCATTGTCCTTGCAAATTGATCACCGCATACTTAAAATGCAAGGATGTTTGATCGACTAGCAACCCCCAAAATTGCAGCCCACCTGGAGTGGAGCCCTGCCGTGGGCATCTTGGGGCCCAGGCAGGTGGGGAAAACCACCTTGGCCCAACACTTCGCTTCCGATCCGGCAAAGGCCATTTATTTGGACCTGGACACGGCCTCGGCACGCGCGCGGCTGAGCAACCCGAGTGCATTTTTTGGGGCCAATCGCCAACGCTTGGTGGTGCTTGACGAAATCCAAAACCAACCCGAGTTGCTGCAAGAGCTGCGCGGTGAAATAGATCAAGACCGGCGTCCCGGGCGTTTCTTGATTCTGGGCTCTGCGTCGTTCAAACTGCTCAAACAGTCGCAGTCCTTGGCCGGGCGACTGTCCTTGGTGGACATGTCACCCTTGCTGGCCAGTGAGGCCTGCGTGCAATTCGCGGACATTGAGAGGCTTTGGCTGCGCGGTGGTTTCCCGAACAGTTTGCTCGCGCCCACCGATACGGCCTCTTGGGATTGGCGCGACGCGCTGATTCGACATTTCTTGAACACGGATTTGGCGCAACTGGGGATCAACGTCGAGCCCGAGTTGATGCGCCGCTTTTGGCGCATGTTGGCCCACCTCCATGGTCAGTTGTTCAACGCCTCGAGCATCGCCATGTCCTTGGGGGTGGCGGCCAGCACAGCCACTCGCTACTTGGACCACCTGTGCAACGCCTTGATGGTCAGACGACTCGAGCCGCACCACATCAACATCGGCAAGCGCTTGGTCAAGTCGCCCAAGGTCTATGTGCGCGACAGCGGCTTGCTGCACAGTTTGTTGTCGATCCAAAGCGTCAACGATTTGCTCGGACACCCGAGCACCGGCGCATCTTGGGAGGGCTTTGTGATTGAACAGATTGCGGCTCATATGCCCGCGGGCGCCAGCTTGTCGTTTTATCGAACAGCCGCAGGCGCAGAAATAGACGCGGTGGTGGAAATGGGCCGTGTGCGAATGGGCTTTGAAGTGAAGTTTTCCAGCGCCCCCAAAGTCACCAAGGGGTTTTGGCAAGCCCGTGAGGACTTACAACTCACGCACGCCCACATCATCGCGCCGGTAGCCGAAGGCTGGCCCATGCAAGACGGGGTATCGGTGATTGGTGTGGCGGACATCCCGGCTTGCCTAGCGCAGGGTTTTGCACCCAGCCACCAGTAGCCCACGGTGAGGACCCTCTGAGGGTGCCGATCAACCGACTTTCGATGGCTTCAGCCGTGCAGGTCGTCGTTGCGGGCGATGTTCAACAAGCGCGCCAACTCTTCGGGGTGGTGGCGCTGGTTGTGGCGGTGCCACAAGGCGATGAGCAGCATGAAGCCCGCCACCAGCACACCAAAGGCGGTGATGGCCGCGAAGGCCGACAGGCCCCCGGCGGTGGAGGCGGTGTAGAGCGCGCCCAAGCCCAAGATGCAGGCCTGTTCGTTGAAGTTTTGCACCGCAATCGAGCGGCCCGCGCCCATCAGGTTGTGGC
>DAISXI010000109.1:0-6149 GCA_036825935.1 Hydrogenophaga sp.
GACCGTGGAGTAAGCCTCTTCGTGTTGGCAGCGCAAACGCCTGGCAATCCGCTGCACAACAAGGTCAATTTGTGCAGTTGAATCAGCCGACGGTCACCAACGTTGGGCCAGCATCGGGGGTGCTTGGTCACACCATGGCGTCTAAGGTTTCACGGTGAAACAGTTCCAAGTAGGGTTGATAGCGCCAGACTCGGTTGCGTTCATGGCCTGTCATCTCTTGTAGCCAACCACGCGACGCAAAGTCGCCAATCAATTTAGACGCTGTTGGGAATGTGCAATCCATCCGTTTGCGCACGCTGTTGACCGACACGGTGGGATAGCGAAACAGGTGGTCCAGCAGTATGAGTGCTTTGGCATTTTTGGCCACCTCATGGCGGTGTTTGTCTCGCAGGGCGACGATGTCTTTGGCAGTTTGTGTGGCTGCCAGCGCGGTGGTACTGACGCCTCTCAAGAAGAACATGAGCCATTGTTCCCAATGCCCTTGCGTGCGAATGGCGGTCAAGCGGTCGTAATACTCAGCTCGGTGTGCTTTGAGGAAGAGCGACAGGTAGAGCAGCGGGCGCGAGAGGGCTTTTTCTTCGCACAGCATGAGTGTGATGAGTAAGCGTCCCACTCGGCCATTGCCGTCCAGAAAAGGGTGGATAGTTTCGAATTGGGCGTGCGCCAGACCGCAACGTATCAGAAGAGGAACCCGGGAGCGTTCGGAATGCAAGAAGTTTTCAAGTTGGCCCAAGACATTCATGACCTCATGTGGAGGCGGGGGAATGAATGCGGCATCGCGCAACGAGCTGCCGCGCCCGCCAATCCAGTTTTGTGAGATGCGAAATTCCCCGGGTGACTTTTCTCCGCCGCGCACACCTTGCATGAGTTCCGCATGAATTTCTCGAAGCAAGCGCAGCGACAGTGGCAAGTCGGGCAGGCGATCGAGGCCATGGTTCATGGCACGCACATAGTTGACGACTTCTTCAACGTCCTTGGGGGTGTCGCTCTGCAGCGCATCGGCTTCAAAGGCAAGCACGTCTTCCAGCGTGCTTTGTGTGCCCTCGATTTGGGATGACAAAACCGCTTCATGGCGAACGTACATGGCCACGAACAAATCTGGGTTGGGCAGCATGGAGGCCAGCGCATCGAGCCGACCGATATTGCGGTCGGCGTCAGACAACAGGCTTTGCAACTCACCGTAGTAAGTTAATGGTGGATCCGGTGGTAGCGGCGCCGGAATGAATGCTTTATAGCCAGTGGTTTGTTCGACGAAACGTCCTGCACGGTAGGGATGATCCATGGCGATGGCTTTAATAAGGATCGGATATTTTATCTTTTAATAAATTTTTAGGCAAATTTTTTTATTAAAAACAGTACTTATCATGCCAATTAAAGAAAATTTCGATTAAAAACCGCAACAGCCTTTGAATCAGAGTTTGAAGGATGTCAAAAGGTCTGAAGCATTGAGCTTACCTTTGTCTTCAACTGGCGAACGTTGTACTTTGCTACAGTCACGCCTTCCATATTTTTCAGGGTTCACCATGCGCTACTCCCTCTCGCACCAAAAACTCCAACTCGTGCTCGCGGCTCAAGGGCTCAGCAGCAGCTCGGCTGCGGCCATCGACCAGCTCTTTGGTGGCACCGACGGGTATTACTGGTACGGCACCTTGCGCGACATGTGCCCGGCCGGCAAAACCTTGGTGTGGGAAGACCAGTACGCCATGGTCAAAGCGATTCAAGCGCACGAAAACACCACCGCCGAAGAGGACGAGATGCCGCCTCAGGTGCCCACGCCGGCGCACATCGCGGCCATTTCCAAGTTGCTGGGCAACCCGCTGTAAACGCGGTTCCTCACAAGCCGCAGGTTTGTAAGGCGCGCTGCAAGTCCGAGGCTTGCATGGGTTTGGAGACGAAGGCGCTCACGCCTTTGGCCAAGGCTTTCTCGCGGGTTTCGTTGATGACGTCGGCCGTCACCAAAATCACGGGGATGTGCTGGTTCACGCCCACCGTTTGGCGCAACGCCTCCGTGGTGCCCAAGCCATCGAGTTCGGGCATGTGGTAGTCCAGCAGGGCAAGGTCAAAGCGATCTCGACCCAAGTGTGCCAATGCTTCCACGCCGTTGGCGCAGTAGGTGGCGGTGTGCCCCATGTTTTGGATCACGATGCTGATGAACTTCATGTTCACCGGGTGGTCCTCGGCCACCAAAAAGTGCAGCGTCCGCAGGTGGGGGCGGGCGTCCTCTAAAAGCGTTTCGGTGGTGGACAAATCGGGTTCGTCCACATCGGGTAAAGGCAGGCGAACCATGAACACGGAGCCTTGACCGCGTTCGCTGTTGACGCTGATCTCGCCGCCCATCATGTCGCAGAGTTGGCGGCTGATGTCCAAGCCCAAGCCGGTGCCGCCCAGGCGGCGGCGCACCGAATCGTCGGCTTGGTAGAAGCGGGTGAAGAGTTGATCCAAGGTGGATGGGTCCATGCCAATGCCACTGTCGCGAACGCTGAAGACAAAGCCCGTGGATCCATCGGGTGTGGCGTCCAAGCTGACCGATACGCCCCCTTGGCTGGTGAATTTGATGGCGTTGTTGATCAGGTTGAAGAAAATTTGTCGCAAGCGGGTGGCATCGCCCGTCACCCACGTCGGTGCAAGGGGGTCGATGCGCAAGCTCAACGAAATGCCTTTTTGCTGTGCGGGAAAACGCATGAGGTGGTCCACCTCTTTGACGATGCTCGGCAGGTGCACCGGCGCGGTGTTGAGCTTGAATTGCCCCGACTCCATGGTGGAGACGTCCAAGATGTCGTTGAGCACGCGCAAAAGGTGCGATGCCGACTCACGCGCGGTGTGTGTGTAGTCGCGTTGTTCGGGCGACAACTCGGTGGCGTCCAGCAGATTGAGCATGCCCAACACGCCTTGGAAGGGGGTGCGAATTTCGTGGCTCATATTGGCCAAAAACACGCTTTTGCCGCGGTTGGCCGAATCCGCATCGTCGCGCGCTTTTTGCAGCGCTTGGCTGACGGCGGTGAGTTGTTGGTTTTGCTGCAGTTGTTGGCGCAAGTGTCGACCCAGCAAGACCAACAAAGCCAGCAGCAACACGGTTTGCGCCGCCGCCAAGCCCATGATGAGTTTGCTTTGTTGCAACAGCAAACGCTTTCGCTCGTCTTCGACACGGGCCATGGCGCGGCTGGCCACGGAGGTGAGTTCGGCCAACAAGGGGCGCAAAGCCTGGGTGCGGGTCAGCAAGCGCTGAACTTGAGCGGGTTGTTGTAACCAAGCGGCTGGGTTGGCCATCAAGGGCTCGGCCAATTGGGTGAAGGACACGATGCCCGACAAGGCCTGGACGTAGGCGGTCTGGGTGTCCAAGTCGTCCCGCCGTGGCAAATCGATCAGCACCCCGACGCGGCTGAGAAAAATTTCGTAGCGTTCGCTCAGGTCGTCGGCACCGATCGCGGGCTGTCGCAGACCACTGGCTTGTTCCAAGGCCCGCTCGAGCTGGTGCAGCTCGCTCTCCAACTGGTACGCGTGCCACATGGGGGACTCGGTTTGGCTGCTGGAAATGTCATCGAGCAGGCGAAATTGCTGCCACTGGATCCACGCCAAGGGCGTGATGGTGATGGTGAGCACCAAGCCCACCGTCCAGACCCAGCGCGTGATGCTCCAACGTGTCATGCCACCCAATCAGCGCTCACTGGATGTTGAGTTGTTTGAGCTGCCAAATCGAGCGCTCGTGGTACTGCGCGGTGCGCAGTGCCGCATCGTCGTCGTAGGGGAAGGCGATGAACAGCGGACCTTTGGCCCGAACGGGGATGGGCTGGTCGTTGATTTTCCAAGCCATCACCACGGGGTAGCGCTGAGCGTCGCTCATGGGGATGGTGATTTGGTAGTTGTTGATGGCCACCGCTTGGATGTCCTTGCCTTGTGCGCCCACCGCGGCCAGCACGTCGGCGAGTTTGGGTCCGGTGAACTTCACGGGTGTGCTGTACCAAGGTGTGCGGGTGGTGAAGCTGTGCTGCGGCAGGGCTTCGATCATCTTCAGGTCAAACACCGCTTGTTTGCCTGCGTTGGGCTTGGTGATGTTGCCGGTCACGGTCAGCACCACTTTGCCGGTGGGGGCGGCCAACGGGGCACTCTGTGCCCATGCCGATGCACTGAAAACGCCCGATGCACAAACCCAGGCACAAAGACAAGAACGCAATCTCATGGTGTTACTCCCCTTGGTGAAACACGCATGATAAAGGACTCATTTGGCGTCAGGCATTGGAGATGCCGGAGGCCACATGCCCCGAAGGCACGTGGCGCGAGGCCGATTCGATGTGACCGGTTTGGTCGTCAAAGAAAAAGTCGGGCTCGAACTCGCGCAGGAACTCACCTTTGGGCAAGCCGCCCAAGAACATCGCTTCGTCCACTTGGATGTTCCAGTTCATCAGGGTGCGGATGGCGCGTTCGTGCGCGGGTGCGCTGCGCGCCGTCACCAAGGCGGTGCGGATGCGCATGTGCGGCGTGCCTTCGCTTTGCAAGCGGTGCAGGGCCGCTAACAGGGGTTTGAACGGTCCGTCGCTCAAGGGCTGCGACGCTTTGCGGGCTTCGTGCGCCTGAAAGGCACTGAGCCCTTCGGCCTGAAACACGCGCTCGGCCTCGTCGGAGAACAGCACCGCGTCACCGTCAAACGCGATGCGCACTTCGTGGGGGTGGGCGTCGCTGGCGTGCACCGATTGGGGGTAGACCTGGGCGGCGGGCACGCCCGCGTCGAGGGCGGCGCGCACATCGGCCAAATGCGTCGACAAAAACAGGTTGGCCCGCAGGGGCTTGAGGTAGCGCCAGGGGGCTTGACCGCGGGTGAAGCTGCCGCGCTGGATGGACAAGCCGTAATGTTGGGCCGAGCGAAACACGCGCATGCCCGAGACCGGGTCGTTGCGCGAGAGGATCACCACCTCCACACGCTGCGTTTGGGCGTCGTTGAAGGCCAGCAGTTTTTTCACCAAAGAAAACGCCACGCCGGGGCGTGCTGGGGTTTCCAAGCGCTGCAACTGCAGGTCCATGTACTGGCGGTCATCGCCCTGCTCAAAGACGGTGTTCTCTTCTTCGAAGTCGAACAGGGCGCGCGATGAAATCGCCACCACCAATTGCCCGTCGAGCGATGCGGCCATGGATCAGCTCCTCAAGAACAGGCGGTAAGCCGGGTTCTGGGTTTCTTCGGCGTGGGGGTAGCCCAAGGTGGCCAAAAATTGGTCAAAGGCCTTGTTGTCTTTGGGCGGCACTTGCAGACCCACCACGATGCGGCCGTAGTCGGCGCCCTGGTTGCGGTAGTGAAACAGCGAGATGTTCCAGCCTGGGCGCATGAGGCTCAAGAACTTCAGCAGTGCGCCGGGGCGCTCGGGGAATTCAAAGCGCATCAAACGCTCGTCTTGCGACAGGCTGGAGTGCCCGCCGACCATGTGGCGCAGGTGCTCCTTGGCCAGTTCGTCGTGCGTCAGGTCCAGCGTGTCAAAACCTTGTTTGTTCAAGCGCTTGGCGATCTGACCGCTCTCGCCTTTGGCTTGGGTGCTCAAGCCCACAAACACGTGCGCTTTCGACGAGTCGATCATGCGGTAGTTGAATTCGGTGATGTTGCGCGGGCCACCGGGCAGGGCGCCGATGGTCTCCAAAAAACGCTTGAAGCTACCGCGCTCTTCGGGGATGGTCACGGCAAAGAGCGCTTCTTTTTCTTCACCCACGTCGGCGCGTTCGGCCACGAAGCGCAAGCGGTCGAAGTTCATGTTCGCGCCGCACAAAATGGCCGCAAAGGTCTGGCCCTTGCACTTGTGCTTAGCCACGTATTGTTTGATGGCCGCCACGGCCAAAGCGCCGGCGGGCTCCACGATCGAGCGGGTGTCCACAAACACGTCCTTGATGGCCGCGCACACCGCGTCGGTGTTGACTTCCATGAACCCGTCGACCAAACCGCTGGTCACGCGGAAGGTTTCTTCGCCCACCAGTTTCACCGCCGTGCCATCCGAGAACAGGCCCACATCGGGCAGGGTCACGCGCTGTTGTGCGCCGACCGACTGGATCATGGCGTTGGAGTCGTTCATCTGCACGCCAATGACCTTCACATCGGGCCGAACGGCCTTGATGAAGTTGGCCACGCCGCTGATCAAGCCACCACCGCCAATGGCCACGAACACCGCGTCCAG
>DAISXI010000110.1:0-6144 GCA_036825935.1 Hydrogenophaga sp.
ACACGCTGGCCACCGAGAAGATCTTGATGATCTTGTTCTGGTTGATGTTGATGAAACCGACCGTGGCATCCATCAAGAAGTTGATCTTGTCGAACAAGAACGCGGTGTGGCTGTCCAGCGAGTCCAAGTCGCGCAGGATTTGTCGCGCGTCTTCGAACTGCTCGGGCTGCAGCATGCGGGTGCGCATCATGAAGCTCACGGCGCGGCGCGTGTCCATCACGTTGCGCCGGATGCGCCCGGACATGTCTTCGTGGCGTGCAATGGCCGAGAGCACCTCGCCGGCTTTGTTGTCGGTCACGTCACCGGCCAAGACTTGGCGGCTGACGGTTTCGAGCTCGTCGTAAATCGTCTCGAGCGTGTCGGCGCAGTACTCGGCGTCGGCGTCGAACAGCATGAGCAAAACGTCTTTGGCGTCGGCGATCAGGCCAGGCATGCGACGCGCGCGCATGCGCAGCAAGCGAAACACCGGCACGTCTTCGTCGTGGATGGAGAACAGCACACCGCGGCTTTTCAGCGCATCGTTGTGTTCGTTCAGGATGAAGGCCACTCGGATGGCGCGTGGGTTGTCGGTGTCGTCGATCAAGAAGTCGCTGCGGATGTGCAGCTCGCCGTTGTCCTCTTCAAAGAAACGGGCCGACTCTTCGATGTCGTCGTCCATCGCGTCTTCGGGAATGGACAAACCAAAATGCTGTTTGACCCAGCGGCGTTCCTCCGAGCTGGGGTTTTCCAAGTCGACCCAAATGGGTTGAACGCGGGCGAGTTCTTCTAGGGATTCGATCTCGACTTGAAACAAGCGGCCGTTGGCCAAGCTGAAAACATTGAGCATGGGGTGACTCCCATTGGGGGTGTTTTGTTCGTGGGAAGCCCCATTGGTGAACGCTCATTCGATTATGGCACCCCCATCTGAGCCCCAACAGAGCGCCCATCCGTTGCGCAAGGGCAACACGCAAAGTATTCATTTTTCTGGGACTTTGCGCTTGCGCGCCAAGCATTTTGGGGTCACAGTGGGCTTGTGAGCACAGCGCAGAGGAATCATGGCCGGGCACCTCGGCGTTTGGACCCCGGTGTTTCAGGAGGAAACGTATGAACTTGACGATCAGTGGGCATCACCTCGAAGTCACACCCGCCCTGCGCGGTTATGTGCAAACCAAGCTGGAACGCATCTCACGCCACTTTGACCAAGTGGTGGACATCAAGGTGCTGCTAACGGTGGACAACCTGAAGGAAAAAGACCTCCGCCAGCGAGCCGAGTGCAACATCCATGTCAAAGGCAAGGACCTGTTTGCCGAAAGTGCCCACGCCGATTTGTACGCCGCGGTCGATGATTTGGCCGATAAACTGGACCGACAGGTCTTGCGTCACAAAGACAAGAGTCAAGACCACCACCACGGGTCCGCTAAGCGCTTGATGTGAGCTTTTTTGTTGCTATGCAACAAGCCGCTTGAAAAGTCAAGCGGCTTTTTTTGCGTATAAACCCTAGCCTTCATCGCTCAACTCGGCATAATTTGCGATCCAAGAGGCTCCTATGAACCGACTATCTGCCATTTTGTCCGCCGCCCAAGTTTTGGTTGGCGTGGACGTCACCAGCAAGAAACGCGCTTTTGAAGAGGCGGGTTTGTTGTTCGAGACTTTGCACGGCTTGAACCGTGCGCTCATCACCGACAGCCTGTTTGCGCGTGAGCGCTTGGGCTCGACGGGCTTGGGTCACGGTGTGGCCATTCCCCACGGACGCATCAAAGGCTTGAAGCAGCCTTTGGCCGCCGTGTTCCAACTCGCCGCACCGATCGGCTTTGACGCCCCAGACGAGCAAGCGGTTCAACTGCTGATTTTTCTGCTCGTGCCCGAGGCGGCCACGCAGAAGCATTTGGAGATCTTGTCCGAGATCGCCGAACTGCTCAGCGACAGCCAGTTGCGTGAAAGCATGAAAACCGCCAGCGCCGACGCGGTCTTGCACCAAATGATTTCCACCTGGCAGTCGGCCCACGCCGCAGCCTGAGCCCTCTTGAAGCCCACCGTCGTCAGCGCCGACGTTCTCTTTGAGAACCACCGCGAGGCCCTGAAGTGGCAATGGGTGGCGGGACTGGGCGCTTCCGAGCGCCACTTCGACGAAACCGCCGTGCGCGCGGCCCGCTCCGGGGCCGATTTGGTGGGTTACCTGAACTACATCCACCCCTACCGCGTGCAGGTTTTGGGTGAGCGCGAAGTGGCTTACCTCACCAGCGAGGACCGCGAAGACAACCGGCGGCGCATCGCCCGCATCGTGACCTTGGAGCCCCCGGCTTTGATCGTGGCCGATGGCCAGGCCGTGCCCGAAGACCTGATGGCGATGTGCGAGCGCGCCCAGATCCCGATGTTCGCGACCCAAGAGTCGGCCGCGTTCGTGATCGATGTGTTGCGAGCCGATCTGTCGCGCCATTTCGCTGAACGCATCTCCATGCACGGCGTCTTCATGGACATCTTGGGCATGGGTGTGATGATCACCGGCGAGTCCGGTTTGGGCAAAAGCGAGTTGGGTTTGGAGTTGGTCTCGCGCGGCCACGGTTTGGTCGCCGACGACGCGGTGGACCTCTACCGCATCAACCAAACCAGCATCGAGGGCCGTTGCCCCGATTTGCTGCAAAACCTCCTGGAGGTTCGCGGCATCGGTTTGCTCGACATCAAGGCCATCTTTGGCGAGACGGCGGTGCGTCGCAAGATGCGCTTGAAGCTCATCGTCCACTTGGTGCGCAAAGAAACCTTGGAGCGCGATTACGAACGCATGCCGCACGAACCCCTGCACCAACCCGTCTTGGGCGTGCCGGTGCGCAAGGTGGTGATTCAGGTGGTGGCCGGGCGCAACATCGCGGTCTTGGTTGAGGCCGCGGTGCGCAACACCATCTTGCAGCTGCGCGGCATCGACACCTATCAAGAGTTCATTGCACGCCACCAAGCCGCCATGGGCGGTCAGTGATCTTGCCCGTTCAGCGGGGCTCGCGTTGTCGGTTGGCGCAGTCGGTGCGGGTGCAGTTGGCGTAGAGCGACAAAGCGTGCTCTTGCAAGGTAAAGCCCCTTGAGGAGGCCACGAGTTGCTGGCGCTCTTCAATTTGTGGGTCGTAAAACTCTTCCACGTGGCCGCAGTCCAAGCACACCAAGTGGTCGTGGTGTTGGCCTTCGTTGAGTTCGTAGACCGCTTTGCCCGACTCAAAATTGCTGCGCGTGAGCAAGCCGGCCTGCTCAAACTGCATCAGCACGCGGTAGACGGTGGCCAGTCCGATGTCGGAGCGGTCTTGCAGCAGCACCCGAAACACGTCTTCGGCCGTCATGTGGCGGTCTCTGGCGGTTTGGAAAACCTCTAGGATTTTCAGGCGCGGCAAGGTCGCTTTGAGGCCCGTGCTCTTGAGTTCTTCAATGTTGGTCATCGCCAGGCCGTGGGTTGGTGTGGGTGGGGTCCAGAACAAACGAATGTCCCGCCAAAGACTACAATGATCCGATGATATCTCGCAACGATTGGTCGTCTTGGTTCCAACCCGCTCGCCCCGCACTGCTCGTGGGGGTGTTGGTGGGCTTGGGTGGCTGTGCCGGTGTCAGCCCCGTCGCGTCAGTGACCACGGCCTTGTCGCCTTACAAAGTTGACATCTTGCAGGGCAATGTGCTGACCCAAGAGCAGGTGCAGGTGTTGCAAGTTGGCATGAGCCGTGAGCAGGTTCGTGACATTTTGGGCACGCCGCTATTGGCCAGTGTCTTCCACGCTCAGCGTTGGGACTACGTGTTCACGCTCAAGCGCCAAGGCCAAGCACCCCAGCGCCGCCAGCTCTCGCTGTGGTTCAAAGACAACCGACTCGAGCGTTTTGACGGAGACGATGTGCCGACCGAGCAGGCCTTTGTCGAGTCTTTGCAGGTGCAACGCAAGGCCGCACCCATCCCTGCGTTGACGGCCACACCCGAGCAGTTGAAGGCGTTTGAAGCCAAGCACCCTTTGCAGGCTCCCGTGCTGCTGCCCGCACCACCCGCGGTGGTCTACCCCC
Source organism: Hydrogenophaga sp. (assembly GCA_036825935.1). Classification (GTDB taxonomy): domain Bacteria; phylum Pseudomonadota; class Gammaproteobacteria; order Burkholderiales; family Burkholderiaceae_C; genus Hydrogenophaga. Next base: position 4,005 of record DAISXI010000110.1, read on the forward strand.
GTCTAGAGCCCTAGGAGCCGTGGCCGTGAGTCAGCGTATTCGTATTTGTGTGGCCGGTGCCAGTGGGCGCATGGGCCAGATGCTGGTGGAGGCCGTTGGCCGCCACGACGACATGGAACTCAGCGGCGCTTTGGACATCACGGGCAGCACCGCTTTGGGTTTGGATGCCGGTGCGTTTGCTGGCCTGAACACCGGTGTGTTGATCACCGACGACATCGACGCGGCCCTGTCGGTGAGCGATTGTTTGATCGACTTCACCCGGCCCGAAGGTACCTTGCGCCACGTGGCCGCGGCCCAGCGCCACGGTGTCAAAGTGGTCATCGGTACGACCGGTTTCACCGACGCCGAAAAAGCCACCTTGAAACAAGCGGCCCAGCAGTGCGCCATCGTCATGGCACCCAACATGAGCGTGGGCGTCAACGTGACCTTGAAGTTGCTCGAGATGGCCGCCAAGGCCTTGTCCACGGGCTACGACATCGAGGTCATCGAGGCCCACCACCGCCACAAGGTTGACGCCCCCAGTGGCACCGCCTTGAAAATGGGCGAGGTCTTGGCCGAGGCCTTGGGCCGCGACCTCAAAGACTGTGCGGTGTACGCCCGCGAAGGCGTAACGGGCGAGCGCGACCCGTCGAGCATCGGTTTCGCCACCATCCGCGGTGGCGACATCGTGGGCGACCACACCGTGCTGTTCGCCGGCACCGGTGAGCGCATCGAGATCACGCACAAATCCAGCAGCCGCGCCACCTACGCTCAAGGCAGTTTGCGTGCGGTGCGCTTTTTGATGCAGCAGCCGCGCGGCATGTTCGACATGTTCGACGTGCTGGCCCTGCGCTGAACCCCCTGGCGATCGCGTGAACGAAGCGCTTTGGCACACCTGGTCCCAAGCCGATGCCATGGGGCGTTGGGTGGCGGTGGTCTTGATCACCATGTCCATCACCACTTGGGTGCTGATTCTGTGGAAAAGTTGGTGGTTGTGGTCGGCCGGACGAACCTGGCACGACGCCCAAGCCGCCGTGTGGCAAGCCAGCGACTGGCCCGATGCCACGCGGCGTTTGACCGTTTTTGATCCGCGCTCGGTGCTGCAACCCTTGGTGCAATCGGTGATGACCTTGGACCAGGTGGCCCCAGGCTCCATGGCCGATCAAGGTGACGGCCGTTGGGCCATGACCCGTGCGCTGCGCGAGGCCATGGCCGGCGTGGTGGCGCGGGCACAACACGGACAAATCGTGTTGGCCAGCGTAGGCGCCACCGCCCCGTTCGTGGGGTTGCTGGGCACGGTTTGGGGCATCTACAACGCCTTGGCGGGTTTGGGTGTGGAGGCGGGTTTGGATATGGAACAACTGGCTGGCCCCGTCGGCGAGGCCTTGGTCATGACGGCCGGGGGCTTGATCGTGGCCATTCCTGCGGTGCTGGCCTACAACGTGATGGGGCGGCGCATCCAAACTTTGGAAGCCCAACTCGAAGGCTTCGCCCACGACGTGCTCGCTTGGCACCACCCCAACCCATCGGTGGACCCATGAGCTTTGGCCGCCTCAGCCGTGCCACGCCCGAGCGGCCCATGAGCGACATCAACGTCACGCCCATGGTCGACGTGATGCTGGTGCTCTTGGTGATCTTCATCATGGCCGCGCCGTCTTTGGGCGCCAGCCGCTTGCCCGTGGGCTTGCCCACCCACAGCGCGGCGCAAGCACCCGCATTGGCCGTCGCGGTCGGCACCTTGCTGATCGATGCCCAAGGGGGATTGTTATTCAATGGGGTCGCGGTGCAGCGGGCCGATTTGCCCATGCAGCTGGCCCGATGGGCGCAGGCTTCCCCTGGCGTGGAGTTGCTGGTTCAAGCCGACACGGCCGTGCCCTATGGGCAAGTGGTGGCCCTCATGGACATGGCCCAAGCCGCCGGTGTGGCGCAGCTGGGTTTGGCGGCCCAAGGTGCCCCAGCGCTCAAGCCCTAAAATCGACCTCTTGCGAGCGCCGGTGCTCGCCGCTCCACCCCTTCCATTCATGCAAGACAACTACGCCCATTCAGACGTCGAACGCGCCGCCCAAACCCGCTGGCAAGCCAGCGATGCCTACCGCGTCACCGAAGACCAAACCAAGCCCAAGTACTACGCGTGCTCCATGCTGCCTTACCCCAGCGGCAA
>DAISXI010000111.1:0-6105 GCA_036825935.1 Hydrogenophaga sp.
CCAACACCGGCTTGGTCGTGTTGGCCGGTGAGATCACCACCAACGCGCACGTGGATTACATCCAAGTCGCCCGCGACACCATCAAGCGCATCGGCTACGACAACACCGAGTACGGCATCGACTACAAAGGTTGCGCCGTCATGGTTTGCTACGACAAGCAGTCCAACGACATCGCCCAGGGCGTGGACCATGCGTCGGACGACCACCTCAACATCGGCGCCGGTGACCAAGGCCTGATGTTCGGCTACGCCTGCGACGAGACGCCCGAGCTGATGCCCGCGCCCATCTACTACGCCCACCGTTTGGTGGAGCGCCAAGCGCAGCTGCGCAAAGACGGCCGCCTGCCCTTCCTGCGCCCCGATGCCAAGAGCCAAGTGACCATGCGCTACGTGGATGGCAAGCCCCACAGCATCGACACGGTGGTGCTGTCCACCCAGCACAGCCCCGACCAGTCGGAAACCTCGACCAAGATGAAGGCCAGCTTCACCGAAGCCATCATCGAAGAGATCATCAAACCCGTGTTGCCCAAAGAGTGGCTGCAAGACACGAAGTATTTGATCAACCCCACGGGCCGTTTCGTCATCGGCGGTCCCCAGGGTGATTGCGGTTTGACCGGCCGCAAGATCATCGTCGACACCTACGGCGGTGCTTGCCCCCACGGCGGTGGCGCGTTCTCAGGCAAAGACCCATCAAAAGTGGACCGCTCGGCCGCTTACGCCGCCCGCTACGTGGCCAAGAACATCGTGGCTGCGGGCTTGGCCAAGCAATGCCAGATTCAAGTGGCGTACGCCATTGGCGTGGCGCGCCCCATGAACGTGACGGTTTATACCGAAGGCACCGGCGTGATTTCGGATGAGCAAATCGCCCAACTGATCAACGAGCACTTCGACCTGCGCCCCAAAGGCATCATCCAAATGCTCGACCTGCTGCGCCCGATCTACCAAAAGACCGCGGCGTATGGTCACTTCGGTCGCGAAGAACCCGAGTTCACTTGGGAGCGCACCGACAAAGCCGCCACCCTACGCGCCGCCGCTGGCATTCGGTAAAGCCAGGGGGATTCACACAGGGTTGGGGCGGGCCTCCATTCGCGGATGGGGGTCTGTTAAGCCTTTTTGGCCCAAGCCGAGCACCAACCTTTGGCGGCCACTTGCTTGGCGCCGAACAGCGCGCAACCACCGGAGACAGCGCCCGCCTTGGCTTGGAACAGGGCGCAATTGGCGCAGTTGTTGCCAGCGGCATACTTGGGGTTTTTCGCCTTGTCGACCTTGGTGGCATCGGCCTTGTAGCCCAAACCCACGGCTTGTGGGTCTTTTTCGTCCAGCATGGCTTGGGCTGAAGCTTGGGTCGCGATCACAGAGGCGCCAGCGGCGGTGGCCACTTGCATCATGAAGACGCGGCGATTGGATGCGTTGAATGAACCTTGCATTGGGGAACTCCTAGTTAAAAAAAAGATCAGCGGGTGCCGAAACTCTCATTTTGCGCCGAATTGTCAATTTGATCCAAGGAAGGGGGATACCTGAGTAGCTTGGTACACCAAGCAGGGTCGCACGATGGGCCATTGGATGACAAAATACAAGCGATTCGTTGTTCCCTAAAAAAGGTACCCCATGCTGTCATTGGTGCTCGGTCTTGCGCTCTTTTTGGGCATTCACTCGTTACAAAGTTTGGCTCCCCAAGTGAGACAAAGCGCCATCTCGCGCTGGGGCCCGGTGGGTTTTAAAGCCATTTATGCGGCGGTCGCTTTGCTCGGTTTGTATTTATTGGTGGTGGGCTACGGCCAAGCCCGCTTGGACCCCGTGGTGCTGTGGTCGCCACCCCGCGGCTTGCAAATGGGCACCATTTTGTTGATGTGGGTGGCCTTGATTTTTTTGGTGGCCACTTACATCCCTGCCAACCACATCAAAGCCAAACTGCGCCACCCCATGACCTTGTCGGTCAAAGTCTGGGCCTTGGGCCATTTGCTGATCAACGGCAACCTGGCCGATGTGGTCTTGTTTGGTGGCTTTTTGATTTGGTCGGTACTGGTGTTTCGCGCCGCCCGCCAGCGAGATCGGCAAAGCTTGCAGAGCGCACCTGAAGGCAAATGGCTGAGCACGGGCCTGACCGTGGTAGCAGGCACTGGCCTTTGGGCAGCATTTTTCATGGGCGGCTTGCACATGTGGTTGGTGGGCGTGATGCCCTTGATCCGAGCCAGCTGAACATCGGCCACTTGTGCTGCAAACGCAAGCCACCGATTCGCCAGCCAGTGCGGCCCCAGCCCGCAAGCTGTGCACCGACTGCGGCCTCTCGCGCACGGACGACCCCAAGCGCTGTGGCCAAGCTTGCCAGTTCATCCAGCCCGATTACCCGGTCTTGGAGCAGCGGGTCCATGGCCGCGTGCGACAACAGGGCAGTGCCACGCACCCAGCCCAGCCCGACGAGTTGTTTTTCGGGCCTTACCAACAGATCCTGAGCGCACGCCTCGACCCGCCCACGCAAGGCGCGCAGTGGACCGGCATCACCACCCGTCTGGCCGAGGTGTTGCTCGAACAAGGTCTGGTCGACGCCGTGATCGCCATGGCCGCCGACCCGCACGACCGCTGGCGGCCGCGCCCAGTGCTGGTCACCCGCGCCGAGGACATGGCGCAGTGCCGGGGCATGCGCATGGGTTACGCGCCGCTGCTCAGCTTGGTGGAGCCCGCGCTGGCGCAAGGCCACAAGCGCCTGGCCGTGATCGGCATCCCCTGCCAGATTTACGCCCTGCGCGCCATCCAGCCGCAGCTTGAACGTGAGCAAGGCCTGGAGCAGCTGTATGTCATTGGCACACCGTGCTCTGACAACACCACCACCGAAAACTTCCACCAGTTTCTGGGCCTGATTTCGGACCGCCCACAAGACATCAGCTACGTCGAATTCCGCGCCGATTACAAGGTCGAGGTGCGCACCGACCAAGGCGACAAACGCCTGATCCCGTTTTTGAACCTGCCGCTGTCCACCTTGCCGCCGGACTTTTTTCCACTCACCTGCCGCACCTGCGTGGACTACACCAATGTGCTGGCCGATATCACCGTGGGCTACATGGGCGGGCATGGCCAACAGTGGTTGTTGGTTCGCAACGCGCGCGGGCAAGCGGTGCTGGACGGCATTCAGGCGCAATTGGTCACCAGCGCCCCCATCAGCAAGGGCAAACGGGATGGCCCGGTGCGCGGCTTCATGGCCAACACCGAGCGCGCCGCCGGGGGCCTGCCGCTGCGGCGCATGCCCGCCTGGATCAAGCCGCTGGTCAACTGGCTCATGCCCCGGGTGGGCCCGCGCGGCTTGGAGTTTGCGCGCGCCCGGGTCGAGATGAAGGCCATCGAGTCCATCTTGCACCTGCGCCGCGAGGCGCCAGCGCGCATCAAAAACATGCTGCCGCAGCACGTTTGGGATTTGGCCGCGCGTTACGGCCTGAAGCCGCAAGCACGATCCGGATCCGACACCATGGACAGCACCACACCCAAAATTCGACATAAAGTGTAAATTTAACTTGACACTTTGCGGTGTCTTTTGGATGATGGGGCGAGAACAGTTTTGCGGAACGCCCCTTATGGCTTTGACCTTCCCTTTTGCGGCCATCGTTGGTCAAGATGAAATGACCCTCGCCATCCAGGTGGTGGCGGTCGACCCGTCCATTGGCGGCGTGCTGGTCTTGGGCGACCGGGGCACCGGCAAATCCACCGCCGTGCGCGCCTTGGCCGACCTGCTCCCCCCCATTTCGGTCGTCAAAGGCTGCCCTTACCGCTGCGACCCGGCCAAACCGGCGGGCGCCTGCCCGGTCTGCCAGGCCCGCGACCCCAAAGCCAAAGTCGTGACCGAGCGCCAAAGCGTGGCCGTGGTCGACCTGCCTTTGGGCGCGACCGAAGACCGCGTGGTCGGCGCGCTCGATCTGGAAAAAGCCTTGTCGCAAGGCGTGAAGTCCTTCGCCCCCGGCCTGCTGGCCCAGGCGCACCGAGGCTTTTTGTACATCGACGAGGTCAACCTGCTCGACGACCACCTGGTGGACCTTTTGATCGACGTGGCCGCCTCGGGCGAGAACCTGGTCGAGCGCGAAGGCCTGAGCGTGCGCCACCCCGCCCGCTTTGTGCTGGTGGGCAGCGGCAACCCCGAAGAAGGCGAGCTGCGCCCGCAACTGCTGGACCGCTTTGGCCTGTCGGTGCAGGTGCGCACGCCGCAAGACCTGGCGCTGCGCGTGAGCATCATCAAGCGCCGCGACGCCTTCGACAAAGACCCCGCCGCCTTCAAGGCGCTGTGGCACAAGGACAACCAGAAGCTGCAAAAGCGCATCCTCAAAGCGCGTGAGCTGTTGGACGAGGTCGAGGTGAGCGACGACATGCTGATGCTGTGCGCGCGCCTGTGCCAACAGCTGGGCACCGACGGTCTGCGCGCCGAGCTCACACTGCTGCGCGCCACCCGGGCGTACGCCGCGCTGCAAGGCCACAAGGCGGTGAAGGCCGAGCACCTGCAAAGCATGGCCCCGCTGGCCCTGCGCCACCGCCTGCGCCGCAACCCGCTGGACGACACCGACTCGGGCGCGCGCGTGCAGCGCAGCTTGCAAGAAGTGCTGGCCGCCTGAATTGGCTGCACGCATGGCCCGCGACAATGCGCAGCCCTCGGACCCGCTGGAGCGCTGGAACGATGCGCTGACGGCGCTGCAGCTGCTGCAACTCGACCCCTTTGGTTTTGGCGGTGTGTGCCTGCGCGCGCCGCACGGGCCGGTGCGCGAGCGCTGGCTGCAAGCGCTGGCGGGGCTGGGCATTGGCTTGGTCAAAGTGCCCGGCTCGGTGGACAGCGAGCGGCTGCTCGGCGGCATCGACCTGGCCCACACGCTGCAAACCGGCCAACTGCACAGCCAAGCGGGCTTGCTGCAACAAGCCGACCAAGGCCTGGTGTGCCTGCCCATGGCCGAGCGCCTGTCGCCCGCCCTGCTCGCGCCTTTGGTGCAAGCCCTGGAGCAAGGCCAAGTGCCCCCCACCCGCCACAGCGCAGCACCCACAAGCACCCGCTTTGGCGTGGTGGCACTCGACGAATCCTTGGCCGATGAACCGGGTGTGGGCGCGGCCTTGGCCGAGCGTCTGGGCGTGTGGCTGGACCTGCACGAACTCTCGCCCAGCGACATCCACGCGGCGTGGCAGGGCGAGAGCGAATCGGATGGCCTGCAGATTCGTCTCAGCCCCGGCGCTTTGGCCCGCGCCCGCTTGCAGCTGCCGCAAGTGCAAGCCACCGACGAACACATGCAAGCGCTGTGCGCTGCCGCTTTGGGCCTGGGCATTGGCTCTTTGCGTGTGCCCAGCCTGGCGCTGCGCGTGGCCTGCGGCCATGCGGCGCTGAACGGGCGCAGCACGCTGGACGCCGACGACCTGGGCTTTGCCGCGCGCTGTGTGCTCGCCCCCCGCGCCACGCAGTGGCCGGCCGAGCCGTCTGCGCAAGAATCAGAAGCAGCGCCACCGGAGGACGCCACACCGCCACCAGAGCCGCCTGAACAACCAGACAACGCCGATCAAGTGCCTGAGAACGACGCTGAAAAAGACAAAGACCCTGACACGGCCCCGCCACCCGAACAGAACGCCGAACCGAGTGCCGAAGACCTGCAAGAGATGATGGTCGCGGCTGCTCTCGCCAGTTTGCCGCCACACATGCTCGACGCGCTGATGACCCGCCAAGGCGCGGTCAGCCAACAAAGCTCTGGGCGCAGCGGCCAGACCCGCGCAGGCTCGCAGCGCGGCCGCCCCCTGCCCCCGCGCCCGGGCCGCCCCGGCGGTCAGGCGCGCCTGCATGTGCTGGCCACCTTGCGCGCTGCCGCGCCCAAGCAGCGTTTGCGGCAAGCGCACAGCACAGGCCGCGTGGCGATTCGCGCCGAAGACTTCCACATCCAGCGCTACCAGCAGCGCGCCTCCAGCTGCCTGATCCTGGCACTTGACGCTTCGGGCTCGGCCGCGCTGCAGCGCTTGGCCGAAGCCAAAGGCGCGGTCGAGTTGCTGCTGCAGCAATCCTATGCCCGACGCGACAGCGTGTGCATCGTGGCCTTTCGGGGTGCGCAGGCGCAGCTGCTGCTGCCCATGACCCGATCGCTGGTACGCGCCAAACGTG
>DAISXI010000112.1:0-6007 GCA_036825935.1 Hydrogenophaga sp.
GAGCGTCTCGGGGTAGTCGCGGCTGAAGTGCAGGCCGCGGCTCTCATGGCGCATGAGGGCGCTCATCACGATCAGGTCGGCCACTTGCACCAGGTTGCGCAGCTCCAGCAGGTCGCGCGTGACGTGGAACTGGCGGTAGAACTCTTGGATTTCTTGCTGCAGCAGGTTGATGCGGTGCGCGGCGCGCTCCAAGCGTTTGTTGGTGCGCACGATGCCCACGTAGTCCCACATGAAGCGGCGCAGCTCGTCCCAGTTGTGCGAGATCACCACCATCTCGTCGGCGTCGGTCACGCGGCTGTCGTCCCACGTGGGCATGGCAGGCTGGCCCTGGTTGGTGGCTTGGCTGATGGCCTCCACCGCACCACGCGCAAACACCATGCACTCCACCAGCGAGTTGCTGGCCAAACGATTGGCGCCGTGCAGGCCGGTGCAGGTGGTCTCACCCACCGCGTACAGGCCCGGCACATCGGTGCGGCCGTGCAGGTCGGTGACCACACCACCGCAGGTGTAATGCGCCGCAGGCACCACCGGAATAGGTTCGCGGGTGATGTCGATGCCCAGTTCGGCGCAGCGCGCCAAGATGTTGGGGAAGTGTTCTTGGATGAACTCGGGGCTTTGGTGCGAGATGTCCAGGTGCACACAGTCCAGGCCGTGTTTCTTCATCTCGAAGTCGATGGCGCGCGCCACCACATCGCGCGGCGCGAGTTCGGCGCGCGGGTCGTGGTCGGGCATGAAGCGGTGGCTGCCCAAATGGGGCGGCAACAACAAGCGGCCGCCTTCACCGCGCACGGCCTCGGTGATGAGGAAGTTTTTGACGTGCGGGTGGTACAGGCAGGTCGGGTGGAATTGGATGAATTCCATGTTGGCCACGCGGCAACCCGCGCGCCAGGCCGAGGCGATGCCGTCGCCCGTGGCGGTGTCGGGGTTGGTGGTGTACAGGTAGACCTTGCCCGCGCCGCCGGTGGCCAAGATGGTGTGGCTGGCGCTGAAGGTCTCGACCTCGTCGCGGTCCACATCGAGCACATAAGCCCCGTGGCAGCGGGCGGGTGTGTCGGTGCCGGCCTCGGTGGCGGCCAGCTTGCGGCTGGTGATCAGGTCGACCAGCATGTGGTTCTCGAAGAACACGATGTTCGGTGTGGCGCGGGCCTTGGCACTCAGCGTGGTTTGCACCGCTGCGCCGGTGGCGTCGGTCACGTGGACGATGCGCCGGTGGCTGTGGCCGCCTTCGCGGGTGAGGTGCAGCTCGCCGTTTTCGGTGGAGAAGGGCACGCCCATCTCGCGCAGCCATGAGATGGCCGAGGGGGCGTTTTCCACGGTGAAGCGCGTGGCGTCCAGGTCGCACAGGCCCGCACCGGCGACCAAGGTGTCGTCCACGTGTGAGGCGTAGCTGTCGCCCTCGGCCAGCACGGCGGCAATGCCGCCTTGGGCCCAATTGCTCGACCCATCGGAGATGCCGCGTTTGGTGATGACGGCCACGCGGTGCGTGGGGGCCAAGTGCAACGCAGCGGTCAGACCGGCCAAGCCGCTGCCGATGATCAAAACATCAAAGTGGTGTTGGCGCATGCAAGCCTGAAGGTGAGGGAATCACTGAGGGGTGTAAGACAATCGCACGTAGATGGGTGCGAAGGCTTCGGCTTGGGTGAGTTCGATGAGCGTTTCTTTGGCCAGCTCGAGCATGGCGATGAAAGTCACCACCAAGACCGCACTGCCCTTACTCGGGTCGAAGAGCTCACCGAACTCGACGAACTTTCGGCCCTGCAATTGGCGCAGCACGATGCTCATGTGCTCGCGCACCGAGAGCGCTTCGCGGCTGATTTTGTGGTGTTGCACCAGCTTGGCGCGCGACAAAATGTCGCGCCAAGCGCTTTGCAGGTCCAAAGGGTGCACGTCGGGGAAGCGCGGTGTCAAGGCCTGTTCCACGAACACTTGGGCGCGCAGAAAATCGCGCCCAAAGTGGGGCAACTCGTTGAGGTGTTGGGCCGCCAACTTCATTTGCTCGTACTCGAGCAAACGGCGCACCAGCTCGGCGCGCGGGTCTTCGGCTTCTTCACCTTCGGCCACGCGTTTGGGTGGCAAGAGCATGCGCGACTTGATCTCGATGAGCATGGCCGCCATCAGCAGGTACTCGGCCGCGAGCTCCAGGTTTTGCGTGCGAATCTCGTCCACATAGCTCAGGTACTGGCGCGTGACCGCGGCCATGGGGATGTCGAGGATGTTGAAGTTTTGCTTGCGGATCAGGTAGAGCAGCAAGTCCAGTGGGCCTTCAAACGCCTCCAGAAACACCTGCAGCGCGTCGGGTGGGATGTACAAATCCCGCGGCATCGAAAAAAGCGGTTCACCATACAGCCGGGCCACAGCGACGTGGTCGACCACCGCAGGCAGCGCCGCGTGCAAACCCTCGGGAGCTTGTTCGAGTTCAGGCGAGTCGGTGCTCATGGCGGCAAGGGGACTCAGGCCTTGGTTTGGTACACGTAGGGCTGTTGGGGCACGCGTGCGGTGTTGGCGTCGGCTTGGAACTGAGCGTTCATGCCGCTGTCCCACAGCAAGGCACGGCCTTGGCGTTGCTCGGCTTCCAGGCTGGGGTTCTTTTCCTTGAGCTTGGCCAAGAACTGCGTGGTGTCAGAGGTGTAATGCGGGCGGGCAAAGGGGAACATGGCAGGCCTGGTGGAGAAAACCCCCATTTTACGGGCTCAGGCCGGCCCCGTCTCTTCCATGTCGATGTGCTGGGCAAAGCCCGAGCGCTCCAGCAAGGAACGCGGCTGGGGGTTGAGTCCACGAAGAACCAAGCGGCCTTGGCGTTTGCTCAGGCTGCGCTGGAGTTGTTCCAAGGCGTCCAAGCCGGTGGTGTCCAAGGAAATCATCTGGCGCACGTCCAAGCGCATCACCAAACCTGGAGCGGCCGCGTCGGCGGCGCGCTGCAAGGCGTCAAGCTTGGCCACCGCACCAAAAAACAGCGTACCGTACAGGCGGCCTTCCAAGCGTTGGTCGGTGTGGATGTCAATGTCGGCGGTGAACAGGCCGCTTTGGCGGCGCACAAACAGCACGATGGCCAGAATCAAGCCGAGTTCCACGGCCACCGTCAGGTCAAAGACGATGGTGACCACGAAGGTCGAGACCATCATCAAGCGGTAGTGGTTGCTGAAGTGTTTGAGACGCACGAATTCGCGCCACTCGCCCATGTTCCAGGCCACGAACAACAACACACCAGCCAGCACCGCCAGCGGGATGTGCATGGCCAAGGGCGCGGCCAGCAAGACCACGGCGGCCAAGGTGCCGGCGTGCACGATGCCGGCGATGGGCGACACCGCTCCGGCGCGGATGTTGGTCACCGTGCGCGCAATGGTGCCGGTGGCGGGCATGCCGCCAAAAAACGGCACCACCGTGTTGGCGATGCCTTGGGCCATCAGCTCTTGGTTGGGGTCGTGTTTGGGGGTGTCGCTGAGTTGATCGGCCACCCGTGCGCACAAGAGCGACTCGATCGCACCCAACAAGGCAATGGTCAAGGTGGGCACCACCAAGAGCTTGACCGTTTCCCACGAAAACGCGGGCAACTCGAACACCGGCAAACCTTGCGGGATGCCACCGAAGCGCGAGCCGATGGTCTCCACCGGCAGGCTCAGGTACCAGGCCAGCAGCGACAAGGTGACCAGGGCAATGACGGGCGCGGGCACCCGCGAAGTGGCTTTGAGCGCGCTGATGCTCTGGATGTTGTCGAGCTGGCGGCGAAACTGCGAGTCCACGGCCCACAAGCGCGGCCAGATCATGAGGCCCAGCACACACGCCATGGCCAAACCAAAGGCGTAGGGGTTGAAGCTGCCGATGGCGTCGGAGATCGTGCCGATTTGGCTGAAGAAGTCGGCCGGCATTTTCTCGACCTGCAAGCCCATGACATCGCGCAGCTGCGACAAACCGATCAGCACGGCGATGCCGTTGGTGAAGCCAATGACCACACTCACCGGCACGTAGCGCACCAAAGAGCCCAAGCGCAGCCAGCCCAGCAAAAACATCAGCACACCTGCGCTGACGGTGGAAATGAGCAGGTTGGCCAAGCCGTAGCGCTCGACGATGCCGTAGACGATGACGATGAACGCGCCCGCTGGGCCACCGATTTGCACCGAGGTGCCGCCCAAGGCCGAAATCAGAAAGCCCGCGATGATGGCCGTCCACAAACCCGCTTCGGGCTTGAGGCCGCTGGCGATCGCAAAAGCCATGGCCAAGGGCAGGGCCACGATGCCCACCGTGGCACCAGCCCCAAGGTCGAGGGCGAACTTTTGTCGGGTGTAGCCCCTCAGGTCTTGCAGCAGGCGGGGGCGAAAGGGCGCGAGGGGCGGTAAACCTGTGAACATGCCGGGGATATTACTCCCCGGGTGTTTGGGGTTTTTCCGTGGATGAGCTCAGTGGATGCGCATGCCGGGCTTGGCGCCGGGCCAAGGGTGCAGCACGTAAATGCCCGCGTCTGTTTGGTCGTCGGCGTGGCTGGCGGCCAGCACCATGCCCTCGGACACGCCAAATTTCATCTTGCGCGGGGCCAAGTTGGCCACCAGCACGGTGAGCTTGCCTTTGAGGTCTTCGGGCTTGTACATGCTGGCCACGCCCGAGAACACGTTGCGTGTTTTGCCTTCGCCCACGTCGAGCGTGAGGCGCAGCAATTTGGTCGAACCTTCCACCGCTTCGCAGTTCACGATCTCTGCGATGCGCAGGTCCACCTTCGCGAAGTCGTCGATGCCAATCGTCGGGGCGATCTCCTCGCCGCCGGGCGTGACTTTTTCTTCGACCACCGCTGGCGGCTCGAACAAAGCGTCGAGTTGCTCGGGGGTGACGCGCTGCATCAGGTGTTGGTAGGCGTTGATGGTGTGGCCCGCGCCCAGCAGCTGTTGTGCTTGGGCAAAGGTGAAGGGCGCCACGTTCAAGAAGGCCTCGACCTGCGCCGCCAAGGCCGGCAGCACGGGTTTAAGCTGCAAACTCAGCATGCGGAAGGCTTCGATACAGGTGGTGCACACATCGTGCAAGCGCGCGTCTTGGCCTTCTTGTTTGGCCAAGTCCCACGGTTTGTTTTGGTCGACGTAGCTGTTGACCTTGTCGGTCAGCAGCATGATTTCGCGCAGGGCCTTGGCGTATTCGCGCTGGTCATAAAACGCGGCAATGCTGGGTGCAGCGGTTTGCAAGGCGGACAGCAAAGCTTGACCGTCGGCGCTGACTTGGCCGAGTTGACCGCCAAAGCGCTTGGCGATGAAGCCGGCCGAACGAGAAGCGATGTTGACGAATTTGCCAATCAGATCGGAGTTGACCCGCGCCATGAAGTCTTCCGCGTTGAAGTCGATGTCTTCGTTGCGGGCCGAGAGCTTGGCCGCCAGGTAGTAACGCAGCCACTCGGGGTTCATGCCCAGGCTCAGGTACTTGAGCGGGTCCAGGCCCGTGCCGCGGCTCTTGCTCATCTTCTCGCCGTTGTTCACCGTCAGGAAGCCGTGCACGAACACGCTGTTGGGCGTTTTGCGGCCCGAGAAATGCAGCATGGCGGGCCAGAACAGCGTGTGGAAGGTGACGATGTCTTTGCCGATGAAGTGGTATTGCTCCAGTGCGGGGTTGGCCATGTAGGCGTCGTAATTTTCGCCGCGCTTGTCCAGCAGGTTTTTCAGGGAAGCCAGGTAGCCCACAGGCGCGTCGAGCCAGACATAAAAGTACTTGCCGGGCGCGTCCGGGATTTCAATGCCGAAGTAGGGCGCGTCGCGCGAGATGTCCCAGTCGCCCAAGCCTTCGCTGGTCGTGCCGTCGGGGTTGGTGCGCACGCTGAACCATTCCTTGACCTTGTTGGCCACCTCGGGCTGCAGCTTGCCGTCTTGCGTCCACTGGCTGAGGAATTCAACGCAGCGCGGGTCGGACAGTTTGAAGAAGAAATGCTCGGAGGTTTTGAGCTCCGGCTTGGCACCCGACAGGGCCGAGAAGGGGTTGATGAGGTCGGTGGGGGCGTAGACCGCGCCGCAGACTTCGCAGTTGTCGCCGTACTGCT
>DAISXI010000113.1:0-3683 GCA_036825935.1 Hydrogenophaga sp.
GCTCGGCTTGCGACAGGCGCGCGAACAGCGGCAAGACCTCGGCGTTGCGCGTCCAGGCTTGGTGGGCCATGTGTTTGCGCAGGTGGTCGGCGGCTTCTCGGATCTCTCGCTCGCCAGGCAAAAACACCAGGATGTCGCCGCCCGCGCCACCGGCCCAGAGTTCGTCCACGCCGTCGGCGATGGCCGCGTTCAGGTCGTATTCCCGCGATTCTTCAAACGGCCGGTAGCGTTGCTCGACCGGGTAGGTGCGCCCGGACACCAGGATCACCGGGGCCTTGCCTTTGGCGCTGGCGAAGTGCTGTGCGAAGCGGTCGGCGTCGATGGTGGCCGAGGTGACGATGACCTTCAAGTCCGGTCGGCGGGGCAAGATTTGGCGCAAGTAACCCAGCAAGAAGTCGATGTTGAGGCTGCGCTCGTGCGCCTCGTCGATGATGATCGTGTCGTAGGCCTTGAGCAGCGGGTCGGTTTGGGTTTCGGCCAGCAAGATGCCGTCGGTCATGAGCTTGACCGTGGTCTGTGCGCTCAATCGGTCTTGGAAGCGCACCTTGTAGCCCACCACCTCACCCAGCGGGGTTTTGAGTTCTTCGGCGATGCGCTTGGCCACCGAACTCGCGGCGATGCGCCGCGGTTGCGTGTGGCCGATCAGGCGCGCCGCTTCACCCGGGCGGGCGTTCGCACGCGACAGGCCGCGCCCCATGGCCAAGGCGATTTTGGGCAGCTGCGTGGTCTTGCCCGAGCCCGTTTCACCGCAGACGATGATGACCTGGTGCTCGGCCAAGGCGTCCATGATGTCTTGGCGCCGAGCCGAGACGGGCAGGCTGTCGGGAAAATCCAGCACATAAGGGGGTTGGGGCATGGGCAGCGTCACGCCAGCGATTATCCCACGCCACAGGTTCACGTGCTACACTGGTTCACGTGAAACCCGCGTTTGGAGGTATCCCATGGCCAACCTGACCATTTCGCTCGACGAAAACCTCGTCAAGCAAGCCCGCATCAAAGCCATTCAAGAGGGCACGTCCTTGAGCGCCAAGGTGCGCGAGATGCTGGCGACCTATGTTAGAGAAGACAGCACCAGCGCGCCCGTGGTGATCCCCACGCTGCCCATCTCAAAAGCCCGCGGCGGTTTGCAGGCCGGCGTGGACCCCAGCAGCAACCGCGCCCTGTACGACGCCATGGACGCGGGCGTGGACCTGCACAAATTGTCATGACCCCTGACGTGAACGTCTTGGTGGCGTCGTTCAGGCCCGACCACCCCCACCACACCAGCGCCCGCGCTTGGCTGGACGGCGCGGTCCAGCAAGCCGCCCAAGGGCGTGCCAGCCTGATGCTGCTGGGCACGGTGGTGACGGGGTTTTTGCGCGTGACGACCAACCCCAAAATTTTTCGCGAGACCGACGCCTTGGCCGACCTCACCGACTTCATCGACCGCTTGCTCAGTTGCCCTGGCGTGCACTTTCAGGCCCAAGGGGCCAGCTGGCCCGCCCTGCGACAACTCTGTTTGGGCCAAGGCACGCAGGGCAATATGATCAGCGATGCTTGGATCGCCGCCACCGTCGTGCAGTCCAACGAGACGCTGTGCACCTTTGACCGCGACTTTTCTCGGCTGCTGCCGCCCAGTCAACTTCTTTTGCTCAAGCCTTGAGGCTTCACACCATGTCCACTGTCTTCAACTTCACCTTTGTGCCTTGGTTCCGCTCGGTGGCACCCTACATCCACAAGCTGCGCGGCAGCACGGTGGTGGTGGGTGTGGCCGGCGAAGCGATCGCCGCCGACAAGCTGCCGCTCATCGCACAAGACTTGGCGCTGATCCAAAGCATGGGCGTGCAAGTGGTGCTGGTGCACGGTTTTCGCCCGCAGGTCAACGAGCAGCTGCGCCTCAAAGGCCACGAAGCCAAGTATTCCCACGGCATGCGCATCACCGACTCGGTGGCACTGGACTGCGCCCAAGAAGCCGCCGGTCAGCTGCGCTACGAAATCGAAGCCGCCTTCAGCCAAGGCCTGCCCAACACGCCCATGGCCGGTGCCACGGTGCGCGTGATGTCGGGCAACTTCATCACCGCGCGCCCCGTGGGCCTGATCGATGGCGTGGACTTCATGCACTCGGGCTTGGTGCGCAAGGTCGACACCGAAGGCATTCAGCGCACCTTGGACATGGGCGCGCTGGTGCTGCTCTCGCCCTTTGGTTTTTCACCCACCGGCGAAGCTTTCAACCTGACCATGGAAGACGTGGCCACCTCGGTGGCCGTGGCTTTGCAAGCCGACAAACTGATGTTCTTGACCGAGGTGCCCGGCATCCGTGTGGAGCTCAACGACCCGGCCAGCGACATCGACACCGAACTGCCTTTGGCCGACGCCAAGCGCATGCTCGCCGCCCTGCCCTCGGCCACCCAGCCCAGCGACGTGGCGTTTTATTTGCAGCACTGCATCCGGGCTTGTGAAGCCGGCGTGGAGCGCAGCCACATCTTGCCGTTCGCGGTGGACGGCGCGCTGCTCTTGGAGATCTACACCCACGACGGCATCGGCACCATGGTGGTGGACGAAAAACTGGAAAGCCTGCGCGAAGCCACCATCGACGACGTGAGTGGCATCGTGGCCGTGATCGAGCCTTTTGAAGAAGACGGCACGCTGGTCAAGCGCGACCGCACCGAGATCGAGCGCGACGCGAGCTGCTACACCATCATCGAACACGACGGCGTGATCTTTGGTTGCGCCGCCCTCTACCCCTACCCCGAAGCCAAGACCGGCGAGATGGCCGCGCTGACGGTGTCACCGCAAGTGCAAGGCCAAGGCGATGGCGACCGTTTGCTCAAGCGCATCGAACAGCGCGCACGGGCGCAGGGCCTGAAAAGCATTTTTGTGCTGACCACGCGGACCATGCACTGGTTCATCAAGCGCGGCTTTGTGGCCACCAACGCCGACTGGCTGCCCGAGGCGCGTCAGCGCCAGTACAACTGGAACCGCAAGAGCCAGGTGCTGGTGAAAAAACTCAGCTGAAACCCCAGCGGGCTTGGGCTTGGCGGCGCGCCCACAGCAAAGCGCCGGCCAAGGCGGCCACGCCCATGAAGCACAGGAACGACCAGTTCGCGATGGTCAAACCCAAAAATGTCCAGTCCACGGCGCTGCAATCGCCGCTGCCTTTGAACAGCATGGGAATCACGCGTTGCAACGGGAACGCTTCGATCATGCCGAAGAGGTCGCGCCCGCAACTCAATATCTCGGGCGGGAACCACTGCAACCAGCTTTGACGGGCGGCCACACCCGCACCCAACAAGGCCAAGAGCGCCAAGAGCACCAACTGGCGACCGCGCCAACGCGTGGGGCTGAGGCTGGCCACCCCCGCCACCAAGGTGACCAAGACCCAAGCGTAGCGTTGCACGATGCACATCGGGCAAGGTTCCAAACCCACCACGTGCTGCAGGTACAAACCGTAGGACAACATCAGCACACCCGCCAGCGCGACCGCGGCGAGCAAACTGCCCGTGAACCGGTGCAAAACCATCATGACCAAAACCCCAATCGTGTCAAAGCTTGGGGGACATTGTCGCGCAAGACAGGGCGTAATCAGCCAGGGCGATTTGCACGGCCTGGGCCTCGCCCAAAGCGGTGGCCACGCGCACGTCAACGTCTGGGTGGGTTTGTACAAACTGCGCCACCGCTTCGCTCAGGTCCGTTTTGATGTGTTT
>DAISXI010000113.1:3783-5862 GCA_036825935.1 Hydrogenophaga sp.
TGCTGGTGGCACAGCTGCGCCACGCTGGGCCAGTCCGGGCCTTGTGCGCCGGGTTGGGCATGACCGGTGATGAAGAGCACGCCTTGGGCGTGGTCGCGGTGCGTCAAAGGCACGCCCAATCGGGTCAAAGCCGCTTGGCCTGAGGTGATGCCATTGACCACCTCGACCTCAATGCCCTCGGCTTGTAAGCGCGCCAATTCCTCGCCACCTCGGCCCAAAACAAAGGGGTCTCCGCCTTTGAGGCGCACCACCCGCTCGCCTTGCCTAACGAGTTGGATCATGTGTTTTTCGATGAAGGCTTGGGGCGTGGACAAACAGCCCCCGCGCTTGCCCACCGCGATTTGCCGTGCGCTGGCCGGGATGTGCGCCAAGATGGCCGGTGCAACCAAGTCATCGACCAACACCACCGTGGCTTGTTGCAAACACTTCACCGCCTTCAGGGTGAGCAAATCGGGGTCGCCGGGGCCCGCGCCGACCAAGGCACACGTGCCTTTGAGCAAGGTCACGTTCATGGCGAACCGTCCAAGGCAAAACGTGGCACGGTGTCGACCGCATCGCCTTGGTAAAAACCATCGAACTGGTGCAGTGCCTTTTCGGCGTGTGCCACGGACTGGTCGGCGCGCAAAACGGCTTGGCTGAAGCCGCTGCGCTGCATCAACAAAACCTCGTCCACCAAAACATCCCCAACGGCTCGCAAGTCGCCCTTGAAGCCCAAACGGCGGCGCAGCAAAAAGGCTTGGCTGTAGGCACGGCCATCGTTGAATTTGGGGAACTGCAATTCGATGGTGGCGTGAGTGGCCCAGTCGACCTCGCGCGGGTCGGCGTCCACCGCCAATCGCAGGCGCTGGTCCTCGGCTTCGGTGGGCACAAAGGCGTCGGCTCGCAACACAGTCAAGCGGCTCATGCGGCAACCCCTTCGCGGGCGGTGCTCACGCGCACCCCGTTGGCCGCGTCTTTGAAAGGCTCTAGGCCCACGCGCCGCACCGTGTCCACCAAACGTTCTTGCGCCTGCCGCTGCTCGCGGTAGGTCACCAGCACCGACTCGATCACATCGCCCACTTCGCTGGCCGCAAACGACGGACCAATGACCCGACCGGCGGTGGCCGCGCCGGAGAGCATGGAGCCATCCGAGCCGCCCAGGGTCACTTGGTACCACTCTTGCCCGTCTTTATCGACACCCAAAATGCCGATGTGGCCACTGTGGTGGTGGCCGCAGCTGTTGATGCAGCCGCTGATGTGAAGGTCCACCGGCCCGATGTCGTGCAGTTCGTCCAAATCTTGGTAACGCGAGAGCACCTGCTGCGCCAAGGGCAAGGAGCGCGCATTGGCCAAATCGCAAAAATCCCCGCCGGGGCAGGCGATCATGTCGGTGAGCAAACCGATGTTGGCGCGGGCCAAACCCAGTGCCTGCGCCTCGCGCCACAAGGCCACCAATTGATCGCGCTGCACCCAAGGCAGCACCAGGTTTTGTTCGTGGCTCACGCGGGCTTCACCGGCGCTGTAGCGTTCGGCCAAATCGGCGGCTTGCGCCAACTGATCGGCCGTGGCGTCGCCCGGCGCTTGACCGGGGCGCTTGAACGACAAGGTCACGGCGCGCAGCGCGGGGTTGGCGTGCACCGCGACGTTGCGCTGCACCCAACGCTCAAAACCCGTGCGCTCGGCTTCTCTCAAAGGCGCAGCGCTGGTCGACAGTGGCTTGAGCGTGGGGGCCACAAAGCAGGCGCTGACGCGGGCCAACTCGGCATCCGAAATGGTGTGCGGCGCGCCGTCAATGGCCACGATATCGCGGTACTCGGCCTCGACCTGATCCACAAAGGCTTGTCCTTCGGCCTTGACCAAGATCTTGATGCGGGCCTTGTAGAGGTTGTCGCGGCGGCCAAAGCGGTTGTAGGCGCGAACAATGGCTTCGAGGTAGTTGAGGATTTGGTGCCAAGGCAAAAATTCGCGGATCACCGAGCCGATGAGGGGCGTGCGGCCCATACCGCCGCCCACGCGCACCTCAAAGCCCAACTCGTCGGCGGCGTTGCGCAACAAGCGCAAGCCCACGTCGTGCCAGGGCGTGGCGGCGCGGTCTTCGGC
>DAISXI010000114.1:0-5843 GCA_036825935.1 Hydrogenophaga sp.
CGACCTCACCACCGAAGTCCGCGTGGCCGGGGGTGTCGACGATGTTGATGTGGGTACCTTCCCAGCTCACGGCGCAGTTTTTAGCCAAGATGGTGATGCCACGTTCGCGTTCGATGGCGTTGTTGTCCATCACGGTGTCCACGACTTTTTCGTGCTCAGCGAAGGTGCCCGACTGGCGCAGCAGCTGGTCCACCATGGTGGTTTTGCCGTGGTCAACGTGGGCGATGATGGCGATGTTGCGGATTTGTTTCGTCATGTTGCGGTTTCCTGGATTTGCTGGATTTCGATGGGGCTCAGCAGCCGCCCCGGGATCAATTCGCCGCCTTGTGTGTGGGCAGAACCCAGCAACACAGCAGCACCTTGTGGGGCCATGGCAGGACCGTACACCGCCCAATGGGGGTGATCGGCCCAATCGCCACGGCGACGCACGCCACTCAAAAAACGCCCGGCACTCTCAGCCTCGAGGCTCAGCGGCGTGTGATCGCTCAGCAGCTGCTGCACGGGCAGCAGGCGAGCCAAACGTTCGTCTTCGGTCATGGCCTCAAGCGCCTCCAGGCCCACACAGTCGGCCTCTTGGAAGGGGCCCGTGGCCACGCGGCGCAAGGCCGTGAGGTGGCCCCCACAGCCCAAGGCTTCGCCAATGTCTTCGCCCAAGGTGCGGATGTAGGTGCCTTTGCTGCAGCTCACGCGCAAGCGCAGCTGCGGGGCCTCGCCACTCAAATCCAGGTCCAAGAGCAAGAGCTCGTGGATCACCACCGAGCGCGCGGCGCGCTCCACGGTTTGCCCTTCGCGGGCGTATTCGTACAGCGCTTTGCCGTCTTTTTTCAAGGCGCTGTGCATGGGCGGCACTTGCTCGATCGGGCCGGTGAAGCGGTCGAGCACCTCGACCACCTGACCTACCGTGCACTGCACTGGGCGCGTCTGAATGACCTCACCCTCGGCATCGGCGGTGCTGGTTTGGGTGCCCAAACGCACGGTCGTTTCGTAGGTTTTGTCGGCGTCCAAGTGCAGCTGGCTGAACTTGGTGGCCGCGCCAAAACACAACGGCAAGACCCCGGTGGCCAAGGGGTCGAGCGTGCCGGTGTGGCCGGCTTTTTCGGCGCACAGCAACCACTTGGCTTTTTGCAAAGCCTGGTTGCTGGACAGGCCCAGCGGTTTATCGAGCAACAGCACCCCATGCACAGGGCGCCGCTGCACCCGGGTGCGTGGCGCGGGCATGGTTCAGTCGTCCTGGGCGCGAGAAGACACCGCCTTGGCGATCAAAGCGTTCATGTCGGCCGCACGCTCGGTGGTGCGGTCAAACAGAAAGTGCAAAGTCGGCACGGTGTGGATGTGCAGGCGCTTGAACAAGCCGCTGCGCAAAAAACCCGCGGCTTGCGTGAGCGCTGCCTGGGTGTCGTCGGGGTCGCCCACCAAGATGCTGTAGAACACCTTGGCGTGCGCGTAATCGGGGGTGACCTCGACCGCCTGGATCGTGACCATGCCCACCCGTGGGTCCTTGAGCTCGCGCGCGATGAGCTCCGTCAGATCGCGTTGGATCTGATCGGCGACTCGAAAACCGCGGTTGGGCGTGGAAGACTTCTTGGCTGGCATGGTGCGGGGGCTCAGAGGCTGCGGGCCACTTCCTTGATTTCGAAGAACTCGAGCTGGTCGCCTTCTTTGATCTCGTTGTAGTTCTTGAGCTTGACACCGCACTCAAAGCCTTCTTTGACTTCGCGAACGTCGTCTTTGAGGCGCTTGAGCGAGTCGAGTTCGCCGGTGTAGACCACCACGTTGTTGCGCAAGAGTCGGAAATGGGCGCTGCGCGTGACCATGCCGGAGGTGACCATACAGCCGGCAATGGTGCCGATCTTGGTGGCCACGAACACGGTGCGGATCTCGGCCATGCCGATGATCTCTTCGCGCTTCTCGGGCGCCAACATGCCCGACATGGCGGCCTTGAGCTCGTCGACCGCGTCGTAAATGATGTTGTAGTAGCGCAGGTCGATGTCGTTACCTTCGGCCAATTTGCGCGCGCCCACATCGGCGCGCACGTTGAAGCCAATGATCACGGCCTTGGACGCGATCGCCAAGTTCACATCGGATTCGCTGATCGCACCCACGCCGGCGTACACCATCTGCACCTTGATCTCGTCGGTCGAAAGCTTGAGCAAGGACGAAGCCAAGGCTTCTTGCGAACCTTGCACGTCGGACTTGATGATGATCGGCAAGACCTTGACCTCACCGGCCGACAAGTCGGTGAACATGGACTCGAGCTTGGCGGCCTGTTGCTTGGCCAGCTTGGTGTTGCGGAACTTGCCTGCGCGGTAAGTGGCGATCTCGCGGGCGCGGCGCTCATCGGCCATGACCATGAAGTCATCACCGGCTTGCGGCACATCCGATAGACCTTGAATTTCCACGGGGATGGAAGGACCGGCTTCTTTGATCGACTTGCCGTTCTCGTCGAGCATGGCGCGCACGCGGCCCGAGGTTTGACCCACCAGCACCACGTCGCCCGTTTTGAGCGTACCGCTTTGCACCAGCACCGTGGCCACCGAGCCGCGGCCCTTGTCCAAACGGGCTTCAATGACCAGACCCTTGGCCATGGCTTGCACTGGGGCCTTGAGTTCCAACACTTCGGCTTGCAGGAGCACTTGCTCGAGCAAGGCGTCGATGCCTTCGCCGGATTTGGCCGACACTCCCACAAAGGGGACTTCGCCACCAAACTCTTCGGGCACCACCTCTTCGGCAATCAGCTCGGAACGCACGCGCTCCAGGTTGATGCCGGGTTTGTCGATTTTGGTCAAGGCCACGACCATGGGCACACCGGCCGCTTTGGCGTGTTTGATGGCCTCTTTGGTCTGGGGCATGACACCGTCGTCGGCGGCACACACCAAGATCACGATGTCGGTGGCTTGGGCGCCACGGGCACGCATGGCCGTGAAGGCCTCGTGACCGGGGGTATCCAAGAACGAGATCATGCCGCGTGGGGTTTCCACGTGGTAAGCACCGATGTGCTGCGTGATGCCGCCGGCTTCGCCCGCGGCCACTTTGGCACGACGGATGTAGTCGAGCAGCGAGGTCTTGCCGTGGTCCACGTGGCCCATCACGGTGACCACTGGGGCGCGAGCAATCAGCTCTGCACTTTGCGAGGACACCTCGTCCACGGTGAACGCTTCTGGATCGTCCAACGCCGCCACCACCGCTTGGTGGCCCATTTCTTCAACCACGATCATGGCCGTGTCTTGGTCCAGCGACTGGTTGATGGTGACCATCTGGCCGAGCTTCATCAGGTGCTTGATGACCTCAGAGGACTTCACACTCATCTTGTGCGCGAGTTCACCCACGGTGATGGTCTCTGGCACATGCACCTCAATGACCTTGAACTCGGTCGGGGCGGAGAATTGGCCGCCACCGTCGCGCGAATCGCGGTCGTTGCGACGACCGCCACCTCGTGGGCCCGAGCGCCAGTTGCTGGAGCGACCGGCCGAGGTATCGCCACGGGTTTTGATTTCTTTTTTCTTGCTGGCGTCGTCCTTCCAGGTCGACGACAGGTTCTCCGACTTGACTTCTTTTTTGCCGGCCACACCTGCGTTGGTGCTGACCGCGGGGCGGGCGCTGGGCGTGACCACAGGTTTGTGCAGCGTGCCTTTGGCCACCGCGGGTTTTTCGGGCACGGGGTCGGGCTTTTTGGCGACCAAGGTGCGCGACGGCGTGGCCATCATGGCGCGGATGCTGGCGGCTTCGGTTTCGGCCTTGCGGCGGCGGTCCACCAAATCGGTGGCTTTGGCCTCCTCCACCTTTTTGGCTTCGGCTTTTTTCGCTTTATCCGCTTTCACGGCCACCACGCGAGCCTCTTCCTCGGCCGCTGCGGCCGCGGTGGGTTCAGCGCTCGCCGACACAGCGGCCGAAGCGACTTTGGCGGCCATACGTTCGGCTTCGGCTTGGGCTTCGCGGGCCTCTTGGGCTTCGCGATCCAAGCGCTTTTGCGTCAGCTCTTCCTCTTGGCGGCGAAGCAACTCAGCTTGGCGTCGCGCATCTTCTTCGCGGCGCGCCAACTCTTCGTGATCCACCACCGGCACCACGGGCTCGGGCGCTGCAGCTGCTGGCACCACTTCGTCATCGCGTTGGATGAAGGTGCGTTTTTTGCGCACCTCCACCTGGATCGTGCGGGCACGACCAGTGGCGTCGGCTTGCTTGATCTCGCTGGTGGACTTCTTCACCAAAGTGATCTTTTTGCGCTCGCCGGTGGCGGTGCCGTGGCTGGTTTTGAGGTGGTTGAGCAAGGCGTGTTTGTCCGCCTCCGAGACGGCATCGGTCTCGGATTTTTTGCTCACGCCGGCCGCGCTGAGTTGCTCCAACAAAACGTTGGTGGGCTTGTTCAGCTCGGCGGCCAATTCGGCTACTGTGTTACTGGTCATTGGGTGTTATCTCCGCTTGGGCCTCCGCTGTTCACGATGTTTGCTGCGAGTCGTCACTGGTGAACCAGTGCTCGCGCGCCTTCATGATCAGCGCGGTGGCCTCCTCGGCGGTCTGATCCGTGATGTCGGTCAACTCGTCGGTGGCAAGGTCGGCCAAGTCGTCGCGGGTGTGAACACCGGCTTCGGCCAACTTGGCAATCAAATCCACGGTCAAGCCGGCCAGATCGCGCAGGTCTTGTGAGACCGTCTCCACACTTTCTTCTTTGGCAATTTCCATGGTCAACAGGGCGTCTTTGGCGCGGGTGCGCAACTCATTGACGGTGTCTTCGTCGAAAGACTCGATTTCCAACATTTCTTGGATCGGCACATACGCCACCTCTTCCAAGCTGGTGAAACCTTCGTCGATCAAGATGTCGGCGATCTCTTGGTCCACATCCAACTTGGCCATGAACAACTTGCGAATGCCGTCGGACTCTTCGGCCTGCTTTTGGGCAGACTCGTCGGCGGTCATGATGTTGATGCGCCAGCCGGTGAGCTCGGAGGCCAAGCGCACGTTTTGACCGCCGCGACCGATCGCGATGGCCAGGTTTTCTTCGTCCACCACCACATCCATGGCGTGGCGCTCTTCGTCCACCACGATGGACTGCACGTTGGCCGGGGCCAAAGCACCGATCACGAACTGGGCAGGGTCTTCGCTCCACAGCACAATGTCCACGCGCTCGCCAGCGAGCTCGTTGGTCACACCGTTGACGCGCGAGCCCCGCACACCCACGCAGGTACCAATGGGGTCGATGCGCTTGTCAAAGCTGTGCACGGCGATCTTGGCGCGAGAGCCGGCATCGCGGGCGCAGCCCTTGATATCGAGCAAGCCTTGTTCGATTTCGGGCACCTCTTGGCGGAACAACTCCACCATGAATTCGGGTGCCGAACGCGACAGGATGATGGGTGCACCGCGCAGGGTCAGGTCCACTTCCATGATCATGGCGCGAACGCGGTCACCCGTGCGGAAGTTTTCTTTGGGGATCAGCTCGCCGCGCTTCAAGCGGCCTTCGACGCGGCCCGACTCGATGATCAGGTCACCCTTGTCCATGCGTTTGACGGTGCCCACGAACACTTTGTCGCCGCGCGACATGAAGTCGGTGAGCAGCATCTCGCGCTCAGCGTCGCGGATTTTTTGAAGAATCACTTGCTTGGCGGCCATGGCGCCGATGCGGCCAATCGGCACGCTCTCGACGGGCTTCTCGAGGTGGTCGCCCTCTTCGATGTCGGCAAGTTCGTCACGCGCATCGGTGAGCAATTCTTCGGCATCTGGGTTTTGCAAACCGGCCGAATCGGGCACCACCAACCAGCGGCGGAAGGTTTCATACGCGCCAGTGTCGGGATCCACCGCGACGCGGATGTCCACATCGCCCTTGTAGAGTTTTTTGGTGGCCGAAGCCAGTG
>DAISXI010000115.1:0-5671 GCA_036825935.1 Hydrogenophaga sp.
GGGCTTCGACGATGCGGCCGTCGAGCACAAAGCGCACGGTGTTGGTGACTTGGGTCATATGGGGGAGGAAGTGGGTAGACGAACAATAAGTCCCGATTTTAAAGAACCGGGGCTCACGTGGCGGTCTTTTTTGACCAGATCGACACAATTGTTGGATGAATCGGGCTCAGACCCCGTCTCGTTCAAAGGTGTCCCCTGCAAAAAGGCGCACCTTCAGCCTCATGTTTGAGGCCAACTGCCCCCATTCAGCGATCGGAATGGTTGGAACAGGGTTGAGCTGGGTCAGACGGCCCTGGATTTAGGAGCCGCGATATGTCGAGTAACTCCAAGGGCTGGCCAGCAGGGGCACATGGTAGTGCTGGTCTTCGTGGGCCACGCCAAAGTCCAAGCTCACCTTGTTCAAGAAGTTCGGCTCGGGCAGTTCTACGCCTTTGGCTTTGAAGTAGTCGCTCATATTAAAGACCAAACGGTACGTACCTTTGCGCAGGCTGGCGTGGTCGTAAAGCATGCCGTCGGGGTTGCGTCCGTCGTGGTTGAGGGTGAAGCTTTTGACCAAGGTGGCCTCATCGCCTTGTGTGGTGTACAGGGCCACCTGCATGCCCGCAGCGGGGCAGCCGTGCATGGTGTCCAAAACGTGTGTGCTCAATCCCATGGTGTGCTCGCTTGTCTTGAGTGGGGGTAAAAAAGGGTGGTTTTGACAAGGCTTTGAAAAGCCTATCAAACCGGTCGACCGAAGTGTATACAATTTTGCTTTTGGTGGCTATAATTTGCGCCACCGACACAAAAACACTTGGGCCAACCGCCACAAGGGACCGCGAGACATGGAAACTTCCACCACGCACCACATCGTCGAATCGCTGACCCGCGCCATCGTGGAGCACCGGCTTTTGCCCGGCTCCAAACTGGCCGAGCAAAAGCTGGCTGACCACTTTGGCGTCTCGCGCACATTGGTGCGCCAAGCGCTGTTTCAGTTGTCGCAGAACCGCTTGATCCGTCTAGAGCCCGCTCGCGGCGCGTTTGTGGCGGCGCCATCGGTCGAAGAGGCGCAACAGGTCTTTGCCGTGCGCCGCATGCTCGAAGCCGAGATGACCCGCGCTTTTGCGCAGCAGGTCACCCCCGAACAAATCGTGGCCCTCAAAGAACACATCCAGCAAGAGCGCGAAGCGGTCACACAGGGAGACATCACGGGGCGCACCGAGCTGCTGGGCGATTTTCATGTGCGCATGGCTGAACTCATGAACAACGACGTGCTGGCCCAAGTGCTGGGCGAGTTGATCTCGCGCTGTGCCCTGATCACCTTGATGTACCAGTCGCGCAACGAAGCCGAGCACTCCACAGACGAGCATGTGGCCATCGTGGCTGCCCTCGAAGCGCAGGACTCAGACTTGGCCGTGCGCCTGATGCACGAGCACCTGTTGCACGTTGAAGCCAGCTTGACCTTTGACCGCAAAGTGCCCACGCACGACATTTCCCTGGCCCTGGCCTGAACCCTTTTCATCGCCTCATATGAGCACCTACGACTCCACCCTCCCCTACCCCCGTGACTTGAAGGGCTACGGCCGCCATGTGCCACACGCACAGTGGCCAGGTGGCGCACGCGTGGCCGTGCAGTTTGTCTTGAACTACGAAGAAGGCGGCGAAAACTCGGTGTTGCACGGTGATGCGGGTTCCGAGCAGTTTTTGTCTGAAATGTTCAACCCCGCGTCCTTCCCCGAGCGGCACATCAGCATGGAAGGCATTTACGAATACGGCTCACGGGCTGGCGTGTGGCGCTTGCTGCGCGAATTTGAAAAACGCGGCCTGCCGCTCACCGTGTTTGGCGTGGCCACCGCGCTGCAAAAGCTCCCCGAATTGACCGCCGCCTTCCAGGAGCTGGGTTACGACATCGCCTGCCACGGCCTCAAGTGGATCCATTACCAAAATATCGACGAAGCCACCGAGCGTGCCCACATGGCCGAGGCGATGGAGATCATTCAAAAGCTCACGGGCGAGCGGCCCCTGGGCTGGTACACCGGGCGCGACAGCCCCAACACGCGCCGCCTGGTGGCCGACTTTGGCGGCTTTGAATACGACAGCGACTACTACGGCGACGACCTGCCCTTTTGGATGAAGGTACGCAAAAGTGACGGGACCGATGCACCGCAGCTGATCGTGCCCTACACCTTGGACTGCAACGACATGCGCTTTGCGTTGCCCCAGGGCTATTCACACGCAGACCCGTTCTTTCAGTACATGAAGGACACCTTTGACGCGCTCTATGCCGAAGGTGACCCGAATGGCGACAACGCCCCCAAGATGATGAGCATCGGCATGCACTGCCGCTTGCTGGGACGCCCCGGCCGCATCACCGCGCTGCAACGCTTCTTGGACCACATCCAGTCACACGACAAGGTCTGGGTGGCGCGGCGCCTCGACATTGCACGGCATTGGAAAGCCACACACCCTTACAAGGACTGAACATGGCCCTGACCCTCGACCAACTCAACCAAGCATCCGCTGCAGACGCCGCGCAGATGCTCGACGGCCTGTACGAGCATTCGCCCTGGATTGCCGAGCAGGCGCTCAACGAACGCCCCTTCACATCTTTGGCCCACCTCAAGCATGCCATGTGCGAAGTGCTGGCCCACGCAGGGCGCGACGCGCAGCTGGGCTTGATCCGCGCCCACCCCGAGCTGGCGGGCAAGGCCATGGTCAGCAAGTCGCTCACCGCCGAATCGACCAACGAACAAACCAAGGCAGGCCTGACCGATTGCACGCCCGAAGAATTCGCCAAGATCCAAAAGCTCAACGCAGACTACAACGCCAAGTTCGGCTGGCCCTTCATCTTGGCTGTGCGCGGCCCGCGTGGCGTGGGCTTGAACAAAAAACAAATCATCGAGGCCTTTGAGCGCCGTCTGTTCGGCCACCCCGACATGGAGTTGGCTGAGTGCCTGCGCAACATCCACCGCATCGCCGAAATCCGGCTGAACGACAAATTTGGTGCAGAGCCCACGCTGGGCCACAGGGTCTGGGACTGGCAAGAACAACTCGCGCAACACAGCGACCCCGGCTTTGCCGAACTGGGCCAGCTGACGGTGACGTACCTGACCGACGCGCACCGCGCCTGCGCCCAGCGCATCACACAAAACATGCGCGACTGCGGCTTTGACGATGTCTATACCGACGCCGTGGGCAACGTGGTGGGTCGCTACCACCCCGCCACAGCGGGTGCCAAATACCTGATGACAGGCAGCCACTACGACACCGTGCGCAACGGCGGCAAGTACGACGGCCGCTTGGGCATTTTTGTGCCCATGGCCTGCGTGCAGCAGCTGCACCAGCAAGCCAAGCGATTGCCGTTCGGCATCGAGGTCGTGGCCTTTGCCGAAGAAGAAGGCCAGCGCTACAAAGCCACCTTCTTGGGCTCGGGCGCGCTCATTGGCCAGTTCAACCCTGCTTGGTTAGACCAGCAAGACGCCGACGGCATCACCATGCGTGCTGCCATGCAACACGCGGGCCTGTGCATCGATGACATCCCCAAAATCCAGCGCGACCCGGCGCAGTACTTGGGCTTTATCGAAGTGCACATCGAGCAAGGCCCGGTGCTCAACGAAGTGAACATCCCGCTGGGCGTGGTCACGTCCATCAATGGCAGCGTGCGTTACCTGTGCGAGGTCTTTGGCACCGCCAGCCACGCGGGCACGACGCCCATGGACCGCCGCCGCGACGCGGCCTGCGCCGTGGCCGAGTTGGCGCTCTACATGGAGCAACGCGCCACCCAAGACGGGGACAGCGTGGCCACCATTGGCCAGCTGCAAGTGCCCAACGGCTCCATCAACGTCGTGCCCGGCCGCTGCCTGTTCAGCCTGGACATGCGTGCGCCCACCGATGCACAGCGCGACGCGCTGGTGGCAGATGTGATGGCGCAATTGCAGGCCATTGCCGAGAGCCGTGGCGTGCGCGTCAAAGCCGAACTCACCATGAGCGCCGCCGCCGCGCCCAGCGCCCCCGAGTGGCAAGCACGCTGGGAACGCGCCGTGAGCGCCTTGGGTGTGCCGCTGTTCAAGTTGCCCAGCGGCGCAGGCCACGATGCGATGAAGCTGCACGAAGTCATGCCACAAGCCATGCTGTTTGTGCGCGGCGAAAACGGGGGCATCAGCCACAACCCACGCGAATCCACCACAAGCGACGACATGCAACTGTGCGTCGACGCTTTCACCCATGTTTTGAACCAACTCTCTCAGGAACTGTCATGAGCGCTACCGCCCAACAATACGCACAACTCGACACTTGGATCGACGCGCACTTTGACGAGCAGGTCAAGTTCTTGCAGGCGCTGGTGCAGGTGCCCACCGACACCCCACCCGGCAACAACGCGCCACACGCCGAGCGCACCGCCGAGCTGCTCGCGCCCATGGGCTTTGAGGCTGAAAAGCACCCCGTGCCCGCCTCCGAAGTCAAGGCCTATGGTCTGGAGTCGATCACCAACCTGATCGTGCGCCGCAAATACGGCGAAGGCAAAACCATCGCCCTGAATGCCCACGGCGACGTGGTGCCCCCCGGCGAAGGCTGGACCCACCCGCCCTACGGCGGTGAAATCCATGGGGGCGCCATGTACGGCCGCGCCACCGCCGTGAGCAAGTGCGACTTTTCCACCTTCACTTTCGCCACGCGGGCACTCGAATCCCTGAAGGCTCCCCTCAAAGGCGGCGTGGAACTGCACTTCACCTACGACGAAGAGTTTGGCGGCGAAATAGGCCCCGGCTGGCTGCTGGCCAAGGGACTGACCAAGCCTGATTTGCTGATCGCTGCAGGCTTCAGCTACCAAGTGGTCACCGCACACAATGGCTGCCTGCAAATGGAAGTCACCGTGCAAGGCGAGATGTCGCACGCCGCCATTCCCGACAGCGGCACCGACGCATTGCAAGGCGCGGTGCACATCTTGAATGCCCTGCTTGCGCTCAACACGCAATACCTGAAGGTCACATCCAAGGTTGAAGGCATCTCTCACCCCTATCTGAACGTGGGCCTGATCGAAGGCGGCACCAACACCAACGTGGTGCCCGGCAAAGTCAGCTTCAAGCTCGACCGCCGCATGATCCCCGAAGAGAACCCGGCCGAAGTCGAAGCCAGCATCCGCCAAACCATTGCCGATGCCGCAGCCAGCTTCAAGCCCCCACGCGGTGGCCATGTGCTGAAAGTGGATGTTCGCCGCATGCTGCTGGCCAACGCCATGAAGCCGCTGGCGGGCAACCAACCGCTGGTCAGCGCCATCCAAAAACACGGCGAACAAGTCTTCGGAGAAGCCATCCCCGCCTTGGGCACGCCGCTGTACACCGACGTGCGCCTGTACGTGGAGCGCGGCATCCCCGGCGTGATCTACGGCGCTGGTCCCCGCACCGTGCTCGAGTCCAATGCCAAACGTGCGGACGAGCATGTGGAGCTGGAAGACCTGCGCCGCGCGACCAAGGTGGTGGCACGGACGTTGCTGGATTTGCTGGCTTGAGCATGAGCGCACCGCAGCTTGAAACCCTGCGCCAGCGCATGCAGGCCTGCACCACCGACCAGGACGTGGCCGATTACCAGCGCGACGGCGCGGTGTGCATTCGCAACTTGTTCACGCCCGAAGAAGTGGCGCTGCTGCGGGACGGCATCGAGGCCAACCTGGCCCACCCCAGCCCGCGCGGCATGG
>DAISXI010000116.1:0-1983 GCA_036825935.1 Hydrogenophaga sp.
CGCTCGGCCAACTTGGCAATGCCCTCGGGGTAGGTGGCGGAGAACAAGAGCGTTTGGCGCTGCGCGGGGCAGCGCTGCGCCACGCGCACGATGTCGTCGTAAAAGCCCATGTCGAGCATGCGATCGGCCTCGTCCAAGACCCAAGTGTTCAAGGCCCCAAGGTCCAGCGAACCACGGTCAAGGTGGTCCATCACACGACCCGGTGTGCCCACCACGATGTGCGCGCCGTGCTCCAAAGACGCGGCTTGGCCGCGCAGCGGCACGCCACCACACAAGGTGACGAGCTTGATGTTGTCTTCGGCGCGCGCCAAACGGCGGATTTCCACGCTGACCTGGTCGGCCAGTTCGCGCGTGGGGCACAGGACCAAAGCCTGAACCGCAAAACGCCGGGGGTTGAGGTTGGTGAGCAAAGGCAAGGCAAAGGCGGCCGTTTTGCCGCTGCCGGTTTGGGCTTGGGCGATCAGGTCGCGGCCGAGCAAAGCGTGGGGCAGGCTGGCGGCTTGAATGGCCGTCATGCGCTCGTAGCCCAAGCGCTGCAGGTTCTGCAGCATGGCGGGGCTCAGGGGAAGTTGGGAGAAATCGTGGTGTTCAGACATCCCCCAATTAGACCCCACAAGGCCTGTCGCGTCGTTTATCTGCCGGTGGGCGTGTTCAAGGGCGTGAGGGCCCGACCCGTGGTCAAGAAGGCGATCAGGTTGTCGGCGGCCAAATCGGCCATGGCTTGGCGCGTGGGCAAGGTCGCGCTGGCGATGTGCGGGGTCAGCACCACGTTGGGCACGGTGAGCAGTTCGGGGTTGAGCTGGGGCTCGCCCTCAAACACGTCCAAACCCGCGGCGGCGATGCGGCGTTCGCGCAGCGCCACGGCCAAGGCCGCGTCATCCACGATGCCGCCGCGCGCGATGTTGGTCAGCGTGGCCGTGGGCTTCATTTGCGCGAGTTCGGCCGCGCCAATGGCGTGGTGGCTGCTGGGCGAATACGGCAACACCAAGACCAAGTGATCGGCCTGTTGCAGCAACTCGGCCTTGCTCACGTAGGTCGCACCGCAAGCGGCTTCGGTGGCCGCGTCCAAGCGGCTGCGGTTGTGATAAATCACCTTCATGCCAAAGCCAAGCGCGCCTCGCCGGGCAATGCCTTGGCCGATGCGGCCCATGCCCAAAATGCCCAGCGTGCTGCCGTGCACCTCGGCGCCGGCAAACATGTCGTAGCGCCAGCGCTTCCACTGACCGGCGCGCAAATAGTGCTCACTCTCGGCCATGCGGCGGGCCGTGGCCATCATCAAGGCAAAACCAAAGTCGGCCGTGGTTTCGGTCAAGACATCGGGCGTGTTGGTGGCCTGCACGCCGCGCTCGGTCATGGCCGCCAAATCAAAGTTGTTGTAACCCACGGCCATGTTGGCCGCGATGCGCAAATCGGGGCAAGCCGCCAACAGCTCGGGGCCCACGCGCTCAGCGCCGGTGGTCAAGATGCCGGCCTTGCCTTGCAAGCGGCTGGCCAAATCGTCGGGACCCCACATGGCGTCGTCGTCGTTGCTGGTGACATCAAAGTGTTCGCGCAAGCGCTCGATGACACTGGGGAAGATGGCGCGGGCCACCAAAATGGCGGGTTTGGACTGGCTCATGTTGTGGGTCTCCTGATCGGGATCAAACAGTTGGGCATCCTAACCGAGCCCCCGCCCATGCGTTCTCACACGGGCATCTCACCTGCGCGACAATCGAGTATTCACATTTACTCAACTTCTGGAGCTCACATGTCCGCAATTCAAACCATCGGCATCATCGGCTCTGGCACCATGGGCAACGGCATTGCCCAAGCCTGTGCCAGCAGCGGTTTTTCTGTCGTCATGATCGACATCAACGAAGCCGCCTTGCAAAAAGGCCTGGCCACCATCGCCGGCAGCTTGGACCGCCTGATCAAAAAAGAGAAGCTCACCGAAGCCGAAAAAACCGCGGCCCTGGCGCGCATCCAAACCAGCACGCAATACGA
>DAISXI010000116.1:2083-5643 GCA_036825935.1 Hydrogenophaga sp.
TTTGTGGTCAACCGCATCTTGGTCCCCATGATCAACGAAGCCTTTTTTGTGTTGGCCGAAGGTTTGGCCACGCCCGAAGACATCGACGCTGGCATGAAGCTGGGCACCAACCAGCCCATTGGCCCCTTGGCCTTGGCCGACATGGTGGGCTTGGACGTGTGCCTGGCCGTCATGAACGTCTACATGGAAGCCTTCAACGACAGCAAATACCGCCCCTGCCCCTTGCTGAAAGAACTGGTCTCGGCCGGTTACCTCGGCCGCAAGACGGGCCGCGGCGTCTACACCTACTGAAAATTTTCATGCACAACTTTGATTTTGATTTGATCGTGGTCGGCGGCGGCAGCGGTGGCGTGCGCGCTGCGCGCATGGCCGCGCAGCGCGGCGTGCGTGTGGCGCTGATCGAGGCCTTGGGTCTGGATGGTTTGGGCGGCACCTGCGTGAACGTGGGCTGCATCCCCAAAAAGCTCTACAGCTACGCCGCGCACTACGCCGAGGCCTTTGAAGAAGCGTGCGGCTACGGCTGGAGCGCCGAGCGCCCCACGCTGGACTGGGCCACGCTCAAGCGCCAACGCGCCCAAGAAATCGGCCGCCTCAACGGCGTTTACAGCAACCTGTTGCGCAACTCGGGCGTGACCGTCTTCAACGGCTGGGCCCAGCTCAGCGGCGAACACGACGTGAGCATCGCCGGCCAAAACGCCGACGGCAGCCCTTTGCACCTCAAACACACAGCAGCCCATATCTTGCTCGCGCCCGGCGGCACGCCCCACGTGCCCGAATTCCCAGGCCGCGAACACGTCATCACCTCCAACGCGGTGTTCGACCTCGAGCCCTTCCCCCAGCGTTTGGTGGTGGTGGGCGGCGGCTACATCGCCAGCGAATTCGCGTCCATCTTCAACGGCTTGGGCGCTCAGGTCACGCAGCTGTATCGCGGCGAACAAATCTTGCGCGGCTTTGACGACGAGGTGCGCCACTTCGTGGCCGCCGAGATGGGCAAACACGGCGTAGACCTGCGCCTGAACAGCGACGTGGTCTCGGTGCACCGCGAAGCCCAAGGCTTGCGCGTGGCGCTGGTCGGCGGCGGTGAGGTCATGGCCGACGCCGTGCTCTACGCCACCGGCCGCGTGCCCAACACCGAAGGCTTGGGGCTGGCCAGCGCGGGCGTGGTCAGCGGCCAGCACGGCGAGGTGCTGGTCAACGAACACTACCAAACCAACGTGCCGCACATCTACGCCGTGGGCGACGTGACCAACCGCGTGCAGCTCACGCCCGTGGCCTTGGGCGAAGCCATGGTGGTGGTGGACCACCTGCTAGGCCCCGCGCCCGGCAAAGCGCCGCGCCAAATGGCCTACGACTTCATCCCCACCGCCGTGTTCACGCACCCGAGCATCGGCACCGTGGGCATGGGCGAAGCCCAAGCGCGCGAGGTGTATGGCCAGATCAGCGTGTTCCGCAGCGAGTTCAAAGCGCTCAAGCACACGCTATCGGGCAGCACCGAGCGCACGCTCATGAAGCTCATCGTGGACCAGGCCAGCGACCGCGTCGTGGGCTTGCACATGGTGGGTGCTGAGGCTGGCGAAATCGTGCAGGGCTTTGCCGTGGCGCTCAAGGCCGGTGCCACCAAAGCGGTGTTTGACAGCACGATCGGGATTCACCCGACCGCGGCCGAAGAGTTCGTGACGATGCGCGAGCCGGTCTCGCGCTGAAGGCCTTAAGCCGTGGGGCGCTGCCCCATGGCCTCGCCCATGCGCACGCCGCGCTCGGCGACCCAGTCGGCCTCGAAGCGCATCGTGTCTTTGGGCCAGAGCATGACCACGGTGGAGCCGAGCAAAAAGCGGCCCATCTCTTCGCCTTGGGTCAGGCGAATGTCCACGTCGTTGTAGGTCCACTCTTGCACGTCGCGGGTGCGCGGTGGGTTGACCACACCGTGCCAGCGCGTGGCCATGCTGCCCACGATGGCCGCACCCACCAAGACCAACACGAACGGGCCGTGCTCGGTGTCGAACACACA
Source organism: Hydrogenophaga sp. (assembly GCA_036825935.1). Taxonomy (GTDB): domain Bacteria; phylum Pseudomonadota; class Gammaproteobacteria; order Burkholderiales; family Burkholderiaceae_C; genus Hydrogenophaga. The sequence goes on from DAISXI010000116.1 coordinate 4,092, forward strand.
GACCACGCGCTCGTTGCGCGCAAACAAACCGGGCACACCGCGCGCCGTGGCGGGGTTGACCGAGAACAGCTCGCCCGGCACGTAAACCATGCGGCGCAAACGACCGGCACACGGCATGTGGATGCGGTGGTAGTCCTTGGGGCTGAGGTAGATGGTGGCGAACGCACCGTCTTGGAATGGGCTGGCCAACTCGGCGTCACCGCCCACCAATGCGCGGGTGGTGTAGTGGTGGCCTTTGGCCTGAAAAATTTGGTCGCGCTCGATGGCCCCCAGCTGGCTGATCGCGCCGTCCACCGGACTCACAAAGGCCGCATCGTCCAGTGGGCGAGCGCCCGCGGCCAAAGGTCGGGTGAAGAACTCGTTGAAGGTGGGGTACTGGCGGTGGTCGGGCTCGGCGGCCTCGGTCATGTTCACGCCATAGCGGCGAATGAACCACGGGATCACGTTGCGCACCCAAGGCGACCACGTGCCGTTGGCGCACCAGCCGGCAAAAGCGGTCAAAGCGTGTTTGGGGGTGAGGTGCTGGAACAGCACAAACAAAGCATCAGGCACAGGCAGGGGCAGCCACACAGGCTGTTAACACTGGGACGGGCATTGTATGCGTGGCCGTCACCGGCCTGTTCATACAATCCGGTGCGCGGTCCGTGCGAGGTCGCGCCCCACCGACACTTGGATCTGAAAGCCCCCTGCACATGCGATATTCCCCCCTGACCGACCGCCTGCAAGGGCTGGGCGGCGACAAATGGGCGATTCACACGCTGGCCCGCCACATGAAGCGCGAAGGCCGCGATGTGATCGAACTCACCATCGGCGAGCCCGATGTGCCCTGCCCACCCGACCTGGTTCAAGCCGCCACCACCGCCATGGTCGCTGGACGCACGGGTTATTCCAATGGCCGTGGCGAACCCGACACGCTGGCCGCACTGGCCCAGCGTTACACCACCCGCCGTGGCCGCCGCTTTGGCCCCGAAAACGCCATGACCCTGCCCGGCACCCAGACCGCGCTGTACGCCGTGCTGTGCACCTTGCTGGGCCCCGGCGATGAGGTGATCGTGGCCGACCCGATGTACGCCACCTACGAGGGGCTGATCGCCGCCACCGGTGCCCGCGCCGTGCCGGTGACCTTGCGCCCCGAACAGGGCTTTCGCCTGCAAGCCGCCGATGTCGAGACCCACATCACGCCCCACACCCGCGTGCTCTTCATCAACACGCCCCACAACCCCACCGGCGCCGTCCTGCGCGCCGATGAGATCGCCGCCTTGGGCACATTGGCCGTGGCGCACGACCTGTGGATCGTCTCGGACGAGGTGTACGAGGACCTGGTGTTCGACGGCGTCGCCTTCGCCTCACCGCTGGACCTGCCCGAACTGGCCGATCGCACCGTCGTCACCGCCTCCATCTCCAAATCACACGCCGCCCCTGGCTTTCGGTCGGGTTGGTGCATCGGCCCGGCCGAGTTTTGTTCCCGCATGCTGCCCTTGTCGGAAACCCTGCTCTTCGGCAGCCAACCCTTCATCGCCGACATGACCACCCGCGCCATCACCCAAGACTC
>DAISXI010000117.1:0-5613 GCA_036825935.1 Hydrogenophaga sp.
TGGCGGCGAACAGCTCGGGGTCGGTTTGTTCAATCGGTGTGTTGCGGTTGTACATGGCAGTCCTTCAAATGATGGAACCTTGTCATGGGTGACAAGGGCTGCCCAGGCGAACGGCCAAACACCCCGAGGGGTGGCACGCTTCCCAGTGGTTGTCCCAAAGCCTGCTGCTTTGGGGGGCCACGTCAGCTGCCCAGCCCAGGTTTGGGGCGGGCGCCTATCGCCAGTTGCGTGCGGGAGAGAGTGTAACTGAGCGGCTCAGTTCTCGAGCTCGTCGATGCCCGCCACCAGCTCGGGTTCGGGCAGAGAAAGGTCGGGCATACCCGCGGGGAGGGCCAAAAACGAGGTGCTCTTGCCGGCCATCACGCTGTGCAGGCGCATTTGTTCGGCCACCACTTTGTGTATGTAATCTCGACCGTCCGTTTTCACCGCACCCACGTAGCGGCGCAAACCACCTTCGACCGATCCGGCCTGACGAATGTTGTCTTGAAGGATCTTGGAGCCCACGCGCAAATTGATCAGGGCATCAAAGGCAGCGTCGGTGCCGCCGTGGTCATCGAACTTCTCAGAGTGCACCCGGGTCAGCACCTGCATGAGGCCTTGGGCTCCCACGGGGCTTTGGGCCAAGGGGTTGAAGCGCGACTCGTTGGCCGCGACCGACAAAATCAAGGCCGGGTCCAAGCCTTTTTGGGCCCCCAGTTCAAACGCCTCGACAACGATCGCGCTCAAGGGCTCGGGGGCCACGCGGTATTTGCGGCTGAGCCACGAGACCAGCAAGGCCTGTGGCTCGCTCAAGGACTCCAGTGAAGCCGCAGAGGCCAAACCAAAGTCGTTTTGGGATTGCGACTGGCGCTCTTGGAGCCAATTCAGGGCGCGCAGCTCCAGCGGGCCTGAGAGCCGAAACCAGAGGGTCAGCAGAAGGCTGATCGTCAATGCGGCCGCGAGCCAGGGGGCCATAGGGCGTTTGGCGAGGTCTTTCCATTCCATACGTTTGAAGCGTTGAGTGCGGTTGGTTGTCATGCATGAACTCCTATGCAGGGCAAGCCGTCGGTCAGGACAGCGGCTTTGTTACAAGGTCACCCTTGGTTCAAAGAACTGGGGGCATGGTAGGGGTTTGAAAATTCTAAAAATCGTTGTTTTCCAAATTCTTAAGATTTGTAAAGAATATAAAATTGAGATTTTTGGAATTAATTGATATGTTGCTTTTTTGTTTTTATTAATACTTAAAAAGTAATTACGCTGGGTAATAACGCCCGATTGGGGTACGACGGATGGATGAGAGAATTGCAAAAATTAACAAATAGAACGGTCGTGTTTTTGGGTCGGTAAGCCTAAAAAAGCTGCCGTGAGCCGGATTTTTGTCGGAGAAAAAGCACACTTTTGCACGTCCAAGTGGCCCGTCAGCGGCGACAATACCCACCTTTGGTTGGCGCGCGCGCAACCTCCACCGACAGATTCGATCGCTTGTGAACACCACCTCCACCCCCGCCGAAGCCCACTCCCCCGATGACATGAACGCCGTGTGGGTGACCAAAGCTGAGCAGTTGCTCGGCCAAACCCCATTTGATGTGCAACATGCCCAAGCATGGCAGCGCGATGCGGCCAAAGCCGGTGCAGCTCTGTCGCGTGAGCCCTTGGCGTCATGTCGACAAGCCTTGGTCAACCGCATCAAAGCCGTTGAGGATTTGCAGCACCGCATCCAAGTGGAGCGGGAGGCTTCGGTCTTGATTGCCCAGCGCATTGAGGTGTTGTCCACCAAGCCTTGGCAAGACGCTTTGATCGGCATGGCCGCGTTGGGTGGCGATGTCTCACATTGGCAGGCGCAGTCTGTGTCTTTGGCGCAGCAAGAGGCTTGGCCAGCGGTGGCACCCAAATTCCACCAGATGTTGGAGACGGCGCAAGTTCAGTTGCAGTTGGTGTGGGAAGCGTTTGGCGCCGCCCTGGCCCTGACACAGGCCGCCAGCGCCGACCCCGAAGCGCCGCTACCCGCGGTGCCCGTGTGGGCCGAACAAATCCAGGCCCTGCGTCAAGGCAGCGAGCCGACCAAATCCCCGCCGGCGGCCAACGCCGCGGTCCCCGCCAGCAGCCCCAAGGCCGCGGCCGTGCCCACCCACCAAGCCTTGCTCGACCAAGCGCAGGCCCTGCTCATGGCGCCTGAGGGCAAGCGCGTGGGCGGGCGCAAGCTCCAAGAGCAGCTGCGGGGTTTGCGCGAGCAATGGAAGCGGGCCGATTCCGCGCACGGCGCATTGCCGGGTGCGACCTTGTTCAAGGCCTTCGACGCGGCTTGTGTTGAGTTGCACCAGTGGGTGGACGCTTGGTTGAAGCAAGTCAAAGAGCAGTCCGAACAAACCAAGGCCCAGCGCCAAGCCCTGATGGACGAGGTGCGTGCCTGGACCTTGGCGCACGCCGAGAGCCAAGACTGGAAGCAACAAGCCCGCGATTTGCATGCCTTTGCGGAGCGCTGGCGCAACGGCGGTCACATGGGCGAAAAAGCCTTTGCCGCCATCCAGCCGCAATGGAAAACCCTCATGCACGAGGCCCATGCGCCTTTGCAAGCGGCGCAATACCAGGCCTTGGCACGTCGCCAAGCCATGATCGAAGAGGCCAAGGTTTTGGCCGCCGAGCCCGTGCTGCGCGTGGCCGCCGTCAAGGCGCTGCAACAGCGTTGGCAAGCCGATGCCCAAAGCATCTCGCTGGACCGCAAGCACGAACAAAAGCTGTGGGACGCGTTCCGACAGCCCTTGGACGAGGCCTTCTCGCGCAAGACCACATCCCGTGCGCCCGCCGCCGAGGCTTTGAGCGATCACGACCGCCGGGTGGTCGAGGCGGCTCAGGCCGTGCAAGCTGCGTGTGACGCCGGCGATGCCGCGGCGATTGCCAAAGCGGTGGCAGCCCTCCACGCCGCCAGCGAAGGTGCGCCAGTCCCTGCACCAGCCCTGGCCCCTGCCGCAGCCCCTGAGCCCGTGACTGAGAGCGAGAGCGACGCCGTGGTTGCCGCTGAGGTGCCCGCCGCCGCGCCCAAAAAGCTGGTGGCCATGCGCGGTGATGACCGTCCGGGCCAAGCCAAAGGCAGCGCCACCGCCGCGGTCGACCGCTCGCGCCCACCCCGACGCGACGACAAATTCGGCGGCGCCCGCGATGGCCGCCGTGATGAGGGCCGTTTCGGTCAACGCGAAGAGCGCGCCCCGCGCGGCCCCCGTTTGGGTGACACGGCGTTCCGTGCCCAACGCCAAGCTTTGGAGCAAGCCGAGCAACAAATGCGCCGTTTGGCCGCCATGGCCCACGGCGAGGTCTTGACGCAGCTCCTGAGCGCGTGGGAGCAACGCCAGCCCGATGCCGTGCCCACGGCCCAGGCCCTGGGCAGCCGAGTGAATGCGGCTAGCCGCAGTGCCTGGGTGCAAGCCTTGGGTGGCAGCGCCTCGGCCACAGACGCCAGCGCCTTGTTGCGTTTGGAAATGGCCGCCGAGGTGCCCACACCCGCTGAGCAGCTCGCCGAGCGCCGTCAATTGCAGTTGCTGTTGCTCACGCGCCGCAACGACCCCACGCCCGCGCAGACGTGGGCGCAAGACGTGGCGCGGGTGTTGGCACAGCCGCACGACGCCGCACAAGCGCGTCGCTTGCAGACGGCGCTCAAGGCCTTGCTCAAGCGCTAAAGCGCTTGGGGGAGCCAGCGCGTGAGCTCCCCGCTCACGTGCAGTCGCAAGGTTTCGCAGCGTGGCGTCTGGCCGCTCAGCTCCCAGTCGCTCAGCACGTGCCGCTCGAACAGGTGCCCGTTGGCGCCGGTCCATGCGTGCTGGCCGGGGCGGTGGGTATGGCCGTGGATGAGCACGCGGGCATCGGCGCCCAAGAGCCACTGCTCAGCGGCGCTGTGATCCACATCGGCCCACAGGCTGGGGTCGAGGCCTTGGCGGTCTTTGCGCGCTTGGCTGCGTTCGCGCAAGTCGCGCGCCACGCTCAAGCGTTCTTTTAAGCTTTGACTCAAAAAGTGGCCTTGCCAGTCGACTTGGCGCACGGTGCGGCGAAAGGCTTGGTAGTCCGTGTCGTCAATGCACAGTGCGTCGCCGTGGCTCAGCAAGGTTCGCTGCTCGCCCATGCACAGCACGGTCGGGTCGCTCAAAACCTGCCAGCCCATGCGTTCGCTGGCCACCGGCCCCAACAAGAAGTCGCGGTTGCCCGCCATGAAATACACCGGCCCCAAACGGGCGCGCTCGGCCAATGCGTCGGCGCAGTCGCGCCAAAAAGCGGCCACGGGGTCCTCGTTGCTGCTGAGTGCATCGTCGCCAACCCAGACTTCGAACAGGTCGCCCAAGATGAAGAGTGCATCGGCCACCGGCAAAGCGTCGGGCGCACCCGACACCTGCCCACGCAAAAAAGCCCGCCAAGCGTCAAACGTGGCGGGCTCGCTGGGCTGCAGGTGCAGGTCCGAGATGATGTCCACACAGCGCCATTCGCTGGGCGCCCGAAGAGTTTCGGGCCGATGGGCCGCGGGCGGCGCGTCGGGCATGGCGCTGCGCGTCAGGCTCAAAGAGCGACGGCTTTTTCGATGACGACGTCGTTCAGTGGCACGTCGTCGTGGTAGCCCTTGCGGCCGGTTTTCACGGCCTTGATCTGGTCCACCACTTCGGTGCCCTTGATCACGTGGCCAAACACGGCGTAGCCCCAGCCTTGCATGCTGGGCGCGGTGTGGTTCAAGAAGCCGTTGTCGGCGACGTTGATGAAGAACTGCGCGGTGGCCGAGTGCGGGTCGCTGGTGCGGGCCATGGCCACGGTGTAGTTGTTGTTCTTCAAGCCGTTGTTGGCTTCGTTGTTGATGGGGGCCTCGCAAGGCTTTTGGTTCATGCCCGGCTCAAAACCGCCACCCTGAACCATGAAGCCGGGGATGACGCGGTGAAACACCGTGTTGTTGTAGTGGCCCTTGTTGACGTAGGCCAAAAAGTTGGCGGTCGAGGCGGGGGCTTTGTCGGCGTCCAGCTCCAAGGTGATGGTGCCGAAACCGGCGATGTGCAATTCGACTTGGGGGTTGGCCATGTTCATTTCTCCGAGGTGGCTTTCAAAATGGTGACGGGTGTCAGGGGGCGGTCTTGAGCGCCCGTGGGGGTGGCGCGGATCTTGTCGACCACGTCCATGCCCGAGATGACTTGGCCAAACACGGCATAGCCGTAGCCTTGGCTGGTGGGGGCGCGGTAGTTCAAGAAGTCGTTGTCGACCACGTTGATGAAAAACTGAGCGGTGGCCGAGTTCGGGTCCATGGTACGGGCCATGGCGATGGTGCCGCGGTTGTTCTTCAGGCCGTTGTTGGACTCAATGGCGATGGGCCCACGCGTTGGCTTTTGGCGGTTGTCGGGGGTGAAGCCGCCACCTTGGACCATGAAGGTGGGGATGATGCGGTGAAACACGGTGCCGTTGTAGTGACCGTCGTTGACGTATTGCAAGAAGTTGCTGACCGACAGGGGGGCTTTGGCCGGGTCGAGTTGCACGACAACCGTGCCCATCGAGGTTTCCAAAGTGACTTTGGGCGCCGATTGGGCGTGGGCCAAAGGCAGAAACAGGGCTGCGCTCAGGGCCAAAAGGCCCAGGGTGTGGCGTTTGTTCATGGTTGTTTGGCGGGTGTGATGG
>DAISXI010000118.1:0-5526 GCA_036825935.1 Hydrogenophaga sp.
TCGAACTTGTCGGGGTTTTCGAACAAGAACTGGCGCACCGCGCCGGTCATGGCCAAACGGATGTCGGTGTCGATGTTGATCTTGCGCACACCGTGTTTGATGGCCTCTTGGATCTCGGACACGGGCACACCAAAGGTGGTTTTCATTTGGCCGCCAAAGCGGTTGATTTGTGCCAAGAGTTCTTGCGGCACGCTGGAGCTGCCGTGCATGACCAAGTGGGTGTTGGGGATGCGCGCGTGGATGGCTTTGACGCGGCTGATGGCCAAGATGTCGCCAGTGGGCTCGCGGGTGAATTTGTAGGCGCCGTGGCTGGTGCCGATGGCAATGGCCAAGGCGTCGAGCTGGGTGGCTTTGACAAAGGTGGCGGCCTCTTCGGGGTCGGTGAGCATTTGGCTGTGGTCGAGTTTGCCCACGGCGCCAATGCCGTCTTCTTCGCCGGCTTCACCGGTTTCCAGGTTGCCCAAGCAACCGAGTTCGCCTTCGACGGTGGCGCCGATGTTGTGGGCCATCTCAACCACGGTGCGGGTGACGTTGACGTTGTGGTCAAAGCTGGCCGGGGTTTTGCCGTCCTCCATCAACGAACCATCCATCATGACCGAGCCAAAGCCGAGGTTGAGTGCGCCTTGGCAGACCTGGGGGCTGGTGCCGTGGTCTTGGTGCATGACCAAGGGGATGTGGGGCCACTGCTCGGTGGCGGCTTGGATCAGGTGTTTGATGAAGGGCTCGCCCGCGTACTTGCGTGCACCCGCGCTGGCCTGCAGGATGACCGGCGCACCGACTTCGTCGGCGGCTTGCATGACGGCCTGGACCTGTTCGAGGTTGTTGACGTTGAAAGCGGGGATGCCGTAACCGTTGACCGCAGCGTGGTCGAGCAGTTCGCGCATGGAAACGAGCGCCATGGATTCACCTTTGAAAAAGTTGGTAACCGGTTGGTAACTCTTCAGATTTTACCGTCCGCTGGCTTGCGCCGGGTTGACGCCCTTTGGGCTCACATGGACTGGCGCACGGCCTTTTCCCAGCGAAGCATGCGTTCTTGCGCCTGTTCTCGCGGGATGGCAGGGTAGAACGTGCGTTCGGCACGCCAACGCTGGGCCAAATCGGCCAAATCGCTGAACACGCCCACGTGCAGGCCCGCCAAATAGGCCGCGCCCAAAGCGGTGGTTTCGGTCACCGCAGGCCGGACCACGGGGATGCCGAGCAAGTCGGCTTGCATTTGCATGAGCAGGTTGTTCACGCACGCCCCACCATCGACCCTCAACTGCGCCACGGGCACACCGCCCGCGGCAACCGCGTCTCGGTCCATGGCTTGCAACAAGGCGGCGCTTTGAAACGCGATGCTCTCCAACGCCGCGCGCGCGATGTGGGCCACGGTCGAACCCCGCGTCAAACCCACGATGGTGCCCGTGGCCTCGGGTGCCCAGTACGGCGCGCCGAGTCCGGTGAAGGCGGGCACGAACACCACCCCGCCGGTGTCGGGCACGCTGTCGGCCAAGCCCTGCACGTCGGCGCTCGAGGTGATCGCACGCAAGCCGTCCCGCAGCCACTGCACCACCGCCCCCCCAATGAACACGCTGCCTTCCATGGCGAACTGCGGCCGACCGGCGCTGGCTTGTGCCGCCGCGGTCGTGATGAGTCCATTGGTGCTGAGCTGAAAACGCTCACCCGTGTGCATCAGCATGAAGCAACCCGTGCCGTAGGTGTTTTTGGCCATACCAGGTTCAAAACAGGCTTGACCAAACAGGGCGCTTTGTTGGTCGCCCGCCACGCCGCCGATCGGGATCGAATGCCCCAACCAATGGCTTTGTGTTTCACCAAAAGCCGCGCTGGACGGCAAGACCTGCGGCAACATCGACGCAGGCACGTCGAGCGCTTGCAGCAGCGCCTCGTCCCACACGTTGTCGCGGATGTTGAACATCAGGGTGCGCGCGGCGTTGCTGACGTCGGTGACGTGCGCAGCGCCGCCGGTGAGCCGCCAGATCAACCAACTGTCGACGGTGCCAAAGGCCAACTCACCTCGCTCGGCCGAGGCCCTGGCGCCCGGCACGTTCTTCAAAATCCAATGCAGCTTGGTGCCCGAAAAATAGGCATCGATGCGCAAGCCCGTGCTGGCTTGGACCTTGGGCTCCCAACCCTGGGCTCGCAAATCGGCGCACGTGGGCTCGGCCCGGCGGTCTTGCCACACGATGGCGTTGTGGACCGGCTCGCCCGTGCGCCGGTTCCACACGACCGTGGTTTCGCGCTGGTTGGTGATGCCGATGGCGGCGATGTCCTGTGCGGTCAAACCGGCTTGGACCAAGACCTCGCGCGCGGTGGCGAGCTGCGTCTCCCAAATCTCGTTGGGGTCGTGCTCCACCCAGCCGGGCTGTGGGTAAATTTGGCGAAATTCGCGCTGGGCCATGGCAACCATGACACCGCTTTCATCGAACACGATGCTGCGCGAACTGGAGGTGCCTTGATCAAGGGCAAGCAGGTATTTCAAGAGCGTTCCTTGTGCGGTTCATGGGCCACCACGCATTCCACGTTGGCCTGGCTGAGCAAGTCGACGAAAGGCTGGGGCGGCGGCTCGTCGGTGAACAAAATGTCCACATCGTTCAAGGCCCCCAACTCCACCATGGCGGGTCGGTTGAACTTGGTGTGATCGGCGGCCAACCACACCTCACGTGATTGCTCGATGATCGCGCGCGACACCTTCACCTCACGGAAGTCGAAGTCGCGCAAGGTGCCGTCGGCCTCGATGCCGCTGATGCCCAACAGACCAATGTCGACCTTGAATTGGCGGATGAAGTCCACCGTGGCTTCGCCCACGATGCCTTGGTCCGTGCCGCGCACCACGCCCCCCGCCACGATCACCTCGCAGTCGCGGTTGACGCTCAACACCGCGGCGATGTGCAGGTTGTTGGTGATCACCCGCAGGCCTTGGTGGTGCCGCAGTTCGTGGGCCACGGCCTCGATCGTGGTGCCGATGTTCATGATCAAGGAACAGCCGTTGGGGATGCGTCGCGCGATGGCGCGAGCAATCAAGGCTTTACCTTCGGAAGCCAAGGCCTGGCGTTGGCGATAAGCGATGTTTTCCGTGGTCGAGCCCGGCAGGCGCACGCCGCCATGAAAACGCGCCAGCCAACCGCCTTCGGCCAAGTGGCGCACATCGCGGCGCACGGTTTGCAAGGTCACCCCAAAACGCTCGGCCAGGGCCTCGATGCTGGTCGGGCCGTTGCTTCGCACGGCTTCGATGAGTTCGGTTTGACGGGGATTGAGTTCCATGAAGGTGATTATTCAATCAAAACCGAACATTTCGCGCCTACTTCAGGGCAAACCCCATCCCGGATCAAGAAGCCTTGCAGAGCTTGAGCGTGTTGCTGCCGCCCGGCGTGCCCATGGGCTCGCCCACGGTGATGGCGTAGACGTCGCCCGCGCTGACGATGCCGCGCTTTTTGAGGTGGTTTTCGGCGTCGGCCAGCGCGGTGTCGCGGTCGGCGCTGGTGTCCATCAAAATCGGGCGCACGTTGCGAAACAAGGCCATCTTGCGTTGGGTCGAGAGCTTGGGGGTGAGCGCGTAAATCGGCATGCGCACGTTGTGTCGGCTCATCCACAGCGCCGTGGAGCCCGAATCGGTCAAGGCCACGATGGCCTTGGCCTTGAGGTGGTGGGCCGTGAACAAAGCGCCCATGGCGATGGCGTGGTCGATGCGGGTGAAGGTCTTGCCTTGGAAGTCGTCTTCCAAGGGGTCGTAATCGGCTTTTTCGGCTTCCAAACAAATGGCGGCCATTTGCTCGACCGTCTCCAGCGGGTACTTGCCCGCGGCGGTTTCGGCGCTGAGCATGACGGCATCGGTGCCGTCGAGCACGGCGTTGGCCACGTCGCTGACCTCGGCGCGCGTGGGCACGGGATTGACGATCATGCTCTCCATCATCTGGGTGGCGGTGATGACCAGCTTGTCCATCTGGCGGGCCAACTTGATCATGTGTTTTTGCATGCCCGGCACCGCGGCGTTGCCCACTTCCACGGCCAAGTCGCCACGCGCGACCATGATGCCGTCGGAGACCTTCAGGATGTTGGCCAACTCGGGGATCGCTTCGGCGCGTTCGATCTTGGCGATCAGGCCGGGCTTGTGGCCCGTGCCTTCACAGGCCACGGTGCAGAGTTGGCGCGCGAGCTCCATGTCGGTGGCGTTTTTGGGGAAGCTCACGGCCACGTAGTCGGCGCGCATCGCCATGGCGGTTTTGAGGTCTTCCATGTCCTTGGCCGTCAGGGCCGGGGCGGTCAGGCCGCCGCCCTGTTTGTTGATGCCTTTGTTGTTGGACAGCTCGCCGCCGAGCTTGATGGTGGCGTGCACCGCCGCGCCCACCACCTTGGACACGATCATGACGATCAGGCCGTCGTTGAGCAGCAGCACATCGCCGGCCTTGACGTCGCGCGGCAGCTCTTTGTAGTCCAAGCCCACGCCGTGGATGTCACCCAGTTCGGTGCGCGAGGCGTCCAGCACAAAGGCTTGACCGGGCTCCAACATGACCTTGCCCTCGGCGAACTTGCCGACGCGGATCTTGGGGCCTTGCAGGTCGGCCATGATGGCCACTTCTCGGCCCGCACGCAACGAAGCGGCGCGCACCAAGTCGGCGCGGTCGATGTGGTCTTGGGCTTTGCCGTGGCTGAAGTTCAAGCGCACCACGTTGACCCCCGCTCGGATCATGGCCTCGAGCATGGCCGGGTCGCTGGAAGCGGGACCCAAGGTGGCAACGATTTTGGTGGCGCGTGAAGGCATATCGGGTCTCCGTGAGACCCCAGCGGGCCTCGTTTTGTAATTGAGTTTCCAATTATGGTGGAAACTTGTTACCGCGCGGTTACCAATTGAGGGCGCCTCCCAGCAACCACAGTGCCAAGACCCACATGGTCAGGCCGATCAGCGCGTCGAGCACCTGCCAAGCGCGCGGCTTCGCAAACCAAGGCGCGAGCCACTGAGCGCCAAACCCCAGCGAGGAAAACCACAGCACACTGGCCGTGCTCGCCCCGGCCACGAACCACCACTGGGCCGCTGGCGGGTGTTGCGCCCCGATGCTGCCCACCAGCACCACGGTGTCGAGGTAGACGTGCGGGTTGAGCAAGGTGAAGGCCGCGGCCTGCGCCAATACAGCCGCGCGCGACAAGGGTGCCTGCTCCACTGCCGCCTGCAAACGGTTGGCCTTGAACACGCGAGCAAACGCGCGCCAGCCGTACCACGCCAAAAACGCCGCGCCACCCAAAGACAGGGCCAAGGCCAAGGTGGGGCGATCGTCCAAGGCCTGCGCCATGCCCCACACGCCCAGCGCGATCAGCAAGGCATCGGCCACCGCGCACAGCAGCACCACGCTGCCCACGTGTTCGCGCCGCAGACCTTGGCGCAACACAAAGGCGTTTTGCGCACCGATGGCCACGATCAGACCCAAGCCCAGGGCCAGGCCTTGACCGAATGCGTTCAAGCGGCGCGCTCAGCCAAAACCGCAAACGCAGGCAAGGTCTTGCCTTCGAGCACTTCAAGAAAAGCGCCGCCGC